>NZ_JBHXSO010000067.1:0-39130 GCF_042714775.1 Streptomyces sp. NPDC058691 | reverse complement strand
CGGCCACCGTTTTCGACCTGGGGTCGGGGGGCCCCGTCCACGCGGTGTGAGGTGGGTCGGGGGGGGGGGCGGGCGGGGGGGGGCCCCCCGGGCCCGGCCCCCTGCCATCTCCCACCTGGCCCTGAGCAGGGGTCCGGTCCGGATAGGGTCGTGTCCGAGGCCGGCCGGACCGCCGGCCCGGTGGACACGAGAGCGGCCGGGAGAAACGTTGCGGGAGGACCACGGCAGCGGCGACAGCGGCCTGCGGTACCGGAAGGTCGCCGCCGAACTCCGCGCGGCGATCATCGCCGGCGAGTACGCCTCCGGCGCCAAGCTGCCCCCCGAGGGCACGCTGGCCGAGCGCTACGGGGTCTCCCGCGGCACGGTGCGGCACGCGCTGGCCGTACTGCGGTCGGACGGCCTCGTCACCTCGCGACGCGGCACCCCGCGCACGGTGCTCGGCGGCCCGCGGTCGCAGAGCTTCTCCGAACTGCTGAGCTTCACCAACTGGGCGCGTTCCCTCGGCGAGACGCCGGGCGGCCGTGTCGACCGAGTTGTGCGGCGCCCGGCCGAGCCGGCGGAGGCCGCGCAACTGGGCCTGGAGCCCGGGGCGGAGGTCTACCTCGTCCTGCGGGTGCGGACCCTGTCCGGCGAACCCGTCATGGTGGAGCGGTCCCTCTACCCCGCCCGCGTGGGCGCCCTGGTGGCCGAGCTGGCGCCCGACGTCGTGTCGCACACCGAGGCGCTGGTGGGGCACGGGGTGCTCTTCACCGACGCCGACCACACCATCGACATCGCATGGGCCGACGAGGACGACGTCCGGCTCCTTCAGTGCCCGGCCGGCCAGGTCCTGCTGCGCGAACGCCGCCGCACGACCGATCCGGCGGGCATGCCGGTGGAGTGGTCCGAGGACCGCTACCTGCCCGGCACCATCGCCTTCACGGTGCACAACTCGGTCGCCGCCTCGGCCCTGGGCCGCCACCACAGCCCGCGCACGGAGCGGGCCTGACCTGAACGGGCGGCGGCCCGGCCCGCGGCCCCGCCGCCGAGCCCGGCGAGAGCATCGCGCTCGGTATCGTCCTGCACGCCGCTCGACCGTGTCCCGGCAGCCGATCGCCCGGCCTGGATCGACCGGCTCGAAGCCCAGCGGAGCCGCGCCTACGCCGCGGGCCGCGCCCGGGAACTCGCCGCCCTCCAGAGCACTTCGGTGACCGTCCCGCTCGGCGACCCGTCGGTCCAGGACTCCTGGTCGGACTGGCTCCAGCTGCGCCTTGCCGCGTCCTCGGACGAACCCGCGGTACTTCGGTGCCTCGCCGCCGCCGGCCGCACGAAGCGCGTGCGCCGTCCGGCCTCCGGCCGGGGGCGGCAGGGCGCCGCCGGTAATGCATTTGAACGGGTACCGGGTGGACGTGGCAGCCTGGTGCGATGCCTCTTGAGCTGTCCCCTCACGATCTGACCTGGGACGAGGTGGACCCCGCGCGTCATCCTTTCGACAGTGCCTCGGCATCGCGGGTGGTCCACGCGCTCGGGCCGGCCCGGCGAGTGCCACGCCGCCCCGCCGACCACTCGGCGAGGCACGCCTGGCGCTGGGACGAGGCCCAACCGTGGGCTGACGCCATGTCCCATGCCCTCGTGGAGACATACGGTCGCTGGGTCGTGGGCTGGCGCTGGGCGCACGACGAAGGGGACTTCGACGGAGGGCCGGTCGGGAACTGGTCCAGCCCGCTGGGCTCGGTCACCACCCCGGAGGAGACGGCCGCCCGTGTCGTGGCGGCGCTGTGCGAGTGGCGCGGGTGGCTGGAGAGCCTGGCCGGGAGGTTCGAGGCGTACCCGCTGGAGCTGGTGGCCGTCGAGGACCAGCGGATCCTGTGGGACCGCGCCGCCCGGAACCTGATCCTGCATGTGGCCGACCGCACCGGCTGCGGCAGCGGCTGGCACAAGCACTGCCGGCAAGTGCTCACCTGGTTCCTCAGCCACTGGGGCGTCGCACCCGATGTCGCCAGGGAACTGGTCGACCAGGCGATCGGCGGGCGTTTCCTGAGCTGGACCGCCCCCGACGCGGCGCTGGTCGAGGATGTCGCGGAAGGGCTCGCACTGTCGCTGCGGCCGGACGACGGCGACTGGTCCGCAGGACCCGTGCCGGACCACTTGGAGCGATGGCTCGAAGTGCGCGAGGCCGTGCCGTGGGAGAACGCCCCGGACGCGGCCGCGGACGGACCGGTCACCCCGTCGCGCGACGGCGCGGCGGACGACATCCGCGCCTTCGACGGTGCTCTGGACCCCGCCCGCGCGCAGGGCCTGCTCGCCGCCCTGGCGCTGGTGCGGGCCGACGCGGCGCGCGGCGCCCCGCTCGACTTCGAACTGCTCGGCGGCTGGCAGCAGCACGTCCTGCACACACCGCAGCCGCCGCCGTTCCGCGGCCTGCCCGCCTTCGCGAAGGAGGGCCGAGAACGCTACGGCATCGGTCCGGCCACCCGCGCCCGCCTCGACGCCTGTCTGGCCGAGAGCGCGCCGGACGGAGAAAAACCCTTGCCGCTGTCCGTCCGTGCCGCGCGCGCCTGTCTCGACGTGTGCTTCTTCCACCCCTTCGACGACGGAAACGCCCGGTCCGCCTTCCTCGCGCTCGTCTTCGTCCTCGCCCGCGAGGGCGTCACACTCGACCGCGTCGGCCTCCTCCGCCGCATCGCCTTCCGGGCCGACGACCCCCAGGACGCGCTGAGCCTCGCCGCGTACATCGGCCTCCACATCGCGGAGGCCCGGCGCAGCGCGACTCCCCCCGGTTCCTAGGGCCCTGGAACGTACGCGGGGAACTTCGCGATGAAGGCGAGTGCGGCCGGCCGTCGGGCCCCGTAGGGGTGCGGGGAACTGCGCGATCAGCCCCCGCGGACCCGCACGGGGCCCACCGGCCCGCAGCGGAAGCCCGGCCCCCGGTCTAGCCGCGCGTCAGCGCGGTGAGCAGGGGGACGAAGTGCTCGAACGGCGGGGTGAAGGCGTCGGGGTCCTTCGCGGCCTCGTCCCAGCGGCGGACGGCGACCGCGTCGGCCGCGCCCGGGAGGGCGGCGAAGGCGGCCGCCTGCTCCGTGGTCATCGGGCCGCCCTGGACGGCCAGCGTGTGCTTCGAGGCCTCCGACAGCCGGTCGTGGTAACCCGGTTCGACCGCGCAGAGGTAGCGCTTGGCCGCGACGTGCAGCCGCACCGGCTCGGTGACCTCCGGTCCGAACCAGCGGGCGAGCAGGTCGGCGCCGGTGTGGCTGTGCCGGTTGTCGGTGCCGTCCATCAGGTCCTGCCCGGTGACCTCTCCCGCGAAGTGGCCGACGTCGTGCAGCAGCGCGGCCGCCACCAGGTGCGGCGCGGCGCCGGCGGCCTCGGCCCTGGCGCCCGCCTGCAGCATGTGCTGGGCCATGGAGACCGCCTCGCCCAGGTACTCCGCCGATCCCGCGCCGGCGAACAGCTCGGCCAGCGGCTCCAGGGTGTCCGCGCGCCGCAGCACGGCCAGGCTGCTCGCGAGGCCGTCGAGGTCGGCGTAGCAGCCCTGAAGGTGGCGTGCGCCGTCCGCCGCGAAGGCGGTGCGGGCGTGCAGCAGCCGGGTGTTGTCGAACACCAGGCAGTCGCCGGGTGACAGGCGCAGGTCCAGCTGCAGTTCGGGGCGGAGCAGCAGCGCGGCGAAGGTGCGGTAGGCGGCGTAGAACGCCTCCAGCTCGGCGGCCGGGAGCCGCAGGGTGGCGATCGAGCGGTTGTTGAAGCGCACCTCGCGCACCCGGCCGAGGGCGTCCGTGCCGATCAGGGGCCGGTCGGCGCGCAGCTCGGTCGCCGCGTCCCGGAAGACGAAGGGCACGGGCGTGCGGCTGAGGACGGCGAACGCCTCCGGGTCCTCCCGGCGCAGCAGCGCGGCCGCGGCGAAGCCGTCGACGAGGCCGGAGTCGCCGCCCTCCGCGTCGTTGACCAGGCAGTGCAGCAGCTGGATCGTCGGGACGGGGTCGCGGTACGGGTTGTCGGTGTGCGGCGTGATGGCGACCGAGGTGAAGGCGAGGTTGTTCGGGTCGGGCTCGACGCGCACGTCGAAGAGCTTGCCGTAGTTGGTCTCGCGCACGAAACCGAAGGTCTCCGCCACCGCGAGCACCTGCTCCTCGCGCTCGGGCACGCGGTGCAGCAGCATGAAGCCGAGCCGCTGGACGGACTCCAGCAGGCGCGCCCGCAGCCCCGGTTCGCCAACGTAGGCGTCCCAGTCCGCCTCCGGCAGCCGCCCGGCCAGATCGCGGGCCCGCCACAGCTCCTTGCCGTCCTCGGTACGCCGGTCCCCGTACGAGGTGCCGCCGGGCCGGTTGGCCTCCAGCCAGGCGACGGGGTACGCCGAGCGGTGCCCGTCGGGCGCCCAGACGACCTCGAGCGCGGGCTCACCGGCGGCGCCGAGGACAGCGGTCGCCGTCTCGACCCGCAGCCCGTCGGGCAGTGCGCCGATCTGGAAGAGCTTCTGGCCCGACCGCGGGTCGCGGCAGTCCGTGCAGGGGCAGTTGTCGCGCAGCCACATCGCGGGCAGCTCGTCGACCGGGAAGGCGGTCAGGGTGGTCATGGTCTCTCTCCTCGGCAAAGTTGTATAGCCAACTTCTCCGACCGTCACAGGAAGACACGACCGAGGAGTGGCCATTGGATGGCCGGGGGGCGAACCCCCGCCGACTCGCCGTGCGCGGTCGCGCCGTCACTGTCCGGCGGCGTCCAGGAGCTTGGCGGCCACGATGCGGAGGAGGGCGTGCTCGACGGGTGTCAGGCCGGCCGTCAGCGCCGCGACGTGCTGCTCCATCTCGTCGGTGCACCGGCTGCTGAGCTGCCGCCCGAGCGGTGTGAGGCCGACCAGGACGCCGCGCCCGTCGTGGGGCGAGGGCAGTCGCTCGACCAGCCCGCGCTTCTCCGCGCGGCTGACCAGGCCGGTCATGGAGGACTTGTCCAGGCCTAGATGGCGGGCGAGTTCGAGCATGCCGGGCCGGCGGTCGCGCAGGATGCCGAGCAGCCGGACCTGGGGGAGTGAGAGGTCGTGCTCCGCGGCGACGCGCGACAGGGCGCCCTGGATGAGGAACGACAGCTGGGCGAGGGCGTCCAGCGTGTTCTGCGGTCCCTCAGTGAGGTCCGGTTCGCGGTTCTGGGTCATGGGCCGCCTTCGCTTGACTTGGTACGTGGCACAAACTACTTTCGAAGTAGTACGTGCAGCAAACTATAGATGCCCGCTCCGCCGCCCAGGAGGTCCTTCATGCGCGCCGCCGTCGTCCACTCCTTCGACGCCCCGCCCCGCTACGACACCGTCGCCACCCCCGAGCCGCGTGGGGAGCACGAGATCCTGGTCGACGTCCTCGCCGCCGGGCTGCACCCCCGGGTGCGCTCCGGCGCCGACGGCACCCACTACACCTCCGAGGGCGTCCTGCCCCTGGTCCCGGGCGTCGACGCGGTCGGCCGCACCCCGCAGGGCGAACTGCTCTACTTCGTGGCCCCGGACGGCGCGACGGGCACCATGGCCGAGCGGGCCGTCGTCGACCGCCGACGCGCCGTCAGCCTGCCCGCGGACACCGACCCGGTCGCCGTGGCCGCCGCGATGAACCCCGCGATGTCCTCGTGGATCGCCCTGCGCCGCCGCGCCCGGCTCCGGCCGGGCGCCACCGTCCTGGTCCTGGGCGCCACGGGCAACGCCGGCCGGTTCGCCGTCCAGATCGCCAAGCACCTCGGCGCCGCCCGCGTCGTCGCCGCCGGCCGCGACCCCGAACGCCTGGCGCTCCTCCCCGGTCTCGGCGCCGACGAGACCGTCCCCCTCCTCGGCGACCCCGAGAAGACCGCCGACCACCTCGGCCGCGCCGCCGGTGACGCCGACATCGTCCTGGACTACCTCTGGGGACCCGCCACCGAACACGCCCTGCCCGCCCTGCTCACCGCCCGCCCCGACCGCGCCAAGCCGCTGGCCTGGGTCCAGATCGGCTCCGTCGCCGGACCGGACATCACCCTGCCCTCGGCCTTCCTGCGCGCCGCCGACGTCCAGCTCATGGGCAGCGGCCAGGGCTCCGTGAGTACGGCCGGCATCGTCGCCGAACTCCCGTCCCTCGCCGCGCTCATCGCCTCCGGCGCCCTCGACGTCGACGCCCTCCCGGTGCCCCTCTCCCGGGTCGAGCACGCCTGGACCGCCCCGGCGGCCCCCGGGCAGCGCGTAGTGCTGACCCCGGACGGGGAACTCAGCGCTTGAAGGTGCCGAAGAGGCGGCCGGCCGGCCCTTCCCGAAGGCCCTCGCTGGTGAGGGCGTGATAGAGGATCACCACGGCGATGCAGACCATCCCCACGACCGGGCCGACGAACCACCCGCCCACCCCGCAGACCACGTACAGCACGAGACCGGTCAGCGGCCGGATCCGCTGCGCCCGCAGGTGACGGGGCGGCACGCCGGGCTCCAGCAGACGGGGGCGCCGGCCCAGATACGTGAACACCCCCCACCACGGCGCCGACATGACGGCGGCGACCAAGGCGTACAGGACCACCGCGACCCGCTGGTCGTCGGTGCCTCCGCCCTTGGCCAGGGCATCCCCGAGGACCGCGGTGGGAAAGGGCACGATCACGGTGCTGAACAGGATCGCGAGATTGATCCACAGCAGGCCGCAGTCCATCCTGCGGATCCGCCGGAAGAGCGCATGGTGGTTGAGCCAGATCACGCCCACGTAGACGAACGAGACGACGAACGCCACATAGGCGGGCCACTGCGCGACCAGGGCCGACGCGAGGTCACCGCGCCGGAAGTCGTGGTCGTAGAGGTCGAGCACGAGCAGCGTGATCACGATGGCGAACACGCCGTCGCTGAACGCCTCGACCCGGCCGGTGTCCGACAGGCGCGTGCCGTCGTCGCCGGCCGCGCCTGACGGGTACTCACGATCCGCTGCACTTGCCACATAACGGATCCTACGGACAGGCGGGCCAGGGCACCGTGCACCGCGCAGGCCGCGGACCCGGACCGCGACGTACTCGCGTTCCGGGCCCGGCGGGGAGGGGCGGCCGTCGGTGCGGCCGGGGTCAGCCGGTGATGCTGACCTTGCCGGTCTCGAGGTGGCCGGTGAACCGCTGCGACCAGGTGCCGTCGCAGTCGACCGTGACGGTCAGGTCGTACCAGCCGTCGCTGACCTTCAGCGGGTCGACCACAAACGTCTCCTTGTCACGCCCGTCGACCGTCACGTGGTGCGGGGCTGCGGAGATGTAGTGGTGGTGCGTGATGGTGAAACGCACCGGCTTGTGGCCGTTGTTGCGCAACCGCAGCTTCAGCTTCGGGTGTGCGGTCGACTTGCCGTCGTAGTAGCTCGCCTCGACGACGAGGTCCTTGCCGGCGGTGGCCACATCACCGATGAAGCGGCGCAGGAACCGGTTCGGGCCGGTGACGGTCAGGTCGTACGCGGTGTCGCTGTCCGAGGAGCCGACGGGGCCGGTGCCGGCGACCGACTTCTTGTTGTCCACGGTGTACTGCCCCGGGAACGCGGCCGGGTACTGGGCCAGCGTCGGGAGGCCGCTGAGGTTGTTGTAGACGGCGAAGTGGCTCGCCTTCGTGGCGAACGGGGCGTCGTTGCTGAACTCCAGCTTCGCCGCACCGGGGGCGAACCCGGTCAGGTTGGCGTTGGGCTGGAACGGCAGCGGGCGGGCCCGCTTGGTGCCCTGCTCCTGGGTGGGCATCGTGTTGTCGCCCGGCAGCGGGGTGTACCGCGTCTCGGGGACGAGATCCCCGGTGTCCGGCAGGTGGGGCAGACCGTAGACCGGCGACGTGAAGTCGAGGGCGCCGGTGAGGTCACCGCAGACCTTGCGGCGCCAGCTGCTGATGTTGGGGGAGACGGCCGGCTTGCCGAGCGCGGTGGTCCACTTCTCGATGAACTGGATGACCGAGGTGTGGTCGGAGACCTCGGAGGTCACCCAACCGCCGCGGGTCCAGGGCGAGATGAGGAGCAGCGGCACGCGGAAGCCGAGGCCGACCGGCAGCGGGGCGGTGACGCCGTACTGGGCCATGGTGCCGGAGACGAACTCGTCCGCCTCGCCCGGCGCCGGCATCGGCGGCGGGACGTGGTCGAACTGACCGTCGTTCTCGTCGTAGTTGACGATGACCAGGGTCGAGTTGAAGACCTCCGGGTCGGCGTTGAGGGCTTCGAGGACGCCGCGGAGGAAGTACGCGCCGTTGCTGGGTGCGGTGACCGGGTGCTCGGAGAAGAACTGGTTGTTGACGACCCAGCTGACCTGCGGCAGCGTGCCGTTCACCACGTCGGCGCGGATGGCGGCGTTGATGTTGTCGGCGTTGCCCGCGAGACCGGTGACCGGCTCGGGGACGTTCTTCACGCCGTTGTCGTAGAAGACGTTGCCCGGGGCTGCCGTGCCGCCCTGGGTGGGGTCGAGCTTGGCGAAGGTGTCGAAGTACTCCAGGCCGTTGTCGCCGTAGTCGTCGGCGCACTGGTAGACCCGCCAGTTGACGCCGGCCTTCTGGAGCGTCTCGGCGTAGGACTCCCAGGGCAGGAACTTGCCGAGCTCGTCGCCGCCGTCGGTGGCGGTGAAGGTGCCGTGCTTCTTGTCGGCGTTGATCGTGCCGCCCCACAGGTAGGTGCGGTTCGGGCCGGTCGCGCTGAGCACGGAGCAGTGGTAGGCGTCGCCGACCGTGTAGGCGTCCGCGAGGGCGTAGTGGAAGGGAAGGTCCTTGCGGTCCAAGTAGCCGAGTGTGGTCGGGCCGCCCTTGGCGAAGTACCAGCCGTTCATGAGGCCGCCGTACCAGGCGCCGTGCTGGTCGGTCCAACCGTGGCTGGTGCCGCCGTAGTTGGCCGCGCCGAGCTCGGCGCTCGGCGGGGTCGCGCCACTCCAGGTCTTCGCCCCGCTCAGCCGCCACGGGAACTGGGTCTCGGCCCCTTCCGTCAGCGTCTTCGGCTGCTCCCAGACGGACTTGTCGCCCGGCAGCTGGATCGTCGAACGGTCACCGAACCCGCGCACGCCCTTGAGGGAGCCGAAGTAGTGGTCGAAGCTGCGGTTCTCCTGCATGATCACGACGACATGCTTGATGTCGCGGATGTCGCCGTGCACGTGGCCGTGCGGGGCGCCCTTGGTCTGCGAGGACGTCGCGGCGGCGCTCACGCCGGGCAGCGTTGCACCGATGGCCGCCGCACCGGCGACGGTCGCGGCGGTGCCAAGGAAGTTTCTTCGGGACACTGCAGACATGACTCAAAGCCTCCAGATTGCATGATGCATCTATCTCGAGACCCTGATCCCGCGAACTTGCTCCCGGGTATCGGGAACCGGGCACGGAAATGGCCGGGCGGAGACCTCGGCGAGGACATATGGTCAGTGATCTGCAACGACTCCGTCAAAGGACCGACAGCACGGCCGAATCCGCCGGGCTGCAGGACGCGCGGCGTCATGCGCTGCTGCCACCCTGTGTCGTCCCGTGCTGTGGCCTGTTCGGTCGGTATTGGGCCTAGCCGAGCAGTTCCCGGACAAGCGCGGCGACTTGGTCCGTGGCGATGAGGAAGCCGTCGTGGCCGTGGGGGGAGTCGATCACCCGCAGACGGTCGGCGGCCGGGATGCCCGAGGCGAGTTCGTGCTGCTGGGGGAGGGGGTAGAGGCGGTCGGAGGAGACTCCGGCGACGAGGGTGGCGGCGGTGACGCGGCGCAGGGCGGAGGCGATGCCGCCGCGGTTGCGGCCGACGTCGTGGGAGTTCATGGCCTGCGTCAGGACGACGTAACTGGCCGCGTCGAAGCGGTGGACGAGCTTGGCGGCGTGATGGTCGAGGTAGGACTCGACCTGGTAGCGGCCGCCGCGCCACGGATCCTCCGCCCCCTGCGGGGAACGCCCGAAGCGGACGGTCAGCTCCCGCTCGCTGCGGTAGGTGACGTGCGCGAGCCGGCGGGCCAACCCCAGCCCCGCGTGCGGACCTTGGCCCGGTGCGGCGTCGTGGTAGTCGCCGCCCCGCCAGTGCGGGTCGTCGCGGATGCCGTGCAACTGGACGTTCGCCCAGGCGATCTGCTCCGCGCTCGCCGCCGGCGGGCAGGCGAGCAGCAGCAGTGATCCGGTGCGTTCCGGATACGACACGGCCCACTCCAGCGCCCGCATGCCGCCCATGGAACCGCCCACCACGAGCGCCCACCGGCCGATGCCCAGCGCGTCCGCCAGATCCGCCTCCGCCGCGATCTGGTCCCGCTGCGTCAGGTACGGGAAGGCCCCGCCCCAGCGCCTGCCGTCGGGCCGCAGGGAGGAGGGCCCGGTGCTGCCCTGGCAGCCGCCCACCACGTTGGGCGCCACGACGAACCAGCGGTCGGTGTCCAGTGCCGCGCCGGGCCCGATCAGCCCGTCCCACCAGCCGGGTGTCGGGTGCCCGGGCTCCGCCGGCCCCGCGGCGTGGCTGTCCCCGGTGAGGGCGTGCAGCACCAGCACCGCGTTGGAGGCGTCCGGCGCGAGGCGCCCCCACGTCTCGTACGCGACGCGTACCCCCGGCAGTTCGTCCCCCGACTCCAGCGGCAGCGGCTTCTCCAGCGCGTGCCACATGCGGCGGCCGGGCGGGTCCCCCTCCCGCCAGGCCCCGGAGGCCGGCGGAAGGGGGACCGCGGTGTCGGTGACGGCGTTCAGGACGCGGCCTTGGCCGCGCGGAAACCGGCCTCCAGGTCCGCCTTGAGGTCGGCGAGGTTCTCGATGCCGACGGACAGGCGCACCAGGCCCGGCGAGGTGCCGGTGGCCGCCAACTGCGCCCCGTCCAGCTGGCTGTGGGTCGTGGACGCGGGGTGGATGATCAGACTGCGCACGTCGCCGATGTTGGCCAGGTGGCTGAAGAGCTCGACGGCGTCGACGAACCGCTTGCCCGCCTCGACTCCGTCGCGCAGCTCGAATGCGAGCACCGCGCCCGCGCCGCGCGGCAGATAGCGCTGCCCCGCCTCGTACCAGCGGTTGGACGGCAGCCCCGGGTAGTGCACCGCGGCCACCTCGTCACGCCGCTCCAGCCACTCGGCCAGGGCCTGGGCGTTGGCGGAATGGCGCTCGATGCGCAGGCTCAGCGTCTCGATGCCCTGGAGCAGCAGGAAGGCCGAGTGCGGGGCGATCGCCGGGCCGAGGTCGCGCAGCAACTGCACGCGCAGCTTGATGGCGTACGCCCCCGGGCCCAGCGCCGGCCAGTAGCGCAGGCCGTGGTAACTGGGGTCGGGCTCGGTGAAGTCGGGAAAGCGCTCGGCATGGGCGCCGAAGTCGAAGGTGCCCCCGTCCACGACGACCCCGCCGATGGTCGTGCCGTGTCCGCCGAGGAACTTGGTCGCCGAGTGCACCACGATGTCCGCGCCGTGCTCGATCGGCCGCAGCAGATACGGCGTGGGCACCGTGTTGTCCACGATCAGCGGCACGCCCGCCTCGTGCGCCACGTCCGCGACACCCCGTACGTCGAGTACGTTGCCGCGCGGATTGCCCAGCGTCTCGGCGAACAGCGCCTTGGTCTCCGGGCGGATCGCCGCGCGCCAGGCGTCCAGGTCGTCCGGGTCGTCGACGAACGAGACCTGGATGCCGAACTTCGGCAGCGTGTGCCGGAAGAGGTTGTAGGTGCCGCCGTACAGCGACGTGCTGGAGACGATGTGGTCCCCGGCCGAGGCCACGTTGAGGATCGCCAGCGTCTCCGCCGCCTGGCCGGACGACAGCGCGACCGCCGCCACGCCGCCCTCCAGCGCCGCGACGCGCTGTTCGAGCACGTCCTGCGTCGGGTTGTGGATCCGGGTGTAGATGTTGCCCGGCTCCGCGAGCGAGAAGAGGTCGGCGGCGTGCTGCGTGTCGCGGAAGACGAACGACGTCGTCTGGTAGATCGGCGTGGCGCGGGCCCCCGTGGCGGGGTCGGGCGCGGCGCCGGCGTGGATCTGCTTCGTCTCGAACGACCACGCCGAGGTGTCCGGCCCCGCCGGGGCCTCCTCCGGGGTGTGCCCCGCGGTCACGGAGTCGATGGGCTGGCTCATGATTCTCCCTTGGTGCGCGTACGGGAACGTGCGGGCGTGCGGGCGTGCCGACGGCGTGCGCGAACGCGGGAATCGTCCCGGAGCGGGCAGCCGGAGGCCCGGATGATCAGCGGCCGGAAGGGAAGCGGCGGCAGGACGCCGGAAAGCGCGGCGTCAGCGCGCGGCGCGACAACTCATGCTGGTGACGCGCACGTAGTCCACGTGGCGTCGGCTCACAAGCACGGTCATGCCGCCAGGTAACCACAACGCGGCGCGGCGCACCAGCGAATCGCCCGCGATGCCCGCCCTCCGGGCGTCGCCGCCGGCCCCGGCGGCGAGGCGCGCAACGGCGGAGGCACGTGCCTCCCTCGCGACGGGGTGCGGCCGGGAGCGGGGACCACGATCGCTTCCCGGCTGCGACACCGTGCCCCTTGCCCGTCGCCGCCGGGCGCACGCGCGGACCCTCAGGCCGACAGGGCCTGCCCCGCCTCGCCCTCGCCGGGGTCGGCGGCCGCGCAGGCCGCGACCAGCACGTCCAGGGAGATGCCGAGGGCCGCGGCCAGGGCCGCGACCGTGAAGAAGGCCGGGGTCGGGGCGCGGCCGGTCTCGATCTTGCGGAGGGTCTCCGCGGAGACGCCGGCGGCCGCGGCGACGTCCACCATGCTGCGGTCGCCGCGGGCCTCCCGCAGCAGCGCGCCGAAGCGCTCGCCGCGTTCGCGTTCCCACGGGGTCAAAGGCGTTCTCACCATGACCGTGATACTAATACCGGTATAAGTATTGGGTCGCATCGACCCGCGAGAACCGAGGACACGGCACATGGTGGAGATCAAGACAGACTCGGCCCTCGAGGCCATGAGGGAGGCCGGCCGCGTGGTTGCCCACGCGCTGGCCGCCGTGCGCGAGGCGGCCCGCGTCGGGGTGTCGCTGCGCGAGCTGGACGAGGCGGCGCGGGCGGTCCTGGACGCCGCCGGCGCCCGGTCCCCGTTCCTCGGGTACCGTCCGTCGTTCGCGCCGACGCCGTTCCCCGCGGTGATCTGCGCGTCGGTGAACGAGGCCATCGTGCACGGCATCCCGGACGGCTACCGGCTGCGCGACGGCGACCTGGTGAGCATCGACTGCGGCGCGGAACTCGACGGCTGGACCGGGGACGCCGCGATCAGCTTCACCGTCGGCACCCCGCGCCCCGGCGACCTGGAGCTGATCGACGCCACCCGGCGCGCGCTGGACGCCGGGATCGCCGCGGCCACGGTGGGCAACCGCATCGGCGACATCGCGCACGCCATCGGCAGCGTGGCCCGCGCGGCCCGTTGCGGCATGCCCCGGGACTTCGGCGGCCACGGCATCGGCCGCCGCATGCACGAGGACCCCCACGTCCCCAACCGCGGGCGGCCGGGCCGTGGCTTCCCCCTGCGCCACGGCCTGGCCCTGGCCATCGAGCCGATGCTGATGGCCGGCGGCGACGACGGTTACCACGCCGCCGCCGATGGCTGGACCCTGCGAACCGACGACGGCAGCCGGGCGGCGCACATCGAGCACACCGTCGCCATCACCGAGGAGGGCCCCCGCATCCTCACCGCACTGTGAGCCGCCCCGCCCCGCGCCCCCTCAGCGCCGCGCCGGCCGGCGGCCCGGCGGCTGCTCCGGCTCGGGGCGCGCGGTGACGGCCGGTACGGAGCGGCGCTCCGGACCGGCGGTGGACACGGTCAGCGCCTCGTCGAAGTGCCGGATCTCCAGCGGGTCGCCCTCCAGCAGGGTGTACGTGGCCACCGAGTCGGTGATCTCGACGCGCAGGCGCCGCCCGAGCACCTGCAACGTGAAGGCCAGCCGCCGCACCTTCTCCGGCAGCCGCGGGGCGAAGCCGACCCCGCTCGCGGTGCGCCGCATCCCGCCGAAGCCCGCGACCAGCGCCATCCAGGTGCCGGCGAGCGAGGCGATGTGCAGCCCGTCGCGCGTGTTGTTCTCCAGGTCCTTGAGGTCCATGAGTGCGGCCTCGCCGAGGTAGTCGTAGGCCAGGCGCAGATGACCCACCTCGGCCGCGATGATCGCCTGGACGCACGCCGACAGGGAGGAGTCCCGGACGGTGAGCGGCTCGTAGTAGGCGAAGTTGCGTGCCTTCTGCCGCTCGTCGAAGCAGTCGCCCCGCACGAACATCGCCAGCACCAGGTCCGCCTGCTTGATGACCTGCTTGCGGTAGAGGTCGAAGTACGGGAAGTGGAGCATCAGCGGGTACTGGTCGGGGCGGGTCGCCGAGAAGTCCCACGCCTGGTGCCGGGTGAACCCGGACGACTGCTCGTGGACGCCCAGGGAGCTCTCGTAGGGCACGGTCATGGCCTCGGCGGCGTCCCGCCAGGCGGCGGTCTCCTCGTCGTCGACGCCGAGGGCCGTGCCCTGCTCGGCGTGGCGCTCGACCATGTCGGCTGCGTGGCGCAGGTTCGACTGGGCCATGAGGTTGGTGTACGTGTTGTCGTCCGCGATCGCGCTGTACTCGTCGGGCCCGGTGACCCCGTCGATGTGGAACCGGCCGTGGTGGTCGTGGTGGCCCAGGGAGAGCCACAACCGGGCCGTCTCGACCAGCAGTTCCACACCGGTCTCGCGCTCGAAGACCTCGTCGCCGGTGACGGCGGCGTAGCGCACCACGGCGTCGGCGATGTCCGCGTTGATGTGGAAGGCCGCGGTGCCGGCCGGCCAGTAGCTCGACCCCTCGGAGCCGTCGATGGTCCGCCAGGGGAACGCGGCCCCCTTCAGCCCCAGTTGGGCGGCCCGCTCCCGGGCCGCGGGTAGGGTCGCCTGCCGCCATTGCAGCGCCTCGGCGACCGCGTTCGGGGAGGTGTAGGTGAGCAGCGGCAGCACGAAGCTCTCGGTGTCCCAGAACGAGTGGCCGTCGTACCCCGAACCGGTCAGGCCCTTGGAGGGGATCGCGCGCTGCTCGGCGCGGGCGCCGGCCTGCAGTACGTGGAAGAGGGCGAAGCGCACGGCCTGCTGGATCTCGGCGTCGCCGTCGATCTCGACGTCCGCCCGGGACCAGAAGGAGTCCAGGTACTCGCGCTGTTCGTCGACCAGGCCCTGCCAGCCGGTGCCGCGGGCGCCGGCGAGGGCGGCCTCCACCTGGTCCCGGACCGCCGGCAGCGAGCGGACCCCGGACCAGCCGTAGGAGACGATCTTCTCCATGCGCAGCGTCTCGCCGGGGGACAGGTCGCAGGTGATGGTGAGCCGGCTGGTGTCCTCGTTGCTCTCGCTGAAGCTCTCCGTGGACTCCGGCCCCTCCACCCGGTGGTCGGCGGCGGCCGCGACCCGCAGCCCGGTGACGGCGGTGCGGTGCACCAGCCGCAGCCGGGTGTTGACCGCCACGTTCTCCTCGGGCACCAGCGGGGACTCCAGCACGGCGGAGACGCGGGGGTCCCCGGAGACCGTCGGCAGTTGCTCGTTGGCCACCAGTTCGGACTGGACGACGAGCCGGACCGTGGACTCCACGGCCTCCACCTCGTACAGCACCGCGGCGATGGCCCGCTGGGTCAGGGAGACCATCCGGGTCGAGCGGACCCGCACCGTGCAGCCGGCCGGCGAGGTCCACTCGCAGGTACGTTTCAGCAGGCCGGTGCGCAGATCGAGCTCGCGCTCGTGGGAGCGCAGCCGCCCGTAGCGGACGTCGAAGGGTTCGTCGTTGACCAGCAGCCGGATGAGTTTGCCGTTGGTCACGTTGATGACGGTCTGCCCGGCTTCCGGGTAGCCGTAGCCGGCCTCGGCGTACGGCAGCGGATGCCGTTCGTGCACGCCGTTGAGGTAGGAACCGGGCAGTCCGTGCGGCTCGCCCTCGTCGAGGTTGCCGCGCCAGCCGACGTGGCCGTTGGACAGGGCGAAGACGGATTCGCTCTGCGCCAGCACGTCGAAGTCGAGCTCGGTCTCGCGCAGCGTCCACGGCTCGACCGAGAACGCTGAGTGGGTGATCACGCGTTGTCCTCCAACAGCTCCGCGAGGTCCTGCACCACGATGTCGGCCCCGTGCTCGCGCAGCGCGTCCGCCTGGCCGACCCGGTCCACCCCCACCACGTACCCGAACCGCCCGGCGCGGCCCGCGTCCATCCCGGCCAGCGCGTCCTCGTAGACCACCGCGGCGCCCGCCTCGACACCGAGGTCGCGCGCCGCCTCCAGGAAGGTGTCGGGGTGCGGCTTGCCCGGCAGTTTGCGTTCGGCGGCCACGATGCCGTCGATCCGCACGTCGAAGAGATCCTCGATGCCGACGGCGACCAGTACGTCGCGGCAGTTGGCGCTGGAGGAGACCACGGCGGTACGGAGTCCCGCGGCGCGCACGGCGTGCACATAGCGGACGGAGCCCTCGTAGGCCTCCACACCCTCGGTGCGGATCTTCTCCAGGAGGATCGTGTTCTTGCGATTGCCGACCCCGTTCACCGTGTCGCGCTCGGGCGGGTCGTCGGGCGTCCCCTCGGGCAGCTCGATGCCGCGGGAGGCGAGGAAGGTGCGGACGCCGTCGGCGCGCGGGCGGCCGTCCACGTACTCGTCGTAGTCGGCCACCTTGTCGAAGGGGCGGAAGTCCGCGCCGTCACGGCGGCGCAGGAAGTCGTCGAACGTCTCTTTCCAGGCGGCGGCGTGAACCAGCGCGGTCTTGGTCAGCACACCGTCGAGATCGAAAAGGCAGGCCCGGATACCCTCCGGGAGACCGGTCTTCGTCATGCAACCCGCCTCCCCGCCCAGGGACCCCGGCATGCCTGCCGAAGCCGTCTACCAGCCGGACGCGGGAGCGCCGGTCGGCCGTACCGGCGGAAGATCGTATGGGAATCCGCGACCGGGTGCCGCCGGCGGCCCGATCGGTTTAGCGTTCGGGCATGGCAGTACGCTTCCCTGCTTCCGTCACCATCGACGGCCGGTACGCGCGGCTGGTACCGCTGTCGCGCAGCCACGTCCCGGACCTGTACCAGGCGGCCCGTGCCGACGAGCGGGTGTGGCGCTGGCTGTCGACGACCCCGCCGCGCTCGACCGCCGAGATGGGCGCCATGGTCGACCAGCGGCTCGCCCAGGCGGCGGCCGGCGAGGCGGTCGCCTTCTCCGTGGTGCCCCGGGCCACCGACCGCCCCTCGGGCTGGGCGGCGTACGTGGGCATCGAGGCCGCCGACGAGCGCGTCGACATCGGCTGGAGCTGGATGGACCCCGTGCTCTGGGGCACCCCGGTGCACCTGGAGACCCACTTCATGCTGGTCTACTACGCCTTCGAGGACCTCGGCTTCGGGCGCGTGCAGTGGCGGCTGGACGACCTCGACCTGCCCTCGCAGGACGCCGTCAGCCGGATCGGCGGCATCCGCGAGGGAGTGCTGCGCCGCCACCTCCGGCGCGTCGACGGCACGTGGCGCGACACCGTCTACTACTCGCTCGTCGCGGCGGAGTGGCCGGCGGTCAAGGAGCGGTGGATGTCCGGCTGGATCCTCGAGTGACCGCCGCCGTCACCGCCGTCACCGCCGCTTGCGGCGCGTGGTGCGCCGCCAGGAGAAAGGACCCGGCAGGTCGACCGACTCGGTGCGGTCTCCGCGGGTGTTCACGGTGTGGTGCGCGTGCGGGCCGCCGGTCGTGATCGACAGCGACTTCTTGTTGATGTTGAGCCGGACGCCGGGAAAGATCCGGAAGGACTTCCGGAAGTTCAAAGGCATGGGAGCACTCCTCAAGGCAGTACGGAACGTGACGTGTCGTCTCACGACCGCCTGCCCCCCGAAGGCGCTTTCATGACCGATGAACCGTCAGATCGGTCCCGGCCCGCGGCTGATGGGTGGCCCTGGGCCGTCACCCGTCACCCCTGACGTCTGACCGCCCGCCGGGGGAGCACCCCCGCCCGGACGTTGCCGGGGCGCCGGGCCCGGACCGGCAACGTTCACCACGCGTAGGCGCGGTTCATGATCAATTGGGCGACGACGGGTTCGAGCCGCGGATGGGCCACCATCACCGTGAGGCCGTTCGGGTCACGTCCCTCCACCACGGTGCGGCCGTCGACCGACGTGGTCTCCACATGCGCGTCCCGCTCCCGCAGCAGGCGCTCGCACCGGCTCAGGTCCTCGGGGTCCCGGGCGGTCCACACCGTCGCCTGGACGCCGACGCCGCCGAGCGAGTGCTCGCCGCGCGGCATCGCCCGCAGCACCACCATCGAGCCGCCGGCATCCGTGAGCAGCAGGGCCGTGGTGTCCCGGGTGGTGATCTCCATCCGCAGCAGGTCGCCGTAGAACGCGGCCGACTGCTCCAGGTCGCGCACGTAGATCACCAGCGCCGACAGCCGCGGCGCCTCGTCTCCGGGTTCCTGGCCCCCGGTGCGGGCGGAGGTGCCCGTGTGCGGCGACGAAGACGACGTCATCGGGGCTCCTGTCTCAACGGCCCGTACGGAACGGCAGCCGGTCGCGGGGGTGCGGCCGGTGCCCTCTCCACGCTATCCGGCTCCGCGCCGGGTCGCTCCCCGCGAGCGTGCTCCCGGACGCCTCAGGCCGCCTGGCAGCACGCGGTCGCGGCCTCGCCGTCGGCGCCCTCCGGGGCTCCGAAGCGCGCGAGCACGTGCCAGAGCCGCTTGAGCGCCTGAGGGTCGTGGCGGCCGGTACGGGCGGCGTCCCCGATCATGCGCGGATCGAGGATTTCGCCGACGGCGACGGCGGCGCCGAGGTCGGTGTACTCCCGGCCGCGGTAGTCCGCGTGGCGCACCAGGTGCTCCGTGGTCAGCCGGAAGCCGCTGTGCCACTCGACCGGGCAGGGCAGGCTCCGGGCCGCGGCCTCCACGGCGGTTCCGCGGAAGGAGGGGTCCAGCACCAGCGCCTCCACGTCGCCGTCCAGCAGGACCGGGCCGTGGACCTGGGCCTCGATGTGGCCGTCCAGGGTGTCCAGGCCGCCGGCCGCCGCGGGGTCCAGCAGCGAGAAGCGCTCCGCCACGGCGAAGAGCTCCGGTTCGGTGGAGCTGTCCGGGTAGCAGAACGTGGTCCGTGACAGGGTCCGCGGACCGAGCCGGAAGTGGCAGGAACCGAAGCGCGGGGCGCCGCCGGCCGGGTCGCGCCGGTGGTTGAGCGCCCCGTACACCGGACGCTCGTGGGCGGCGGCCCGGTCGTAGGCGCCGCCGAAGATGCGGCTCTCCCAGCGCCAGCGGTCGCCGCCGGGGTGGGCGGTCAGGCCCCCGTTGCTGGTGCCCGTCACGAACTGGGAGCGGTAGACGCCGTCCTGCGCGATCCTCGCCAGGGTCGGGATGCCGCCCGCGTCCCGGTCGGGGTGGAAGTTGAGCGTGATCCGCAGGCTCGGGTCGACCGGGCCGCCCGACGAGCGGGCGGCGACGTGGCGCAGGGCGTACTCCTGCGGTGTGCGGGCGGGGGCACCGGCGTTCATCGGCACAGTGTGCCCGGGCCCGGGCCGGGGCCGCACCGGGGTTTCCGGGCGGCGCGGCCGGGCCGGAGCGGCGGCCGGTCAGTCCGTGCCGAGCGCTTCCACCATGAGCCGGCGGGTCTCGTCCAGATACGCCTGCGCCGCCGCCCGCGCGGCCGCGCCGTCCCCCGACTCCACTGCGGTGACCAGGGGTTCGAGGCGGGCGGCGGCCTCGGCCGGGTCGCGGAAGGGCGCGACGAGCCGTGCGCGCAGGGGGAGGTAGGCGGTGAAGAGGGTGTTGGTGAGCAGTACGTAGACGCGGTTGCCGGTCGCGTGGGCCAGGGCGCGGTGCACCTCGGCGTCGGCGAGCTGGGCCGCGTCCGGGCCGGTGGCTTCCGCGACGGCGCCCAACAGCGCCCGCAGCCGGGCCCGTTGGCCGCTCGTGGCGGCGGCCGCGGCGCGCTCGGCGATGAGCGCGCCCACGCCGGCGCGCACTTCGAAGATGTCGGCGAGCCAGCCGGGGTTGTGGCGGACGAGCATCGGCAGCAGGTCGGCACCGCCCAGGCGGAGGTAGTCGCGCACGCGGGTGCCCACGCCGTGCCGGGTCTCCAGCAGGCCGGCCTGGGTCAGCCGCCCGAAGGCGTGCTTCACGGTGGTGCGGGTGACGCCGTAGCCCTCGGCGAGGCGCTGCTCCGGCGGCAGGAGGGCGCCTGTGGGGTGCACGCCGTCGAGGATGTCGTCCTGGAGGCGGCGCTCCAGGACGTCGACGAGGGTCTCGCGGGTCAGTGGGTCCACCGGGGGCCGTCCTTCCAGCTTGCGTGCCGAACGTGCGGTCCCAGCCCAGCCGCCCCGGGTGCGGCGCGTCAACACACAGAGGCAGTGGATGAGCCACTGATTCAATGAGTCTCTGTACAACCTCTTGCCCTGATGTCGTGTCAGGAGCATTCTGCGGTGGTGCCCCCGGCCCGTCCCCACTGACCACCGGAGTGTGCCCATGTCCCCGTTCCACCGCCCCGCCCGCCTGTTGACGGCGGTCGCCGCCGCGCTCGTCACCCTCGCCGTCGCCGCGGGCCCCGCCGCGGCCTCGGCGCCCGAGCCGTACACCGAGCCGGCGTTCGCCGATGCCTGCGCCTGGCACTCCTACGGCGAGGGCGAGACGCCCGACCCGTGGCTGTGGCTCACCGACCCGGTGTGCGTCGAGTACTCCAAGCGCGACATCACCTTCGACAACGGCGGCGCCGTCCGCTTCCTGCTCGCCGAGCCCGCCCGCTTCGCCCTGGCGCTGCCCGTCTGCCGCTACTACCAGCGCGACCACTGGAGCGTGCAGTCCACGACCGGCGCGGTCCCCTACGTGACGTGGGACGGCCGCTACTGGTTCGACAAGCGCGCCCGGCGGGCCGCGATGCGGCTGACGAATTTCCACGTCGACGGCGTCAGCGTCGGCGTCGGCGACGTCGTGACCGCGCTGCGGCCCCGGCTGCCCGAGGTCGCGGACGTCCTGGCCGCGTACGGCGACGAGGCCGGCGAGACCGGCCTGGCCGTCACGCTGCCCTTCAGCCTGTTCTGCCCGGCGCGGTAGCGGTGGACGCTGGCATCGACCGCCGCGCCGTACTGCGCGGACTCGCCGCCGCCGTCGCCGCCCTGCCCGTCCTGGGCACCGGGGCGGCGCGGGCGGCCGCCGCGACGGAGGCCTACGGCTCCTGGCCGGTCTCCACGCTGGAGGCGTTCGCCGACACCCTGGTGCCGGGGGAGCGGCGCGGACCCTCCGACCGGGCCATCGCCGGGGCCGCCGCGGGCCCCGGCGCCGTGCAGGCGGGCGCGATCGCGCTGCTGACGGCGCCCGAACTCCCCCTGGCCCCGCTGCTGCCGGGCATCGCCACCCTGCTGGACGCCCGCGCCACGGGGTACGCCGTCACGCACCTGATCCTGCTGCCCCTGGACCGGCCGCCCTTCGTCGGGCTGGCCTTCAACCACCGCACCGCCGTCACCGCCGGACTGTTCCAGCCGGACGACCCCGACCGGCCGGTCTGGCAACTGCTGTCGTTCCTCGTCGGGCTCGCCTTCGACACCGCGGCCCATCTGCACACCGCGCAGGCCCTGGCCGGCGGCCACCCCGGCCTGACCTGGATCGGGTTCCCGCCCCCCGGCCCGGACGGCCTGTGGCGCTTCCCCGACCACTCGTACGGCAGGGCCCTGGCCGCACCGCACCCCGCCACCACGCCCTCCGGGAGCCCCGCATGAGCCCGCAGACCACCGATGTCCTCGTCGTCGGCAGCGGCTTCGGCGGCGCCATCCCCGCCTACCACCTGGCAGCGGCCGGCGCCCGCGTCACCGTCCTGGAACGCGGACCCCGCCTGGCCACAGAGGACTTCACGCACGACCTGAACCTCGGGGCCTATCCCCGGATCGTCGACGTCATCAAGGGCGACGGCATATCCGTGGTGGCGGGCAACTGCGTCGGCGGGGGCAGCGTCGTGTACTTCGCCGCGTCGCTGCGCGCACCGTCCTTCGTCTTCGGGCGGCGCGACCCCGCGGGGCGCCGGCTGTGGCCCGCGACCATCACCCGCGCCACGCTGGACCCCTGGTACGACCAGGTGGAACAGGCCCTGCCGGTGACCCGGCTGGACTGGACCGACGTGTCCTACGCCGGCGGCGTCCTGGCCGCCGCCTGCGACCGCGCCGGGCACACCTGCAACCCGGTGCCGGTCGCCGTCGACCGCGGACGCTGCACCGACTGCAACTGGATGCTGTCCGGCTGCCGTTTCGGCGCCAAACGCTCCATGCTGCTCAACTACCTGCCCGCGGCCGAGGCCCACGGCGCGGAGATCAGGCCGCTGCACGAGGTCCAGCTCGTACGGCCCTCCACCGAGCCGGGCTACCGCTACGCCGTCGACTACACCACCGTCGACCCCGGCGACTACACGTGCCCCACGGGGGTGGGCACGATCCACACCAGGACCCTGGTCCTGGCCGCCGGCGCCGTGGGCACCCCGGTCCTGTTGCAGCGCTCGGCCCCGCTCCTCGGCGGTGTCCCGGCCGCCGTCGGCGGGTGGTTCTCCGGCAACGGCGACCGCGTCAGCGTCGCCGTGCTCGACGAGGGCAAGGTGCGCTCGCTGCTCGGGCTGGCGCGCAGCGCCACGGTCGCGTACGAGGCCCTGCCCATCGGCATGCCGATCACCTCCGCCTCCTACGACCGACTGGACGCCGCGGCACCGGAGTTCTCCCGCTTCACGCTGCAGCAGATCTACTTCCCCACCGTCACCGACACCCTCGCCCAGACCGCCGCGGGACTGTGGTCCGGCGTCGACAAGAAGCGGATGCGCGCGCGGTGGCGCTCGTGGCTGACCGTGCTCGCCATGACGGAGGACGAGACCGAGGGCCGCTTCGGCGCGCCGCCGCTCACCGGCAGCTTCACGCGCCTGGCCAACGGGATCGGGCTGGGCACCATGCGCTTCACCCCCGGCGCTGCCACACGCCGCGGCTGGGACGCGGCCGACGCCCATCTGCGGTCCATCCTGGAGAAGGACGGCCTGGCGACCGTCCGCCCGTGGGACGAGCACGTCACGGGGACGGTGACCGCGCACCCCCTGGCGTCGTGCCGCACCGGCGACTCGGCCGTCCTGTCCGCCCTCGACGATCTGCACGAACTCCGTTCCCACCCCGGCATCTTCGTCACCGACGGCTCCGCCGTGCCGACCTCCCTGACCGTGAACCCCTCGCTGACCATCGCCGCCCTCGCCGAACGCGCCTGCCCGGCGATCGCGGCCCGCTGCGCCCAGTCGGGCGTCGCGCTCCGCTACGAACCGAGCGATCCGCTCACCGGCCGGGCGCAGGGCGGCGCCGTCGCCGCCGCGGCGCGCGAGCTGGCGGCGCGGGCCGCCGGCGGATGACCGGTGTGACGCGCCTCCGGCGACCAGGCATGATCGGGGCCATGGGCATGCTGGAGCACGTCACCGAACGGGTCGCCGCCGGGCACACCGTGGAGTTCGGCTGCCCGGACGGGACCACGTCGCTGCTCCGCGTGGGAGAGCGCGTCGTCGTGGCCCCGGCCGACCCCGCGTGGATCGCGGCCGGGGACATCGTCCTCGCCCGGGACGCGGGCGCCGCCGGACTGCACCTGGTGACGGCCGTGGACCGGGACGGCCACCGGGTGCGGTTCGGCGCGGGCGACTGGACGGGCGGCGAGCGGGTCGTCGGCGTGTGCGTCGCCGTCGACGGCGCCCCGCGCTCCGCCCGCCTCGACCTGCTCCCGCTGCGCGCCGGCCATGCCGGTGAGATGGCCCGCGTCCTTTCGGACCCCGCGCTGTACGCCTTCACCGGCGGCCGGCCCGAGACCGCCGGCGAACTGCGTGCCCGCTACGAGCGCGTGCTCGCCGGTTCCCCCGACCCGGCCGTCTCCTGGCTCAACTGGATGCTCCTGCTGCGCGACGAGGGGTGCCTCACCGGTTACGTCCAGGCGACGATCTCCCCGGGAGCCGCCGGTCCCGAGGCCGAGATCGCCTGGGTCGTCGGCGCCCCCTGGCAGGGCCGCGGCCTCGCCCGGGAGGCCGCCCGCGCCCTGACCGGTTGGCTGGACGCACGCGGCGTCCGCACGATCGTCGCCCACATCCACCCCGACCACCACGCCTCCGCCTCCGTGGCCCGCGCCTGCGGCCTCACCCCCACCGGCCACTGGCACGACGGCGAGCGCCGCTGGCAGCGCGATGTGCCGGAGGGCATCCCGGAAACCGCTTGAGTCTCCCCCAGGGGGAGACGCCAGGGTGGGGACATGGACGACGGCACGCTCCTCTCGATCGGTGACCTGGCCCGCCGGACGGGACTGACGGTCAAGACGGTCCGGTTCTACTCCGACCGCGGGATCGTGGTCCCGGCCGGCCGCAGCGCGGCCGGCTACCGGCTGTACGGCGCGCGGGCACTCGCCCGCCTGGAGCTGGTGCGGACGCTGCGGGAGCTCGGATTGGATCTCGCCACGATCCGCGGGGTCGTGGACCGCGAACTCACGCTGCCCGAGGTCGCCGCCGCCCATGCCGAGGCACTGGCGGCGCAGATCCGTGTGCTGCGTCTGCGGCGCGGCGTGCTGCTGGCGGTTGCCGAACACGGCTCCACACCCGAGGAGATGGATCGCATGCACCGACTGGCCCAGTTGACCGGGGAGGAGCGGCGGCGGGTGATCGACGGATTCCTGGACGCCGTCCTCGGCGGCCTCGCCGACCCGGCGGTCGCCGGGATCCGCCGTACGCTGACGCCCGAACTGCCCGACGACCCCGCCCCGGAGCAACTCCGGGCGTGGGTGGAGCTGGCCGGACTGGCCCAGGACGAGACCTTCCGCGCGCGGCTCCGTGCCCTGGCCGAGGAGCTGACGGCCCGGCGCGCCCGAGGCGGCGAGGGGCTGCCGCGCCGTGACCTGGTCGCGGTCGTCCGGGACCGGGTCGGCCCGGCGCTCACGGCCGGCGTCGATCCGGCGTCCGCGCGGGCGGTGCCCGTCGTGGCGGCGCTGACCGCCGGCTGCGCCGAAGCGCTGGGCACCGCGGACGACGACGCCCTGCGCGGCCGGCTGCCGTCCCTGCTGGCGGCCGCCGACGACCCGCGCCGGGAGCGCTACGTCGCGCTGCTGGCGACGGTCAACGGCTGGCCGGCCCCGGAATCCGCCGCCCCCGCACTCGACTGGTCGCTGCGGGCCCTGGCGGCTCACAGCGCCGGCCGCACCGGCCCTGCGGGCGGTGGCGTGACCAGTGAGGGAGCTGTGGCGCCAACTCGGCACCGAGCCGGCTAGGTTGCCTGCTGATCGGATCGAGTTCCCGGCTTTTCGACTTTCAGGGGGATGGCCTCATGGGTAACGACAGCGAGGCGTCCGCCGCCTACGAGTCCGCCGACGTGCTCCGCAACCGCATCGACACCACGCGGGCCCATCCCGCCCGCGACTACGAGGTGTTCCTCGGCGGCCGGGACAACCACCCCGTCGACCGCGACGCCGCCGCGGCCGCCCTCGCCGCCGACCCCGTCTACGGCATGGTGGCCCGCAAGCCCAGCCTTGGGGCCTGACCGGCCCTGACCGTCAGCGCCGGTAGATCGTGATCGAGTGCCCGACCTCGTCGACCGGTGTCGCCTCCTCCAGGAGCGCGGCGAGCCGGCCCTCGGCCTTGGCGACCGAGGAGTCCGACACGAGGAGCAGGCCGCGCACCTGCCCCGGGGGCACGGTCAGGGGGTTGCGGGCCTGGATGCCGTAGTACGAGGGCACACCGCTGCCCTTGTAGACCAGCCAGACCGGCTCGCCCGGATAACGCTCCTTCAGACGGTCGGCGAGCCGCCCGAGGTCCTGGCCCCAGTCGACGTTGGAGTCGTGCAGGCGCAGATGCGTCCGCGCCGGGCCGCCGAACGCCTCGTTGGAGTACGGGAGGTAGTAGGGGAACGTCCGCAGCGAGCTGACCGCGACGAAGGCGACGAGCGCGGCAGCCGCCATGTGCACCCACCGCCGTCGCACGACCGCGACCCCCGCCGCCGCGACCGCCCCGAACACCGGCATGAACACCGCGTACCGGACCCCCAGGTCCCGCGACCCGGTCATCGCCGCGGCCAGCAGCACCAGCGGCAGCACAAGCGCGTACGCCGCCGCTGGCCGCAGCCGGGGGACGGCGAGCAGCGCGGCCGCACCGGCCGCCCACAGGACGAGCATGCCGAGCGGCGTCTTCACCAGCAGCGCCGCCGGCAGGTAGTACCACAGCGCCCCGTGATAGTGCCGGCCGAAGAGGAAGCCGTCCCACGTGGCGTTCTCGAAGCCGAACTGCAGGCGCATGCCGTCCCGGTAGGGCTCGGGGAACGGCAGCAGGGACGTCACCAGCCCGCGCAGTCCGTGAACGGCCGGTACCCCTTCGGGCGTCGTCCACCGCAGCCGCGGGTCCACCGCGAGATACGCCGCCCACACCACCGCCACCGCGACCAGCCCCACGCCGGCCGCCGCCGCGAGGCCGCGCGCCCATCCCCGGCGCTTCCCTCGGTCCACGGCGACCAGGAGCAGCACCACCGGAACGGCCGCCAGCATGCTCATCTTGGTGGCCAAGGCGGCCCCGAGCGCCGCCCCGGCGAGCGGCAGCCACAGGCGCGGCCGTTCGCGGGCCCGCCACAGGCACCATGCCGAGGTCAGCACGAATCCCGTCGCGGGCACGTCCAGGGTGGCCAGCGAGCCGTGCGCGATGACGTCCGGCGAGAAGGCGTACAGCGCCAGCGCCACCAGGGCTCCCGCCGGACCGAACAGGTCCCGTGCGAAGGCCGTCACCACCAGCCCGAACAGCAGCGTGAGCAGGATCACGGGCAGCCGCGCCGCGAGCATCACCCGCCACGGGTCGTTGCCCGACTCGTACAGGACGCGGCGCCCCAACTGCGTCTGGTCCCCGGTGAAGCCCGGGTCCAGGCGCACGTCGGCGAAGACCAGCCCGCTCGCGATCACCAGCTTCCCGAGCGGCGGGTGCTCGGGGTTGAAACGCAGGCTGTGCTCGCGCAGGTAGACCTCCGCCGCGCCCACGTACACGGGCTCGTCGATCGTGGGGGTCTGCCGCACGGCGGTCGTCACCATCGCGACCGCCATCTGCGTCAGCAGTGCGACCACCGCCAGGACGAACAGCCACCGCCGGTACCGGTGCCGGTCGCGGGCCCGCTCCGCCCGCGCGGGCCGCGGTGCGGCAGCGGGCGTCCCCGTCGCGTCCGGGGCCGCAGGGGGGTGCTGTCGTCCTGGCCCTGGTCTCATCGTTCCCGCACCCCGTGCCGTGCCGTGCGCCCGCACAGGGCCGTCCCTGTGCCTGTCCGCCTCGCATCATGGCACGCCGCCCGGCGGAGCCGGCCGCCTTCTCAGCCCCGCAGCACCTTCCGGCCGAGCTCCCGGCGCGCCGGGGCGAGCCCCGCGTCGATCTCCTTGGCCCGCGCGACGTCGATCACGACGTCCGCCTGGCGGAGTTCACGGACCGCCAGCGCGGCCCGGCGCAGGTGCGTCGGCGGGTGGGTGCTGTCCTCCATGTGAGCGGTCAGGACCGACAGCCGGCGTCGCCGCTCGACCTCGTGCGGGGGGATGGAGGCCATGTACTCCCTCAGCCGCTCCCAGACCGCCTCGTCGGGCTCGCGGCCGCCCGTGCCCCGGTGCACGGTCCTGGCCGAGACGCCCTGCCGGTGGAGCCAGAACGAGGCGGCGTCGACCAGCAGCAGTGCGTCCATGAGGTCCATGGCCGCAGCGGACGAACCGGTCCGCGCGGCGAAGTCGTCGGCGAGGTACTCGGCCTGCTGGGAGGCGCGCAGCGTCAAGTGCTCCAGCAGGCGCAGGAGGAGGAGCGCGGCGTACGCGGGAGGGTACATGGCCAGTCGTGCGACGGTCTCGATCAGCCCGAGGCCACGAGTGTCGTCGTCGGGGCGCAGCAGCACGTACCACTGGGCGAGCGCGCGGCATGCGGAGCCCACGAACAACCCCTGGCGGGCGTCACCGTTGACCAGATGGCCGAACTCGTGGCCGAGCACGGCGATCCGCTGCTGCGGCGTCAGCGGTTCCCACAGCCCGAGCCCGATCGTCAGCACTGCGCGGCGGCGGAATCCCGCCACCATGACGGAGGCGTTCGCCTCCCCGTCCACCACGACCACGTCGGCCCGCGGCGCCCCCAGGGCGTCGGCGACCTCGTCCAGCAGCCCGTACAGGGCGGGCGCGTCGCCACGGCCGACCCGCACCCCGTCCCGTGGCACCCGGTTCAGGCGCGGGCGCATCAGCCACGCCAGGCCGAGCAACAGGGCCCCCAGCACGGCCGGCAGGACCGCCTCCCAGCCCGTCACCGCGAGCCACACGCCGCCCGCCGCCACCGCGAGCGTCAGCAGGTGGACGAACCCGGCGACCGCGTATGCCGAGGCGTACGCGGAGCCGCGGAGCGGACGCGGCGGACGCGCCGACGTCATCCTGCCGAACAACTCCTCGCCGTAGGCCCGCGACAGCCGCCGCCGGAACCTCTCGACGGGGCCGCCGGCGTCCTCCTCGAACTCATCGGCGCCGCCCCGCACGTTCCAGGCGCACTCCACGCACCACACGACGAACCGGTCGTCCGACGGCAACTCCGCCCCGCACTGCGGGCACCGCCCGCGCACGTCGTTCCCCACCCCTGCCCCTCTCCTTGATCCCCCTGGCGGGGCGAGCGTAGGGGATGTCATGGACACCGATAACGCCAGGGCCCCTGTGGGGCCTGAGGTTCACCCGGGGTTGGTTGTCCCGCCCCGGCCCGGCAACGGAGCATGAGGGCATGAGCCATGACGAACGCCCCGCCGACGGACACCACGAGGGGGTCCGTGGTCTTGTCGCGCGGATCGCCGAGCATCACTGGGACGCCGTGCGACGGCACGAGGAGGACGAGTTGACGGAGGCGGTCGACGAGGCCGCGTTCGATCTCGGAGCGGACATCGCCCACCCCGGCGCGGGGCACGGGCCGGTCGGCTACGACGTGGAGACCGACCTCGGCCGGGAGAAGGAGCCGCCGGAGCTGCGCCCGTAACCGGCGGCACGGCGTCGCATGCCGGCCCCGCCCAGGGGTAGCCGCCCAGTGAGGGGCGGGCGAAAAGCCGCTGACATCTCGTCAGCATCGCGGTGCCCGCGGTGTGAGGACCGGTTCGGCCGGGATCACGGAAAGGGCGGAGCGATGAGCGACAGGGAAGAAGAGGCGGACGGGGCGGATTCGGCCCCGACGCCCGGGCGACTGCGTGCGGACGCGGTGCGTGCCCGGGAGGAACTCGGCGGTGCCGCCGCGGAGTCCGCGGCCCCGGCCGAGGGGAAGGTCCGCGCGCGGGAGCGCGTCGAGGCCGCGCGGCAGCAGATCGACGAAGGGACCGCGCAGGCGAGGGACAAGGCCGCCTGGGCGGTCGAGCGCCTGCAGGAGCGCACGCCGGAACACGTCCGGCAGCAGGTGCGGGAGACCGTCCTGGCGGCGCGCCGCAACCGCGGCCAGATCCTCGCCGTCGTCTCGGGGACGGTGCTGATCTACCTGGCCGTGCGCCGCACCAGGAGGTGAGCGGCGGGCCATGAGGACATCCCGGATTCTGTACCGGCCGGTGGGGCTGGCCGTCGGCGCCCTCGGCGGCGCCGTGGCCGGCGCGTTGTTCACCAGGGCGTGGAAGCTCCTCGGGCGCGGGGGGAGATCCTGATCGCCGCCGCCCTGCGCGGCGCGATCTTCGCCACCGTCAAGGCCGCCGTCGACCGGGGCGGCGCGGTAGGCGTGCGGCGCCTGACGGGCACCTGGCCCGGCTGACGGCCGGGCGTGGGCGGCGGGCTCGCGGCGTCCCCACCCGTCCCCTGCCCCGGGTGCTCCACGGCCACGTCGGGTGTGCCCCGGCAGGTGCGGGACGGTGAGCGTCCGGCCGCCCGGCCGTCGAGGTCGACGCGGTCCCCGTCCGCACCGGGCGCATCAGCGCCACCGCCTCGACGCGCGCCGCCGGCGTGGTCCAGGCGCCAGAGGCTCACGCCCGCCGATTCCGCCCGGCCTGCTTCCTCCGCGCGCCGGCTCCCGCCAGACGGCGGGGGTGGACACCTCCTCCCGGCGGGGCAGGACCGGACGCCTGCCGGATACCCACCGGCGGGCCCCGCCGGGAGGATCGAGACATGGCGCACGATGTTCTCTTCACCGTGTCGGCCCCGGGGCGACCGGTAGCGGAGCGGGCGGCTCCCACCGGCGCCCCGGTAGGCACTGCCGGAAACGCTCCGGTGGGCCGCATGGTGGGTGTGGACCTCGCGCGCGGGGTCGCCGTACTCGGTATGTACGCGGCCCATGTGGGACCCGATCCCTCGGTGGGAGGGTTCCAGGGCGGGCTGATGGAGTTGGCGCAAGGCCGGTCCGCGGCCCTTTTCGCTTTCCTGGCAGGTGTCTCGATCGTCTTCATCACCGGGCGGCAGTCCCCGATGACCGGCCGCGCGGGCCGGCAGGCGGTCGTCCGGGTCGTGGTGCGCGCGGTGGTCCTCGTGGGCCTGGGCACCGCGCTCACGATGACGGGCACCTCGATCGAGGTGATCCTGGCGTACTACGGCGTGTGCTTTCTGCTCGTTCTCCCGCTGTACCGGCTGCGTCCCGCCGCCCTCGCGGCGATCGCGGCGGGCAGTGTGCTGGTGCTGCCCCAGGCGCTTTTCGTGGTGCAGCGCTCGATAGATCACGGCTCGTGGGCCGAGGCGGTCACGCGGCACGACCTCCTGGCCCATGTCGGCGGCACGGACGGTGTCATCGGGCTGATGTTCACCGGTGACTATCCCGTCCTCGCGTGGGTGCCGTTCCTCATCGCCGGCATGGCGGTTGCCCGTCTCGACCTCCGGTCGGCAACCGTTCGTGCGCGGCTGGCGATGACAGGTGGAGCGCTGGCCCTGGTCGGCTACGGCGGATCATGGCTGGCGCTGCATCTGATTCCCGGCGTGGTGCCGGGAATCTCTTCGTTCGGGGTGGACGCGGAGCGTGGTGGGGCGCGGTCGGCCTGGTGGTCCGACGCCGCGGGCTTCCCGACCGGCGACGGGGACACAACATCGTGGCTGTGGGCCGCCTCCCCGCACAGCGAGACCACGCTGTCGGTGATCGCCGGCACGGGTGTCGCCCTGCTGGTGCTCGTCGTGTGCACGGAGGCCGTCGCCCGCTGGGGCGCCGTCCGGCGCCTGGCGATGCCGGTGATCGCGGTCGGCTCCATGTCACTGACGGTCTACGTCGCGCACATCCTCGCCGTCAGCGCGCTGGGCCTGGACCTCGGCGACCTGCCGGGGCCGCCGATGGCTGTCCTTCTCGCGTTCGCCGCGGCAGCCATGCTGCTGGCGGTGGTCTGGTCCTTCTTCTTCCGGCGTGGCCCCTTGGAGTACGCCCTGAACAGGGCGACGCGCATCAGCCGTTACGTTGCCTGAGCCGCGGCGGCACCGCCGCGACCGCGCCCGGTCACGGCGTGCGCCCGTCCCCGTGCCGGTGACGCAGCAGCCCCGCACGTTCGGCCAGCAGCGCGGCCTGCACGCGACTGCCCACCTCCAGCTTGGTGAGGATGGCGCTGACGTGGTCCTTCACGGTGCCGGTGCTCAGGTGGACCCGCGTGCCGATGTCGGCGTTGGACAGTCCCTCGGCGACCAGCACGAGCACGTCGCGCTCGCGGTCGGTCAGCCCGGCCACCGCGTGTGCGGCGGTGACCTGCTCCTCGCCCTCCAGGTAGCCGTCCACGACGGTACGGGTGACCTCGGAGGCGAGCACGACACCGCCCGCCGCCAGATTCCGCACCAGGTGCGCCAGCTGCTCGGGGTCGGTGTCCTTGAGCAGGAAGCCGGCCGCCCCCGCCCGGAGGGCGGCGGCGACGTACTCGTCGGTGTCGAACGTCGTCAGCATGGCCACCACCGGGGGCGCCGGCAGCCTGCGGATCTTGCCGAGGATGGTGAGGCCGTCCACGTCGGGCATCCGGATGTCGAGGAGCACGACATCGGGACGCAGCTCCTGCACCGCCCGCATGGCCCGTCCCCCGGGCACGGCGGCGACGGTCTCGATGTCGTCCGCCGCGTCGAGGATGTGCTGGAAGCCCGTGCGGATCAGTGCCTCGTCGTCCACGACCAGTACCCGGATCACGGTCTCTCCCTACCCCGCGCGGGTTGTGAAACCGCCCGATGTGCCACTTTTGCCAGGGAAGAGAATATTTGGTCTCTTTGTTGAATGCGCTGCACGATGGTTGGTGCCGTCGTGTCCGGCCCCGGCGGGCCGGCAGGAGAGGAGCCAGGATGGACGCGTGGTGGCGGGACCGGCCGCGTGGCGCGGGGGACGGGGCGACCCTCGTGCGGTGCCGGCGCGACCGCCTCATCACCGCCGTGGCCGCGCTGCTGATCGTGGCCGTGCCGGTCGCGGATCTGTTCCTGCCGATGAACATCCACGTGGCGCACGTCCTGGTGGTGCCGGTGGCGCTGGTCGCCGCCTTCGCCGGGCCCCTGCGCGGCGCGCTGACCGCGTTGCTCGCGGTGCTGGCGCTCATCGCCGCCGCCATCGAACGTGACGCCCTGACCACGGAGAACGTGCTGGTGCAGTTGGCATCGCTGGTGCTGGTGTCGGTGCTGCTGGTGGTCTTCGCGCTGTCGAGCGAGCGGGGACGGTATGAACTCGCCGGCGAGCGCCGGTTCTCGGAGGCGGCCCAGCGGGTCGTCCTGCGGCCCCTGCCCGGCCGCTCCGGACCGCTGACGATCGCCTCGGCCTACCGGTCGGCCGACGACGCCGACCGGGTCGGCGGCGACCTGTACGCGGTCGCCCGCACCGCGAACGCCACGCGCCTGCTCATCGGGGACGTGCGCGGCAAGGGACTGAACTCGCTCAGCGAGACCGAGACCGTGCTCGGCGCCTTCCGCGCCGCGGCGCACCGCCAGGAACCGCTGCCGGAACTGGTCGCCTCGCTGGAGGGCAGCGTGCGCTGGGGCCTGGCGGAGTTCTGCGACGCGCGGGCCGAGGCGGACGTGGGGGAGCGGTTCGTGACGGCCGCGGTGGTCGAGATCCCCGACGACGAGCCCTTCGTCCACGTGGTCAGCTGCGGTCACCTGCCCCCGCTCCTGCTGCACGAGGGCCGGGCGACCCTGCTCGACGTCGCGGACCCCGCCCCGCCGCTCGGCCTCGGCGCCCTGGCCGAGAGCACGTACGCCCCCAGCACCTTCCCCTTCGTCGGCGGCGACCAGCTGCTGCTCTACACCGACGGACTCACCGAGGCCCGCGACGCCTCGGGCGGCTTCTACCCCCTGCTGGAACGCGCCGCCGGTCTGACCGGCTCCGGACCGGCCACCTTGGTGCAGGCGGTCACCCGCGACCTGCTGGGCCATGCCCACGGGCCGCTGGGCGACGACATGGCCGTCGTCGCCCTCCAGCGGGAGCACTGACGGGCACGCGTGCCCATCCGCCGCCCGGTCCGCCGTCCGCCGCGGCTCAGTCCGCTCCGTCTCGTACTGCCCCTCCTTCCCCTCCTGCTCCGTAAGCCTCCAGCAGCCGCAGCCACACCTCGCTGATCGTGGGGAAGCACGGGACGGCGTGCCACAGCCGGCCGACCGGGATCTGCCCGGCGACGGCGACCGTCGCGGAGTGCAGCAGTTCGCTGACGGCGGGCCCGACGAAGGTCACGCCCAGCAGCCTGCCGGTGTCCTCGTCCACGAGCATGCGGGCCCGGCCCGTGTAGCCGTCGGCGTACAGATCCGCGCCCTTCACCGTGCGGCCGAGATCCACGTCCACCGCCCGCACCCGGTGCCCGGCGCGTTCCGCCTCGGCCGCGGACAGGCCCACCGCGCAGGCTTCGGGGTCGCAGAAGAACACCTGGGGGACCGCGTGCACGTCGGCGGTCGCCGCGTGCGGGCCCCACGCGGCGGTGTCCAGCTCCCGGCCGGCCGCCAGGGCGCCGATCGCGGCGCCGGCGATGCGGGCCTGGTACTTGCCCTGGTGGGTCAGCAGGGCGTGGTGGTTGATGTCGCCGAGCGCGTACAGCCAACCGCCGTCGAGGCCGCGGACCCGGCAGCTCTCGTCCACGTCCAGCCACGCGCCGGGAGACAGGCCCACGGATTCCAGGCCGATGTCGTCGGTCAGCGGCAGCCTTCCGGTGGCGTACAGGATCTCGTCGGCCTCCAGAGCGCCGCCGTCGTCCAGGGTCAGCGTGACCGGGCCGGTGCCACCCGGCCGGGACAACGCCGTCACCGACACCCCGGTCCGGATCATCACGCCCGCCTCGGCCAGCCCGACGGCGACCATCTCGCCGACGAAGGGCTCCATACGCGGCAGCAGACCGCTGCGGCGCACCAGCAGCGTCACCTGCGACCCGAGCCCCTGCCAGGCGGTGGCCATCTCCACCGCGACGCCGCCGCCGCCGACGATCGCCAGCCGCGGGGGCACCGTGTGGGAATCCGTCGCCTCGCGGTTCGTCCACGGCTTCGCCTCGTCGATCCCGGGGATCGCGGGGATCGCGGGCTTGCTGCCGGTGGCGACGGCGACCGCGTGCCGGGCGGTCAGCACGCGCCGCTCGCCCCGGGAGGTCTGCACGGCGACACGCCGCGGCCCGTCCAGCCGGCCGTGGCCGCGCACCAGTTCCGCGCCGATGCCGTGGACCCAGTCGGCCTGCCCGTCGTCCTTCCAGCCCGTGACAAAGCCGTCACGACGGGCGAACGCGCCGCCGGCGGCCACCGGCCCGGTCACCGCCTGCCGCGCGCCGTCGACCCGGCGGGCGTCCGAGACGGCGATCACCGGCCGCAACAGCGCCTTACTGGGGACGCACGCCCAGTACGAGCACTCGCCGCCGACCAGTTCGCGCTCCACCACCGCCACGCTCAGCCCCGCCGCCCGGGTCTTGTCGGCCACCGTCTGGCCGACCGGGCCCGCCCCGACGACCACCACGTCGAAGGTGTCCTGAACCGCCGCTGCCTGCGCTGCTTCACTCATCCGACTGCTCCCGGTGTCTGGTTCCCGGTGTCCGTTCCGCCGCCCGGCACGTCGCTTCCATCGCAGCACATCAGTCATCGGGTCGCAGTTCCGGCGGTTCGTCCCGCCCCACCGCCGGTTTCCGGCCGCCCTCGCGGCGCGACGGCATCAGACCCGGCCTGCCGGGCAGGCGCGACGACATGGGGATGCTGCGACGGTGGGAAAGGGCGATCGAGCGCTGGGAGAACGCGCTGTACGCCAAGGTCTTCGGCCACGAGCCGGTGGAACTGCTCGACGCGCTGCGGCGCGAGTGCGACGACCACGCGGTGGTGTGCAGTGCGAGCCGGGTGGTGGTGCCCAACGTCTACACCGTCGAACTGGCCGTCCCCGTCCACGAGGAACTGGGGCCGGACCGCGGCCGCGTCGGGGAGGTGCTCACCGACGCGCTGCAACGCCACGCCGAGCGCCGGGACTACGAGTGGGCGGGGCCGCTCACCGTGCACATCACCGGCGCCGCCGTGCTGCCCAACGGCCGTTACCGGGTGGTCAGCAGCCCGATGCGGCAGATCAGGGCCGACGTGATCGCTCCTCGTCCCGGCGGCCGGCGGCGGACGGGGCTGCGGCCCTCCGGTGGTGCCGCAGCTCCGCGTTGAAATGCGCCCCGCTCAGCAGCGCGAGATTGGACACCCACAGCCACATCAGGAACACCACCGTGCCCGCCAGCGGCCCGTACAGCCGGCTGTACGTCCCGACGTGCGCCACGTACAGCGTCAGCACGGGGGTCGACGCGAGCCACAGCAGCACCGCGAGCACGCCACCGGGCAGCATGGCCCGCACCGGGCGGACCTGGGGCGGACCGGAACGGAACAGGACCAGCACGAGCAGCGTCGTCAGGCACAGCAGCAGCGGCCACTTGACGACGTTCCACGTGGTCACCGCCACCCCTGACACGCCGAGCAGTTCACCGGTCCGCCGGGCCAGGCGGCCCGTGAGCATCAGGGTCAGCGGGCCCAGTGCCATCAGCGTCAGCAGCACCGAGGCCGTCGCCGCGATCCGGGGTGCCGCGCGCCAGGACGGCCGGTGGTCCCGCACCCGGTTCATCGAGTGCAACGCCCGCCGGAACACGGCCAGATAGCTGACCGCCGACCACAGCGCGGCCGTCCCGCTGGTGACCGCCAGCACCCAGGCCGCCGACCGCTCCCGCGCCACACCCCGCATCGTGCGCGCCAGCATCTCCCCTGACCCCGCCGGGGCGAGAGCGCTCACACGTGCGATGAGGTCACCCGTGGCCGAGGCGTCGGCCAGGCCGATGACCGACACCGTCAGCAGCATGCCGGGGAAGAGCGTCAGCACGCCGTAGTACGTGAGGGCGGCGGCCTTCTCCGAGGCGTCCTCGTCCCAGAGCGCCACGGCGGTGCCGCGCGCCACGGTCAGCAGTTCCCGCAACTCCGCCGCCCTGTACGGGCGGTTCTCCGCCCGCGCCGCCCGCGCGCTCCCGGTCCCGCGGAGCCCGCCCGCCACACTTCGCTGCTCCGCCATGGCGTTCCCGTCCGCTCCCCTCGGGTCCTGCCGTGTCCCGGGGCGGGCCCGTCCCGCGTGACGCGTCTGCCCGGACCGGGGTGCGGCATGCGCCGGTTGCCTGTTCGACCGGCGCCGCCGCGGATTCACCCGTGGAGACGATCCTTGGAATGACCGGTGTGCGAGCGGGGCACGTGTGGTGCGAAAGCGAAAGGGAGTGATTCTTCGTGGATTTGAAGATTCGCAGGCTCGTTTTCGGCGCGGGAACGGCCGGCGGCGCGCTCGGTGCCCTCATCGGTGCCGTGTCGGCGGGTGGTTGGTTCCATGCCGCATTCGCCGCGTTGCTCTGCGCCACGACCGGAATGCTGGCCGTTCTCCATTGGAGCGAGCACGGCGGGGCGCGCCGTCGCCGTCCTGCGCGCCGCGCACAGCGCCCCGGCCAGATCCCGCACCAGCGTCGAGTCGGACACGTCGACGGGCATGACGCGCTGAGGTGGTGAGCCCGGCCGGCGGCGGCCGCCCGCCGGGCCCACGGGTGGCGTCTCCGCGACGCCGTGGCGGGACGGCCGGCACGGCCGCCCGGCCGGTCAGTTGAAGGTGTCGGGGTCCGGACCGATGCGGCCGCCGTTGTCGAGGGCGTCGATCGCCGCGATGTCCGCGTCGGTGAGTTCGAAGCCGAAGACGTCGAGATTCCCGCGGATCCGCTCGGGCGTCACGGACTTCGGGATGACGACGTTGCCGATCTGCACGTGCCAGCGCAGGATCACCTGGGCCGGCGTCCGGCCCAGGCGGTCGGCGATGGAGGTGACGGCGGGGTCCCCGAGCAGCGCGCCCTGGGCCAGCGGGCTCCACGCCTCGGTCGCGATGCCGTGCTGTGCGTGGAAGGCGCGCAGTTCGCGCTGCTGCAGCCGCGGGTGCAGCTCGACCTGGTTGACCGCCGGGATGACCCCGCTCTCGTCCATCAGGCGCCGCAGATGCGCGGGCTGGAAGTTGGAGACGCCGATGGCGCGCGCACGGCCCTCGGAGTGGATCTTCTCGAAGGCGCGCCAGGTGTCCGTGTAGCGGTCGCGGGCGGGCACGGGCCAGTGGATCAGGTAGAGGTCCACGTGGTCGAGGCCCAGCTTGGCGAGCGAGGCGTCGAAAACGGCCAGGGTGCTGTCGTACCCCTGGTCGGCGTTCCACAGCTTGGTGGTGACGAACAGCTCGTCGCGGGGGATGCCGGAGGCGGCCAGGGCCTGGCCGACGCCGGCCTCGTTGCCGTAGATCGCGGCGGTGTCGACGCTGCGGTAGCCGCTTTCCAGGGCGGTGGTGACGGCGGCGGCCGTCGCGTCGTCCGGCACCTGGAAGACGCCGAAACCGACCTGCGGCATGGTGACGCCGTTGTTCAGCGTGAGGTGAGGGATGGGTGTGGTCATGGCGCTGATCCTTTCGCGTCACGGCCGGCCGGGGCCGTGGGGGCGAGTGCGGACGGGTGAACGTCCGGGCGGAGGGGGGAATCTTCCGCGCTGCCGCTCCGCACGCTAGTTGCGCGCGCTGATATTTGCAAACGCGGTATATGTGGGGAGGGTGGGCCGGGGCGCAAGAGGCCCGCGTTTGACGTTATGCGGCGCATGCAAATATTGTGAACGCCAGTTAGGCGCCATTGCAATCTCTGAGAGGTCCCCCACCATGCCCATCGCGCTCCTGGCCCTCGCCATCGGGGCCTTCGGGATCGGAACCACCGAATTCGTGATCATGGGCCTGCTGCCGCAGGTCGCCTCCGACTTCGGGGTGTCCGTACCCACCGCCGGTCTCCTGGTGACGGGCTACGGCCTCGGGGTCATGATCGGCGCGCCGATCATGACGCTGCTGGGCACCAAGGTGTCGCGCAAGAACATGCTCATGCTGCTCATGGTCCTGTTCGTCCTCGGCAACCTGGTGTCGGCGTTCGCCCCGGCCTTCGGCGTCATGCTGGCCGGTCGCATCCTGGCCTCCTTCACCCACGGCGCCTTCTTCGGCATCGGCTCGGTCGTCGCCGCCGAACTGGTCGCGCCGGAGAAGAAGGCCCGCGCCATCGCGCTGATGTTCACCGGTCTGACCGTCGCGAACGTCGTCGGCGTGCCCTTGGGAACGTTCATCGGCCAGAGCGCCGGGTGGCGTGTGACCTTCGTGCTCGTCGCGGCCCTCGGCGTCCTCGGCCTGGCCGGCGTCGCCAAGCTGGTCCCGGACCTGCCCAAGCCCGAAGGGGTGAGTCTGCGGCACGAACTGGGCGCCTTCCGCGACGCGCAGGTCGTACTGGCCATGGCGATGACCGTGCTGGGCTTCGGCGGCGTCTTCGCGGCGATCACCTACATCACGCCGATGATGACGGACGTGGCCGGCTTCGCGGACTCCTCGATCACCTGGCTGCTCGTCCTGTTCGGCGCCGGGATGGTCGTCGGCAATCTGATCGGCGGCAGGTACGCCGACCGGGCCCTGATGCCGATGCTCTTCACGGCGCTCGGTTCCCTGGCCGCCGTGCTCGCCCTGTTCACCCTGACCGCGCACAACGAGGCCACAGCCGCCGTGACGATCTTCCTGATCGGCGCCCTGGGCTTCGCGACCGTGCCGCCGCTCCAAAAGCGCGTCCTGGACCAGGCGTCCGGGGCGCCGACCCTGGCCTCGGCCGTGAACATCGGCGCCTTCAATCTCGGCAACGCCCTGTCCGCGTGGCTGGGCGGCATCGTCATCGCCGCCGGCCTCGGCTACACCGCGCCCAATGTGGTCGGTGCGGCGCTCACCGGCTCCGCGCTGGTCCTGGCGGTGGTCTCGGCCGGCCTCGACCGGCGCCGGGGCCACGGCCGGGACGGCCGCAGCCGGGTCGTCGCCGAGTCGGGGGGCCGCGAGCAGCCCTCGCTCGCCGGCCGGCACTGATCCGGGCGCGCGCGTCGCACGCGGGTGCGGACGCTCGCGTCCAGGGACGGCGCGGCGGGCACCGGCGGGCACACTCCGCCGGTG
>NZ_JBHXSO010000066.1:24721-39608 GCF_042714775.1 Streptomyces sp. NPDC058691 | reverse complement strand
GGTGTCGCCCGGCAGAACTATTACAAGCACAAGCGCACACCGACCACTCCACGGCAGCTACGGCGAGACTGGCTGACCGGGCTGATCCGAGAGGTACACGTCGCTTCCCGCGGCACTTACGGCTACCGCCGCATCCACGCCGAGCTCACCCTGGGCATGGGCATCCGGGTCTGCACCAGGACCGTATCGGTGCTTATGACACAAGCCGGGATCCACGGCCTGCCCGGACCGGTGCGCATCAAGCGGCTGCGTGGCATCGTCACCGCCGAGGACCTGGTCAATCGCAAGTTCCATCGCTTGCGTCCCGACGAGCTGTGGGTCACCGACATTACGCAGCACCGCACCAGGGAAGGGTGGGTGTACTGCGCGGCAGTCCTGGATGCGTTCAGCCGCAGGATCGTGGGCTGGTCCATCGACTCACGGCAGGACTCCACCCTCGTGGTCAACGCGCTGGACATGGCCATCCGCAACCGCCGCCCCGAGCCGGGCGGGATCGTTCACGCCGATCACGGCACCCAGTTCACCTCCTGGGTCTTCGGCGAACGGATCCGCTCCGCCGGCCTCCTGCCGTCATTCGGCACCGTCGGGGACGGCCTGGACAACGCGATGATGGAGTCGTTCTGGTCCTCCATGCAGATCGAGCTGCTCAACCGCAAGCGCTGGAAGACCCGGGTCGAACTGGCCAACGCGATCTTCGAGTTCATCGAGATCTTCTACAACCGCCAGAGACGACATTCAGCATTGGGCTACCGCACCCCGATCGAGTACGAGCTACTCTCCGCACAAGACACCGTCCCCGCCGCCAGTTAGCCACCGCAGCGGGAACCCAAACTGTGGGGCAGGTCACTGGGTTTCGCTGTCGCCCCCGGCTACGAGGACGACCCGCGACTCATCCATGACGACCCCGGGCGGGACGGCGCGCCCCGTCCCAGCGTTCCGGGTGTGTGTGCCGGGGGACCGCGGGCCCTGCTGGACTTCTCCCAGCCGCACCTCGCCTCCGAGCGCGCGGCCGCCGCGTCCTGGGACCTGTGGCACAGCCTGCTCGCCCTGCACCCGCCGGCCGTTCCCCTCGCGACCTTCGTGGCGCGCTGGCGGAACGATCCGCAGGCATTTCCGGGTGACCGGTGGGGAGATGAGATGCTCGCCGCCTACCGGGCCCAGCCACTGATCGCGGCGTACCTGGACCACCCCTTCAGCCTCGACATGGATTTTCTGGGCTTCGTGGGCCCTGCCGACCCGGTGGAGCATCCCATTATCGGCTACGAGGGAACGCGTGAGGAGTACATCCGTCGCTTCACCTCGCCGGATCCGAGAAACACGGACGTGCTCACCGTGGACGGCTGGTGGCTGGAAGGCGGAAGCCACGCCGTCCACGCCTCTTGCCACCCGGACCAGTGTCCTCACGACCGTCCGGCACCCGCCCTGTGGCCGGGCAGCGAGGCGTACCTCGCGGACCTTCCCGACGACACGATCCTCGTCCGGCTCCGCTGCCACGCCTGACCCGCGCGCGGGTCGAGCTTGCGCCACCGTTCTCCCGTCGTGGCGTACTCGGCGACTCCTCACCTACGCTCGGCACTGTGCGGGGGAGTACACAGTGCAGGAGGGGATGGTATGAGCGGGGCGAGGACCGCGGCCGACTTGCAGGCACTGGCCGTCGAGCTCGCGGACCCGGACTGTGACGTGGACGCCCTGTACGAGGTGGAGAAGCGGCGCGGGGACAAGGCAGCAGGGCCGTTCGGGATCGCTCATGGCTGGCCCGGCGGCGGGGGGAGCAGCGACGGAGAGTTCCTGAGGCTGCCCCCACGCGCCCACCACTGCCGCCCTGGTCCCGAACGCATTGCGGCCGCGGCACCGCCGCGGTGCGCACCGACCTGCTGCTGTGGCAGGGGCCGCACCACAATTCCCCCGGCTCCTGCCTGACTGGCGGGGTCAGGGATGATCGTGGGGTGTTGGTCCATGTGGAAGCAGTGGAAGCAGCAGGGCAGGGTCCGTCGGGGGTCGTGTGGGTACGGGCGCGTTCCCAGATCGGCACCGTAGTGGTGCTGTGGAAGGGCGAACCCGCAGACATGGGCCATCAGCACCATGTCGAGTGGACCATCCACGAGGACATCGCGTGGCAGGTCAACACCTGGCCGGCCTCCACTGCCGCGCCCGGGCTGAGCAATGAGCGCGACCAGATCACCTTTCGCGGCCAACTCGACCTGACCGAGGACGGAGCGGCTTTCCTGAACATAGGAGAGGCAGCGATCCTGTTCGACCTCGCGGACCCGGCACCACCTCAGGACGCGGACGCCACATGGGTGGACGTCCGCGTCGCTCGGGACAGCGTCACCCTGTGGCCCTACCACCTGTGACGACAACCCTTCCGGGCGCCGAGCCGTCAGTGATCACGGCGGCGCGGGTTTCGGCACGTGACGGGCGGGTTGCCCGGCCACGCGCCAAACGCCTGCACAGCACGGGCATGCCTCTGCAGGTTGCGGATCCGCCCTCTTCTCCGGCACTCCCGGCCCGCTACCCACTGGCCCGGGAGAATGCCTCGTATGAGTACTGCCGCTCCCACCCCCGCCGTCCCGGATCCCGCGTCAGGGCGGGCGGTGTTGCGTCCGGATCAGCAGACCGGCCACGGCAGGGCGGTGCGGCATCTGCGCCGTGCGGGCATGCGGGGCTTGTACGTCTCCGCGTGTGGGACGGGTAAGACGCTGGTCGGTGTCCGGCTGGCGGGCACGCTCGGATCGCGGCTCACCTTGGTGGTGGTGCCGACGCTGGATCTGATTGCGCAGACGGCGCTGGCGTGGCGAAAGGACGGCCGTGCCGAGGCGATGGTGGCGGTGTGTTCGATGGATACCCGGGCCCACCCAGGTCTGGCCGAGGCGAACGTGGGCTCCACCGGGGATGCCGCCGGCCTGGCCGCGGCGCTGTCGGCGGTCGGTACCGGGGTGCTGCCTGCGGTGACGGTGTTGTGTACCTATGACTCGCTGGACAAGATCGAGGCGGCGCAGCGTACCGGCCGCATGGTGCCGCCGTTCGATCTTGCGGTCATGGACGAGGCGCACCGCATCGCAGCCCCCCTCATCACCCGCCGCACCACCCACACCGGCGCCCGAGCCCGCGTCCGCAGCAAAGCCGTCCTCATCACCCCCACCGGCACCGGCACCGGACGCGTCGCCACCCAGGCCATCGCCTCCGGCTCCACCCGCCTACGCCCCCTCATCGCCGAAGCCGCCCGCCAAGGACTCCGCCTGGCGTTCACCGTCCGCATGCCGAAAACCGGATACCTCCACCCCTCCGGCAGCCGCACCGATTCACCTGGCATCCGCCGCGACGTCATCCAACGCACCGACCACACCGAAGAACGCTCCTACGGCTCCGCCTCCACCGGAGGCTTCGACGCCGCCGACTTCGCTCGCCGCGTCGACGCTGTCGCTGGCGACGTCACTGCCGCAGTTCAGCAATGGCTAGTCGAAACTGGCCGCATCCAAGCCGACGCTCACATCACCCACCTGGAAATCCGCACCTGGCGCCCCCGGTGACGGCCCGGACGAGGCGGGTAGGAGGCCGCGACTGGCACAGACCAGCGCCCCGGCAAATAGGGAGCACACCCGTGGGTGAGCGCCCTGCGCGTGGCGGGACTCAAGGACGGGAACCAGGCGCAGGGGCTGGCACGGCCGGTGTCAGGCGTCGGTGACTAGCACTGCATCCCGATGAGTGATGCGGGGGCTATCGGAACGAACCTCCAGGGTCCATACCCCTTCAGGGGCGATCATTGAGCCCCTGTGGCTGCCGTCGCCGTCGGGCAGTAGCTCCGTCTCAGCAACGGCGACCCCATTGCTGTCGCTGAGCCGGGCGTGGATTTGCAGGATGGGATCGGTTGCCGTGGCGGTCACCTCCAGCGGGGAGCCAAGCGGCACGAAGTCTGGGGCCTGTAGATCGATCCTGACGTCATCGGAGAGGTAGTCGGTGAGGTCGAGTGCCTTGCACACTTTCAGGAGCTGGTCACGGACAAGCCTCTTGTTCGGGAGGTCAGTGTGGCGGTGGGGGTGCCACCGAGTTCGGCCAGTGTCCCCAAGTTCGGGCGGCGTAGCGGAAATACCGGGCACCGTCCCGTCGCCGAACCAGTCCGCCCGATCATCGAGCCGGTCGTGGAACCGGAGTTTGCCAGCTGACAGAGAGACAGCGTGCTCGGTGCTGTGCGTCCCGCCACCGAGGGCGATTGGGTCACCGGGGGTGCCGCTGCCAGCGGCACGCGCGGCATCCCGGCGCGCGGCGCGAGCGGCTTCGATTTCCGCGTGGAAGTCGAAGGCATCCCGTACCGCTTCTGTAGGAAGGTCGGGGATACTCACGGTGTTCAGCCGTTCCGCCTCGTTGTCCAGCCGACGGACCACCCGGTAGGTAGGGAGCAACTGGGCCACTGATGGGAAGTTGCCGGCGACGCCACGGATTCTTTCTGCCAGCCAGTTTGGGACGTACCAGGGCATCTGGCCAGTTAGGACGCGGATGGCCTTCGGAGCACCGTGGTACGGGGTGCCGATGGTGACGACTGTCTCCGCTGTCTCGTGGCCGCCGAGGCACTCGATGTAGTAGCGGGCAACCAGACCGCCCATGGAGTGGCACAGATATACGACCCGGGGCTTCTCCTCACCCGGGTATTGGACGGCGGCCCGCTCCTGCCACTGGGCGAGGCGCCTCTCTACAAAAACCTTCAGCCTCGCTGCCGAAAGCCGGTTGGACAGCCGCCAGTCATACGCGAACACGGCCAGCCGCTCGGGCACTTCGCGCTCCAGGAAGCTCAGCAGTCCGCCGTAGCCGAGGTGCGGGGCGAAGCCCGGCCAGACACGGGCTTCCCGAAGCAGCCCGGGGCCCGGTGTCAGGGTGTGCTCCGGGTCCGGCTCCGCGTTTTCAAGGCCTGGGGGCAGAGCCAGGGCCGACATGCGGCCGGTGGTAAGGCGGCCCACGGCGCGCGGAAGATCCCACATGTCTTTGCCGTCACGAGTCAGGATGCTGCCCATGATGCCTGGCACCACCACAACGAGATCATGCCGCATAAGTTCATTCCCCTCTAAAACGATTCGGTCGGTAACGGAAGAGGCGTACAGGCTCGGCGAGATCCCGAGCGAGGCGCTGCGCCGGGAGAAGCAGTTGATCGCAGCGCCCCTGGCCGGAGAGGAACAAGATGATGCCCGCGTCGTCGGCCGCGGCGGCGACCTCCTCCACGGTGTAGCCCCGGTTCGGGATGTCGCAGTACCTAATCCTGCGACGCACATCCCAGATCCTCACCGGGCGGTCTGGGACGCCGGTGCAGGCGATCAGCAGAGGGCGCTCGGCCGGCCCTGTCAGCGACATCGAGCGGATGCCAGGCAACGGATCCCGCAGGAGATCGGGCCGGTGCTCCGATACGCAGTCATCGGGCCCGCCCACAAGGCTCCAGCTCGCTACGCCTACGGTCTGTGCGGTGGCCAGGGCCAGCATGCAGCGCTGCCCTCCGGAAACGCTGAATGCCATTGCGGTGATGAGGGACTGCCGGTCGTGGGCTGGCACGTAAGTGCCCCTAGATACGGATGGTGAGGCTTGCGGTTGGGTGCGGGCCCGGCCGAGCCCGTTCGGAAAGCGTTCCTCCTCATCGGCGAGGGGCCAAACCTCGGCGCGAGTGGCGCCGGTTGCCGCGAGGAGGGTGGTGCCGTCGGACAACGCAGTCGTGGCGACTCGTTCGGCAGCGACACCGCTCAAGCCCCAGGGGTGGCCGTGGATCGGCCGCCAGGCGTCTGCCGGGGCGTTGAGACCGCGCTCCCACGCGTGGACCTGTTGCTCGCCTGGATCGGCGACGAACAACCGCACCGATCCTGCTTGGATGGAGGCGGTGACAGACCGGATGGTTCCCTTATCGGGGGCTCCGGGGATGGGGAGGGTGTGCGGCGGGCTGGCCTCCCACGTGTTGGAGGGCATGAGGCACAACTCGTAGATGGTCAGCACTCGCTGGCTGGCCACAACGTTGACCACACAGACCAGCCACCGGTTGCGGTGGAGTTGGTGCGCAGTTACCGCGGTTGCCGGAGATGGGAGGACGCGCACATTGGACGTGTCGTTCCTAGTCCCGTAGAACCCGGAGGCGCTGTGGAGCGAGATCTGCAGGGTCGTTCCGAGTGCTCTCAACAGCAGGTGCTTGCCGTCATGTCCCTGGGCGACGTGGAGCAGGCCCGGCGTGCGGCCTGTCGGCTCCCAAGCCTGGGACGAGCCGAGGGACGCCGTGAACGGCTCGGCCGGATCCCAAACCCTGACCCGAGCACCGGCTGCGACGGCGACACGGCCGCTGCCACTCGGGTCGAAGGTCAGCGAGCGTACGGCGTCGCTGTGGCCGTCGAGCGGGGCATACTCGGTGCCCTTGAGGTTCCAGATTCGAATGGAACCGTGAGCGGCCGCCGCAAGGAGCGGGCCATCAGGGGAGTGGCCGAGTGTCACCACGCGGGCCGGAACGGAGAGTGGCAATCGAGGGATACGGAGCGGGTCCAGCTCGACATCTGTCAGGTGCCAGATTTTGAGAGCCTTGCCATCTGCGCCAGCAACCCATGCTGCTGCGCTCCCTCGTGTGTCCGGGAGCGCAGCCACTATGACCGAACCGCTGCCGGAAGGTTCAGCCATACGGAGATGGCCAAACTCGCGTGCAAGCACAGTCCTTTGTCCGTTGCGGGACTTGGTGACGTCCCAGAGAGAAATTTCACTCCTGCCGCCAACCACAGCCACCAGCCGCTCGCCGACGGGAACCAGTGCCAGCGAGCGGGCGCTGTCACCCACCGGGACGTGGTGCAACCGACTAAGGTGCGTACGCTTGGGGGGCCGGCTCCACACCCACAGCGTGCCCTCATCGAGGGCCGCGACATAGGCGACCCCGTTTAAGACGGCTGCAGTGACGGTGTCGGGGTGACCGCCCCAGAACAGCCGCTGGATGTGCTGGAGTTCCGGTCCCGACCAGACGTGGATCGCGTCCATGTCGGCGGCGAACACCAAGGTGCCGTACGAGTCGTCAACCACGCCGACGCTGTGTAGAGACCGAGCGTGTCGACGGCTAGCGGCCGTGTCCAGGACCCATGCCACGCGCCCGGTCGAGGCGTCCCAGGCACGCACCTCACCCACCCCGCACGCAGCGATCAGCTCGTTTGCACCGTCAGTCCATGCGACGGCATGCGCTCCACCGTGCGGGCTCGGCCAAGCCCGATGCGCGGGCTCGGGGACGGAGTCCGTCCAGACGTCCTGCCACACGAGGTCAGGATGCTCCCGTCCCACCGCGGACATCAGTTGAGGGTGGCTGCGCAGCGCAGCAGCACGCAACAGCGCCCGACGCTCTGCAGAGCTGCGTCGACCGAACTCGGAGGCTACCCGCAGATACAGCGCAGGCTCGTCCACGAGCCCAATGCGGGCATGGACGAATGGGACGATACCGGAGGGCTCGGCGTGCACTAGGAAGTCGATGTCCATCATCAAGTCCTCTAGCACGCCGTCACCAGCTGCCGCCGCGTGTGAGGCCAGATGGTTCTTGATGTACGGGTCGCAGGAGGCCCAGTCTTGCGACGCTCCCTCGGTTGCCAGCTGTACAAGCGCTGTGTGGATGCGGGCGTGCAGTACCGCCTGCTCGTCTTGAACCGGCAGCAAATGACTTCCGAAGCTCTGGTGCTGGAACCGGTAGACGTCCTGCCCGCTCTCACGGTCACGGACGATGAATGCGCCAAGCGTCCGCTCTCGTACGGTGTTCAGCTCAGCCTGCGTGTACGGCCCCTCGTAGGGGTCGCTGCGCAGTGCGTTGGCCATAGTCAGCCAGATGTCGGGGAAGGGCAAGCCAGCGCCTTGGGCGAGGGCAAGCGGCCTCAGAAGGTCCCGGACCCGCTCCGGCCTACGAGTGTCGAGAGCCGCCAACTGCTCGCCGAGAAGTTCGTGCAATTCAGCGATGCCCGAGCGCATACCCGAGTCGAGCCGCTCAGGAGGGAGTAGTCGGCCGTCCCGGGCCAGCGAACGGGCATAGACCGAAGCGACGAGGAAGAGTTTGTCGCTGCGCTCGGCGATATGCCGGGCAGTCGCCTGCAGGAGCTCGGCATTCTCTGGGTGCCGGTACGGGGAATCGGCGGGATCGCGCAGCACCTTTTCGGCGTAGCGTCGGATGTCTTCAAGGGTGTCGGGGTCTTGGTCCAGGGCCACTGGGTCGACACTGGCGGCACGTTGGAGGACGTCGAGCAGCGTTTCGGGGGCTACTTCATCCCCGGTCGGTCTGCGGTCGCGCCTGCGGGTTCCCACAACAACCTTAATCCCCGCCCGCGTGGCAAGGTCCTGGAGCAGGTCGCGGGCGATGTCGAGCGACTGTCCCGGGGCCGCCTCATCGAGCCCGTCAAACAAGAGAGTGAGCATCCCCTTTTCGGCCGCGAGTGCTTCGACGGCGTCTATAAAGGCATGGGTGGTTGTGTATCCACCGGCGGGCGGCTCGAGGCCGGAAGGGCGAAGCCGAATACAGAGGTCGGCCATCAGATGAGGCAATGTCGAGTTGCGACAGTGCACGGCGGCGTGGATCGAGTGATGATCGGGACGTGGGTGGGCGGAGGCCTCGGCTGGTAGTTCCCTGCAGAAATCGGGGATGGTCAGGTTGGCCAGGTAACTCAGCAGCGTAGATTTTCCGCTGCCGGCGGGGCCAGTGACCGCGAGCAGACCCTCTTGGTGGGAGCCTAGCCACGTCACGATTCTGCGGAGACTGTGGACGCGGCCGGTGAAGTGGCGGGCAGCCCAGTCCGGCGAGCGACCAAGGGCGGGACCGAAGGGCTCACGACGCAGTTCGCCGTCGAGCCAGATGGTGTCGTTCTCGGGGCGTAGTGCTTGCCGGAGGACACCTGCCTTCCGGTAGGGGTTGCGGAAGAAGTCGCGGCTGAGAGCCGACGCCACCGCGTAGTCGGGGCGCTGAGGAATATGCTTATTGCCCATTCTGGCGGCAACAGCGTCCATCAGATCGGTCAGGGGGACACCAGGGGCACTGGGCTTAAAGATCGGATCGTTGTCGACGGAGGTGCGTGGGTCGGTGACGATCGCTCTCAGGTGCCTACCCCATTCCGCTTCCGCCGCCTCCTGGTCCTCGGCCGCTGTCACTACTACGGCGAATCCGGACGGACGCGACGAGTGGTCGGGCCTTTGGCTGCGGATCTTGTGGGCGACCTCGGTGATGTCTCGACGGGCGGCGCCGCTGTAGCAAGCGTCAATGATCAAGAGCACATTCCCGGACAGTTCCAGGACCGCCTCTGCGAGCTCCTCCACTGCGATACCGGGCCGGTGCTTGTACTGGTAGGAGTCTCGGCACAGTAGCCGGAAGGAGTGCGCCTTCTCCTTGAGGCCGTGCCCGGCCCAGTAAACGATCTTCCTCCGATGGGGCTGATCACGCAGGTCGGCGATCGCTTCGAGAATCCCCGTACGAGTGGTCCGCTCCTTCGGGAGTACCACGGGCGCAGCTCGGAATCCGAGGCCCTCGACGGCCTCCAGGAAGGTTGTGGCTCCTGCCGCTAGGTACTCCAGCCGCTGCTTGCCGGGTGGCCCATCCGGGTACTCGTCGACGACAATGGCCAGCACAAGGCCGTCCGCGTCGTCAGTCGGTTGTTCCACGGGTCCCCCTGGTCACTCAGTCACCATATGATGAACAATCAGCAAGCGCTGATCATAGGTCCGTTGAGGAACACTGGCATCCGACCGGAGGGGACATGTCCTACCAGGACACCTTTACGATCGGCAGTCTGGTCACTGACTGCCTCATCTTCGAGGGTGATGGAACGCGTCCCATCCACGAGGAGAACGTCCACGTCTTCTACGACCCCGACGTGGTGTTGTGGCTGCCTGAGGAGGTACAGCGCTGGCGACGCGAGATCGAAGAGCAGGAGGCCGCGAAGCAGGCCGCGGGGGACAACTACCGCTGGAACAACCCACGTTTCGCAGTGAAGAGCGTCACCCCGCGCCGGACCTCTCACTCTGAGGAGCCGGTTGCGCACCTGCACCTGGTGAACGCGGACTACTACGACTTCCTTGCCACGACCACGAACCTCGACCGGCGGCTGGAGGACGGTTCAGGCGCGACTCTGCGGTCCCGGTACCTCGACATCGGCGATCCCGCGGAAGCTGAGGCCTTTTTGTCCTGCAGCTTCGGGGTCAACGTGGCGGCGGAAACCGGCCCTGACCAGAAGATGATCTTTGCGCGACGAAGCGGCAAGGTTGACGGCGTCAATGTCCACCGTTGGAACTCCTCCGCCAACGAAGGGCTCGCCCGCATTCACGACCTGCCCGCCGACGGCTCGCGCATCAGCCTGCATGCGGCCGCCAGACGAGCCCTCAAAGAGGAAATGGCTGTTCAGTTCGAGGACAACGTGGAGCTGGAACTCCTCGGCTTCGGACTCGACCTGAAGAACCACCAGTGGGCGGCGTTCTTCCGAGCGGTCCTTCTGGACCTCACCGAGGACGACCTGCGGCATCGCTGGGCGAAAGGCATCGAAGATCGTTGGGAGCACGAGGCGCACGCTTTCGTGCCCGCAACCGCCGACGACGTATGCGACTTCATCCTTGGTCGCCCGAACCTCGAGAGTGCCTGGACCCCATGCGCTCCGGCTCTGTTCTACCTCGCCCTCGTCCGGCGTGCCGTACTGGCTCGCGGCGGCGATCCGAGTGGCCGGCTCGATGTCGATGCTGCTGAGCGGCGCGCCATGAGTAGGCTCGCGAACGCTGAATCAACAGCTGTCGCTGGCAGCTGATACCTCTCAACCGTCGCTCACGGCCGCACATGGACGGTTGTGAACAGCACTTTGCGCGGTAGCGCTGCCGTGCCGGTGCCGCCCGCGTTGGGCGGCACCACTGTGGCCTCCAGTGCGGTGTGTTGTGTGCGTCAGGCCATGCCGAACAAGTGGCCGAGTTGGGTGACAAGTGATGCGGTTGCGCTGCCGGCCACGGCGATGGCCGCTGGTTCGGCCGAAGTGCGCATCTGCAGCCAGGTGCGTCGCAGGAGGCTGGCGTCAGGCTCCCTGTCTTCCTCCTGTGCGGCTGTCAGTTCTGTTTCGATGATCTCGGCGTCGGCGATCAGCGGCTCACTGGAGGGCGGGTGTTCCTGTGATGCGGTGCGCAGTGTGCTCAGGAGGTCGGCGACGACCTCCCGGGCCTTGTTGGCGCTTGCCGGGTCTATGGGGCCGTTGAACTGGTAGTTACTGTCGCCTTGTTGCACGTTCCCACCGGAGATTTCCTGGCGGTCTATGTTCCAGGTGCTCATCGACTCGAGCCTTCCGTTGGCCTGGTGGGTGATCTGGCCGTGCGGGAGCACGTTCATGGTCATGTGGCCGGTGAAGATCTGTGCGGAGGCGCCGTCGTGCTGCGCGGCCACGCGGGCCTCGTCCTTGACTTCGGTGGTCGTGACCTCGCCGACGGTAAGAAGCAGTTCGTGCAGCGTCAAACCCCAGCGGGCGGTCCGAGGTCTGAGGACGTGCAGGACGGATTCGGCGATCTGCTGAAGTGAGACCCGCGCGTCGGATGCCGGCAGGTTCGCCAGTGCGTACGTGAGTTCGTAGACGGCGTGCCGCTCTAGAGCCTGGATGTAGCTGGCTGTGCCGTACGTCGCCTTGACTGCGTCCGTGACGCTGTACTGAATGGTGAACTCGATCGGTAGGTCTGTGCCGTCGTGCATGGACACCACGCGCAGAGGGAACGGCACGGTCTGCTCACGCAGGTCCACACGCATCCTCACGGTGTCCACGAACGGGATGACGACTCGCAGCCCGGGTTCGAGGGTGCGGCTGTAGCGGCCGAAGCGTTCGACGATGGCGGCGGATGCGGTCGGAACCATTTGAAAGACACGGCTTGCAACGCCGATGCCGCCCGTCACGGCGAGAGCGGCGCTGATCATCCAATGCCGTCGCATGACACCCCCGTTCCGGTCCATATGGTCGCGCAAACTGGTGTGGATCCAGGGGCGGGTAGGTGGTGTGGCGGGTTGGCGGTGAGCTGGGGTTTTGGTGGTTGATTGAGAATCGGCTTTTGCTGGGGTGCGGTGGGGCTGGCCTGGGGTTTTCTGGGTTGTGGTGAGATTTTTGGCCGGGGTTGTGTGCAGTTTTCGTAGCTAATGGCTTGGTCTGCGTTTTCGCTGGTCGAGGGCGTTTTGCCTGGTCAGTGTGGTTGTGGGGATGGGGCGGCTGGTCGTGGTTTCTCGGTGGGGTTCGTAGCGCGTGGGGTGAAGTGCTCTGCTGGTTCGGGGCTTGGTTTTGGGGTGTCGGGGTTGGTTTGGGCGGTGGGGGGATAGGTCTGCTTCGTTGTCGTGGTGCGGGGCTGTGGTTGGGGGGCGACGGTGCGGTTTGAGGTGCGGGTGGGGTCGGCTGCGGGTGAGGTGCGGTCGTTGCAGGGCTGGTTGCGTGCGGATCCTGGGGTTCGTAGGTCGGCTGTGGTCGAGGTGCGGGGGAGTGGGCCGGGTCCGGGGGAGATGGGCACGGCGCTGGACGTGTTGGAGTTGGTGACGGGGAACGGGTGGAACGCGGCGTCGTTCGTGCTGGCGGTGGTGTCGTGGCGACAGACCCGGTCACGTAGGCCGCGTGTGGAATTCCGACGCGGGGAGACGGTCGTGGTCCTCACGGATTGTTCTGAGGAGGAGATCGAGCGGGCGACGCGGGCGCTGGATGCTGCCGGCGGGGACGGGGACGTGCAGGGGTGAGCGTGCTGCCTGATCCTGGGGCGTCGAGGGCGGTCTTGGTGGGCACGAGCCGCTACCGGCATCTCGAGGACCTGCCGGCGGTTTCGAACAATCTGCGCGCTCTTGCCGCGGCGTTGTGTGGGCCGGTGTCGCTGCGGCTGCCCAGCGGGCATGTGACGGTTCTTGAGGAACCGGATGCCGCGCATGCGGTGGTGGGCGCGGTACGGCGGGCGGCGCGCGAGGCCACGGACACGCTGATCGTGTATTTCGCCGGGCATGGTCTGGTCGACGGGCAGCAGGATCAGCTCAGTCTTGCCCTGCCGCACACCGAGTTCGGTCGTATCGAGACGGGCCTGCCGTTTGACTGGCTGCGGCAGGTTCTCCTGCTGGATTCCCGGGCGGAGCGGCATGTGGTGATCCTGGACTGCTGCTACAGCGGTCTGGCGTTGGGCAGGATGAGCGCGGGGACGGGCCTGGCGGATCAGGCGGTGGTGGAGGGCAGTTTCCTGCTGGCGGCCGCGGCCGAGACGCGTACGGCGAAAGCCCCGGTGGGCGAGACGTACACGGCGTTCACCGGTGCGCTGCTCGAGACTTTGCGCGAGGGGATTCCCGGGGGGCCTGCGCTGCTGGAGCTGGGGTCGGTTTACCGGCATCTGCGGGTGACGCTGGAGGCTCGCGGGTATCCGGTCCCGCAGGCCAGGGACCGCAACAGCGGCGCTCAGGTCGCGCTGGGGCGCAACTCCGCTTTCCTGCCTGCTGCGCCGGTGAGCGTCGCGGCTGACGGGGCGGTGGGGGAGCGGCGGTGGCCGGATCCGGGGGAGGTCCGCAGCGTCGCCGGGTTCTGTGCGGCGCTCGCGGCGGTCCGGGAGGTGAGCGGGCTGACTCAGCAGGCTGTCAGCCGGCGCTCCGGCGGCCGGATCTCGGTTGGCACGATCAGCCGTCTGGGCAACCGCCGGACGCTACCGGCCACATGGGCGACAACGGCCGTCTACCTTGAGGCCTGCGGTGTCCCCGATGAGCAGGCGTCGCGATGGAAGACGGTGTGGCAGCACCTTGCGTCCGAGCCGGCGTCAGCGGACCCTGCGCCGGCGCCGTCCGTCGAACCCGGCGGGTCGGTGTGGGGACGTAGGTTCTCGGCCTTGCGCTGGAAGCGGGGTCACTGACCGGGTGTGGCCGGGGCTGAGCTGCTCGACGGGTGGGGCTGGGGGGTGTTCCCCGTGGAGTCGGAGTCGTCGTCGAAGAGCGTGTTCCACCCGGCGATGGCGAGAACAACGGCTGCCACGACAAGTCCCGTGGAGGGCTTTTTCCACTGCTTGGAAACCGTTGACGGCTTCACGTGGTGCCCTGCCCGGTAGTAGCCCTTACGGGTCTTCGCCATGCTGCATCCCCCCTGCCCCCGTGCGCATGCCTGCGTGAGGAAGTCTTGCAGCGATGGGACTGCGCCGTGACGTGAACGGCCGAGCGCGGCTGGTTCCGCACCGTTGCGGTGAGTGTCTCGCTGTGCCGGGCTGTTCAGTTCCGGTCCGGTGCGATCCGGGCCAGCACCGGTCAGCGGGTGCGGGTGCGGGTGTGGGGGCGTTGGTGTTGTTCGGCAAGGTGGTCGAGGCGGATGGCTTCGAGGGTTTCTTTGGTGATTTTTTCGGTGCCGTCGGTGATGGCGTGGATGGCGGCTTGGCGGATGAGTCGGGTGAGGCTTCCGATGCGGCCTGCGGTGCGTTGGTGGAGGTAGGGGGCGTGGCGGGGGAGGGTGCCGGGTTTGTGGTGGTGGAGGTCGAGGGCGTTTTCGAGGTCGGTGATCAGGTCGGTGAAGGGGTGGTGGTTGCCGAGGCGGGCGGGGAGGGGGCCGCAGTCGATGAGGGAGGCGCGGCCGGCGAGTTGGGCGCCGCGGACGCCGTTGAACAGGGGGGTGGTGGTGACGTCGATGCCGGCGTAGACGAAGGTCGCGCCGATGCGTTCGGTGAGGTCTTTGAGGAGGTCGGCGGCTTGGGCGCCGGTGGTGGTGCGGGGGTTGAGGCGGTGGATTTCGTCGATGAGGATCAGGCGGGTCCGGGCGTGGTGGTAGGTGTGGCAGACGGCTTCGGTGATCTGGGCCTGGGTCATGCGGGGTGTGGTGGGGATGCCGAGGTAGCGGGCGAATTCGGCGGTGAGGGTTTTCGCGGTCGCGCCGGGCGGGACGAGGATGTAGGCGACGGGGACCTGGGGGTGTCCCTGGCCGGG
>NZ_JBHXSO010000066.1:0-24624 GCF_042714775.1 Streptomyces sp. NPDC058691 | reverse complement strand
CCGAGGTAGCGGGCGAATTCGGCGGTGAGGGTTTTCGCGGTCGCGCCGGGCGGGACGAGGATGTAGGCGACGGGGACCTGGGGGTGTCCCTGGCCGGGAGGGGTGGGGGTGCGGTGGGTGTGGGCGAGGTGGCAGGTGCGCCCGACCTCGAGGAGTGCGGTGGTTTTCCCGGCGGCCGCCGGTCCGGTGACGATCAGTGAGGGCCGTGCGGTGGTGGTCTGGTGGCGGCCGAGGACCATCAGGGTGCGGACGCTGGTGGCGAGGGTGTTGATGGCGGGGGTGCGGACGGTGACGAACGCGGAGTGGTAGGCCAGGCGCTGTTCACGGCTGCGGGGCGGCTGGCCGGGCTGGGGCGGGGCCGGGGGCTCGGTGGTGGCGAAGTGCTGCCAGCCCTGCCAGGTCGTCACCGGCCAGGAGCGTTCGGTCGTGTCCGGCGGGGCGTGTCCTGCCGGGTCGCCTGCATCGGTGTTGTGCGTGCCGGTGCCGGTGCCGGTGGCGGCGTGGTTGCCGGCTGTGCCGGGTGGCGGGCTGGTGGTCACTATTTCAGGGCCTCCGCGTGTGCGTCGTACAGGCCTAGGCCGGTGTAGGGGAGGGTGGGGGAGCCGGCCTCGTCGTCTTCGGTGTCCAGGGCGGTGTCGTGTTCGTCGTCGGGGGTGTCGTCGAGGTCGTCGATGCTGTCGGTGCCGGCAGGGGGCCCGGTCCGGCCCGCGTCCAGGTCCGGTACCCCCGGGTGAGCGGTTGTCGCGGCCGGGAAGGCATTGGGCGGTGCCGGCGATGTCGCTGCGTTCTTCGGGCTCTTCGGGTCCGTCGGGTGTCCGGGGCGGGGCGGGGGTGTTCTGGGGGGTGTGGCGCGGGTGAGCAGGCGCTGTTCGGTGCGGGTGGCGTCGTGGGTGCGGGCGCGGCGCATGAGCTGGTCGAGGGCGTCGGCGAGGTCGGCTTCGTGCTGGTCGGGGTCGGCGTGGTGGGTGACGGTGGTGCGGATGTACTGCCAGGTCCGTTCGTTGAACGGGTGGTGGGCGTGGTCGCGGTGGATCCAGGGGATTTCCGCGAGGTCGCCTTCGGGTAGGCGGATCCAGATCTGGCGGGCGTCGTGGGGGTTGGTGCGGACTTCCCATTTCCCGCCGCGTGCGGTGACGGGTGAGGGCTGTCCGCGGTAGGGGCCGAGCAGGTCGTGGTCGTAGGTGCGGTGGTGCAGGCGGATACCGCGTTCGGTGATGGTCTGCCATCGCACGGGCAGCAGTTCCAGGTAGTCGTTTGCGGTGAGGGGTACGGGGACGTGGCCGGCGACGCAGACCAGGGCGGCCCACATCTGGTTGGGGGTCAGTGGCGCTTTGGGCAGGACGGGGTGGCGCAGGCCCGCATGGGGGCGGTGGTGCCAGTGCACGAGCCATTCGTCGAGGAGGTCCTGCAGTTGGGCGACGGTGTGGCAGGCTTCGCGTTCGGCGTCGCGGCCGCGGCGGGTGACGTCGGATCCGGTGTAGCCGGGCAGGTGCTGGCAGAACAGCGAGTTGATCGAGCCGAACGTGCGTTCCACGATGCCCTTGGCGGTGGGGGTGTAGGGCGGTGCGGGCTGCACGCTGATCCCGAGGGTCTCGCAGGCGGCGGTGAACGCCTGGGACAAGAACACCTTGCCCCGGTCGACGACGATCGTCTCGGGGATCACGACGGGCCGGGCGGCCGCGCCCCGGAGGCGTTCGTCCAAGGTCAGCAGCCGCTGGTGGGGCAGCAGGCCGGTGTGGGTGAACCGCAGGGCGTCCGGCCAGGTCGGCCGGGCCGGGTGGGGGACGGCCATCTCGGCCAGCAGCAGGGCGGCGTCGACGGCCTGGGTGCCTGACGGGCACAGCACTGCGGCCAGGATCGCCCGGGTGGCGACGTCGACGGCGATGGTGAGTTCGGGCCGGCCGAGGGTGCCGTCCTCGAACAGCGCCAGGACATCCAGGCGGGTGGTGTCGATCTGCACCTGCTCGCCGGGCCGCAGCGCGACGGTCGGGGTGAACGCCCGCCCGTCCTGGTTGATCGGCGGGGTGCGCACGCGGCGGCCGGGATGGTCCGCCGGGTGGGCGAGCTGGTTCACGAGCCGGTAGAACGTCGCCGGCGAGGGCATCGGCACCGTGTCGCCGTAGCGGTCCTGAAGGATGCGCGCGACCGGCGGCATCAGCCCCTGGATGGTCCCTTTGGACCGGCCCCGTTGCCGGCGCAGCGCTTCTTTGACGGCCGCGACCACACGTTCGTCCTGTCGTCCCGTCGGGGAGGGGCCGCGGGTGGTGCGGTGGTCGACCAGCCCCCACAAGCCTTGCTTGCGGTAGGCCAGCCGCATCCGCTGCACCGTGGTGCGCGAGACCCGCCCGAAGCCGAGCGCGGTCAGTTCCCTGGCTTTGGCCGCTTCCCGCTCGGCCAGCGTCCACCGCCCCGGGTCGTACTCGGGCCGCACCGCACCGCCGCCGTCGGGCCCGTCGGGCAGGCCGCACTCGACCTCCCGGACATGCCGCTGCCAGGCCAGCGCCTTGTTCCGCGCGGCGACCGGCGCCGTCTCGAACAGGCCCCACTGCGGCACCGCCTGAGGCTGCTGCGGCTGCGCCCCGATGACGGCGAAGCCGGGATCGGCGAACAGATGCCCGGCCAGGACCACCTCGTCGCTGTTGTTCTCACTGGCCAGGTGGAAGCCTTGCCCGGACAGGGCGACGACCTGCCACCGCACACCCCGGAAAAGGACGTGCGCGCCGACCGCCACCACCGGCCGGCTGCTTCGCGCCGTGCTGCTCACACTGCCCCCGTGCCATGCTCGGCGGCCTGACGGCGCGCGGCTCGGGCCGGCGATCCCGTCGCGCCATTGGCGGCGCCGCGTTCCCCCGCGCCGCCGAAGCCGCTTGAGCCCTCGCTGCTGTCAGCGTCGGTGTCGTTGTTGGTGCGGCGATGGGCGTGGTCGTGAGGGCTGCCGGACCGGGACGACCCCGCGATGTGCTCACCGCTTCTGGGGTAGGAAGCGGCGCTGACCCAGACCCGTTCGTGCAGCGGCGTGTCCAGCGGTGCGGACAGCAGCCCGCGCCACAGGGCGTGGAAGGCGACGGGCAGGACCTCGATCGGGTCACCGGCCGCTTCGACGCCCTCGATCAGCGGCCGTGGGCGGGCGAACGCCTCAAGGACCGCGGCCAGCAGGCCGGGGCGGCCGGCGTTGCGGGGATGCCGGTAGCCCGCCAGCCACTTCAGGTTGGCGGCCGGCGTCTCGTCCAGCCGATGGAGACGCCGGTAGGTGAAGCCCACCTGCGCACACGCCTCGGCCATCGCCACCGCGGCCTGCCGGGCCCGTTCACCACCGGCTTCCGGGTGACCGGGGCAGTCGGCCAGCAACGCGCTGCCGTCGGCGTAGCGGGCCAGCAACTGCGGCACCCAGGCACGCACCTGACCCCGCCGGTCGCGCCAGATCAGCCGCACCGGCCGCCCGGCCAGGCCGACGACCTCGGGGTCACGGTCCAGGACCATCAGCTGAGCCCGCATCGCGCTGGACCCGCAGGACACATGCCGCCCGGTGGTCGCCGACCACCACAACCCCGGCCCCCACCGCCGCCCCGGCACCACCGGGAACGCGGAGACCGGCTCCAGGTCCTCCAGCGCCACCGTCACCGCCGCATCCACCCACCGCTGCTGCGCCAGGTTCCCGGCCGGATCCCGGAAGACCGCCTCCACCCCCAGCCCGCCACCACCGGCGCCCTTGTGCCCGGTCGAACGCGCGATGCTGCTGCGGGCCCGCCATGGCGCGGGGGCCGCAGGGACACCCGCGGCGGAGTTGTCGTCGATCACCTGTGCAGCCAATCCCTCCCGGCCGGTCTCCCGCAGCCGAACCGAGCCGGATCAACCCGGCAGGTGACAAAGCACCACTCAACGCGGCGCGGGTGGTTCATACTTGCGCCCCCGGCCCGGCGTTGTCAGTGCAGACCCCTGCCCTGCCGTTTCCCGGGCGGCGACGCCCACTGGGCCACGTCCTGCGCGGGTACCCCGGCATTCAGCGCCGCGGACGTGGCCTGCTGCAAGGCCTGGTCGAGCAGGTCGGCACCGTGGCTGAGATTGCGCAGCAGACGCCGGGCCACCTCGGCGCTCGACCCGGTCTGCACCCTGCGTAGCTGGATGAGCTGCTCCTCAGCGCCCTGGATCAGGCTGGTGATCAGCGCGCGCTGCTCGGCGGGCACCGCCGAGCGCCACATCGTCCCCGACCCCGGCGCCTTCTTCTCCTTGGCCAGCACCCGCAGTTGCGCCGCGATGGTCGCCGGCTGGCTCTCCTGCCGGACGCGCCACGGGTCGTCGCCCAGCTGGTCCGGATCCATGCCCGGCCGGCGGCGCCGGCGGATCACCGCCCCCATCCAGCCGGTCAGCGGCCCGCCGTAGTCCACCGCCACGACCGGACCCAGCCACGGCCGCCCCACCCGTTCCCCGAGCCGGCGGCAGAAAGCCCCGTCTGCGGACAGCAGCCGCGGCCGCTCGCCCCCGCTGTCGAGCCACACCAGCTCGGACATCGACGGGTCCAGCAGCGCCTCGGCCACCGAGACCACCTCGGGGAAGACAACCGCGTCCCGCCCCACCGCCCGCCACCACCCCAGACCACCGGCTGCCTCGGACACGCTGCCGCCTGCGACCTGGTGCAGCCGCCGCGGCCAGATCTCCTCCCGCTCCCAGTGCAAGGCCTGCTCCCACCACCGGGCCACCACCGCATGCGCGACACCGAACACCTGCCCGGCGCCCAGCCCCGCCCGCACCGCCCGCCGCGCCACCCCGGCCCACCGCCGCCGCGCCGCGACCACCTCCGGCAGCTCCCGCAGATCCAGGAACTCCAGCCCCTCCCCGCCACCGGCCGACAGGTCCGCATCCGCGTCCAGTAGCCACCGCCCGTGCCGGACACACACCCGATCCCACCGCGGCACGTACCGCACCACCCGCACCCCCGCCGTCCCGGTACGCCGCGCCGCACACAGACCGCACCCGAACGCCACCGGACCGGCCACCGTGCCCCCGCTGCGCCACAACCCCTGCCCCGATCCCGCTTCCGGCCCAGCGTTCGATGCGGCGAGTCTGGGGTCCTCCGACCTGAAGGCCGGCAGCGCCCGCGCCAGGTCCTCCTCGCCGACCCCGCACAGCCCGGCCAGCACCTGCCGCCCTGCCGCGTCCAGGAGTGCTTCCGCATCGGCCCGCAGGCCGCCGCCCTCGTGCCGGGGACGGTGGTTGCCCCACTGCCAGTACCCCAGCACTGCTGCGGGATCCAGCGCGTAGCAGGCGGCGACCCGGCTGATCAGCGACCACGTCGTCTCCCCGGCCAACGGAGCGACCCGGAACACGCCGCGCCGTGTTGTCGCCCCGCTGGGATGCCGAGCGCCGGCCGGAACGTCGCTTTCCGAATGCGGGGAGGGTGGGCGGAGGAGCGCGACGGCGTCAGCGATGTCGGTCACCTGACCAGTCAAGCGGCCCGGGCCGGCGGAGGCAGGCGAACAACGCCGCCTTGCGCGTTCGTCTTTGCCGCCCTGCCGCACTCGTGCTTGGCGGGCGTGGTCGTGGCACCTGGGAACGCGTAGCCGACCAGACGGGCGATCGGACTGGTTGCAGCGGAACGCGGAGTCGATTGCGGCGTGGTGTCAGCGTTTGGCTGCGACGGCTGCTCGCGCGGTTGCGGCGTGGTGTTGTGCTCGGGTGCGGGCGAGGTGAGCTCGGTCGGAGACTGTGCTGCCGAACGTGGTCCATCCGTACCTGCCCGCGCTGGTCATCGGAACTGTCGTTCAGCAAGGAGGCGAAGCGCTTGCCCAAGCCGTCGGGGCACTGCTGAGGTGAAAGGACGGCCGGCGGCCGAAGCGGCACGTCGGGATGCCAAGGTCCCGCCGCCGCGCGGCGCAGTCTCAGCCTGGGGCGGGAGGGCCTTTTGGCTCAACGCCACGGTGCGTTTGAGGAGAGGTCGGGTATCGGCTGCTGGGTCGAAGGGCGGACCGACAGGCAAGGAGCCGCTGCGAATGCCAAGTTGCCCTTCACCAAGGACCTTTGGCGAGGAGTGGCTCATGTTTGGGGCCGGCGCCGAGGGTGTGGAGTGGATGGGCGGGCGGTTCCGGTGTCGGCAGTCCGGCCTCTGAACGATACGGATGCGGTCGGTGGTGGCTCCGGAGGGAAGGAGCAGACGGGGTGATGCCTCCGGAGGGCGACATTCTGCTGGCTCGGATCGTGTCTGCTATGCGCGTGATGTTCGATTTGTGGGAGGTGGCGGAGGGTGGCGGTTTGGCCGATGTGCCTAAGAGCGTCCTTTCTGGTCGCGGAGTACCGGCAGACTCTCTGGCGAGCCCCGGCCGGCTGAGCATGGTCGGTAGGGGCCCCGCTCGGGCGGCACCTTTGCATGTGCAGGGACCGTACTGGGCGTTCGATCTGTCACATCATTTGTGAGGAGTGGGGCGCCCGGCTCCGGCCTGCGCTGATTCAACATGTCGTCTTTCATTCACGACGTCACCGCCCAATACGTTGCTGCTGTGATGGTTGCGGCCACGGGGGTTGCCGTAGCCACAGCGAGAGCACTGTGGAACCGCAGGCGCGACGACGACCGCAGCCCGGAGGAACCCGGAAGCAGCAGAGTTGGCCAGCCAGCCGAACCGCTGTGTGGGCTGAGCTCGGAATCTGCACCGAAACTGTCGTCATCGCGTCGACAAAATGAGTCGTCATGAGGACGACATCAGGGGATCGGGGAGGTCGCCCGGATGCCGAATTCGACCGGGAGCAGGCATGGCGCTCCCTCTTGGAGCTGCAAAGCAGCGTGGACCCGGACCGGCGGCTCAAGCCGCCCGAGATGCGGGGATCCAGTCCGCGCTTGATGAGCATCGCTCGCGCATACGACCGCATCTGCCGGCGCGCTGACGGCCTCCTGCGTCCGGAAGCTACCGAAACTGAGCTTTTGTCGGCCCTGCTGGTGATCCGAATGCTGCGGGAGAAGCTCGACATAGACGAGCGACAACTCATGGCTGCGGCGCGGCACAAGAAGGTCACCTGGCAGCGGATCGCCGATGCCCTGGAGATGAGCGGGCGACAGTCCGCAGAGCGGCGCTTCCTTCAGCTCAGTCGCCCTTCGCTGCATTCGGACAGCCCCGTGCCGCGCACCCAGAACGATCGCGTGACAATGGAACGAGAACGACGCAGCAGGAACGCGGAACGGCAGTGGGCGATGGAGCACGCACCGGCCATCCGCAGAATCGCACGTCAGCTGACCGCTCTTGATGATCTCGATCACCGGGTCGCGCGGTCGGCCGAAACCAGGATTCTGACCGCTCTCCAGGCTGTAGACGGACAGGACGTCGCAGGCCCCGAGAGGCCGACTCGACGGGCGTGGCCCGATGCCTTGCGTGAGTGTCTGGCTGAGGACGAGCAATTCAGAGTGGATCCGCCTCGAGATGACTCCCACCCGGATCCTGACTGGAAGATCGAACAACAGCGCACCGCGATCGTCCACCGGCTGCTCGGTCTGGTCACCTATGCCGCCTGGCCCCGCAACATCGAACTGTCTGATCTGCCGGACCTGACATCGGCTCTTGCCGAGCTCCGCGCGCAGGCCGAGATGTCAGGCAAGGAGAGACGCTGAGCACATGCCCAATGGGTCACCCCGATCAGCGATATCGGGCCCACCCGCGGGCTAGGCCCTGTCTGACAAAGATCATTGTGCGGGCTCGCGTAGCCACAAGATGAGTGCGGCGAGGTGGAGTCCGGCGCGGTAGCGGCTGGCGAGTTTGTCGAACCGGGTGGCGATCGCCCGGAACTGCTTGAGCCGGCCGAAACAGCGCTCGACGACGTTGCGGCCTTTGTATGCCTCGCCGTCGAACGCCGGCGGGCGGCCTCCACGGGAGCCACGGCGGAGACGGTTGGCCACCTGGTCGGCGCGTTCGGGGATGGTCACGGCGATGCCGTGGCGCCGACACCAGGCTCGGATCGCCTTCGACGAATAGGCCTTGTCCGCGACCACCCGGGCTGGGCGGGTGCGAGGCCGCCCCCGCCCGGCCCGTGCCACGTAGATGTCCGCCATCACTGCCTGGAACACCGTGGAGTCGTTGACGTTGCCGGGAGTGACCAGGATCGACAGGGGCAGGCCGCGTCCGTCCACTGCGAGGTGGACCTTGGTGGTCAGTCCGCCTCGGGACCGGCCGAGGGCTTGCCTCGCCGCCGAGCGTTGCGGATCCGCCAGTTCGTCCCCGTCTGCGTCCCCTTTTTGCGGGCGCCGGCGGCGTGCTGGTGGGCACGGTTGATCGTGGAGTCGACCGACACGGTCCACTGCACCGTGCCGACCGCGTCGTCGCGGACCTGGACGTGTTCCAGCAGTCGGGCCCAGGTCCCGTCAGACTCCCAGCGCACGAACCGCTCGTAGACGGTCTGCCACGGCCCGTACCGCTCCGGCAGGTCCCGCCACGGAGCACCCGTCCGCAACCGCCACAGCACTCCGTTGACCACCTGTCGGTGATCCCGCCACGGCCGCCCACGACCATCCACCTGCGGCAACAGCGGAGCTATCCGCTCCCACGCCACATCCGTCAACTCACCACGACCCACCACAAGATCAATTATCAGACACGGCCTAGGTAGCTGACTACGCAAGGCATATGGCGGCGACACGGCGGCGGGTCGACACCTCCGGGCCGCCGCCGCAGCGCCAGCCCCGCTGTGCCTCGACCAGCACAAGCCGGAGAGCGAAGCCTGAGACAGGGCCTACAGGGGCTGGGCGGGCACCTTGTGCGGTAGGGAAACGGCCTACCGCCTTAGTAGCTGAACGCCGCGACAGCCAGTTCATTCCCATGCGGTGTGGAACAGCGCGCACTCGAGCAGGTCGGGGGAGGCGCTGGACGGCCAGTCCTTGGTCGCCGCGATCTGGCGGGCAGCCGCGTGGAGGAAGGAGAGGTAGACCTCGTAGCGGTGGGGTGACCAGTCTCGATCCCTCCATACCCAGCCAGCGACCGAGCCGTCGGGGTCGTGCCCCGTCTCCTGCCCGGCTGCGGTGGCAAGAGACCGCAGACGCCGGGCCAGGACGCGGTCGAGGATGAGCGGCGCAGGGCCGCTCGCAGGCTTCACTGTTGTGCCTGCGAAGTACAGGAACTTGGTGAAGAAGGACGGCCCATATCCAGGAACACGGCGGTGGAGCGACGCGTAGGCGGCTGCCGCGCCGTGTTCGCGGAGCGCGGTGACCGCAGAGGCCAGTGCCGCATCCAGGCCCTCGGCGGCGAGGATTTGCTGCAGAGTGGCTGGCCCGCTCCCGCCGGGGGAACCGCGCTTTCCTTTCCCCCACACATAGGTCACGACCAGGGCCTCGGTGAAAGCCTCGCGTTGCAGCGCGGCAGCGACGATCGATGCCCCCTGCGCCCGGCTGATTGCGGCGTTACTTTCGCAGGAGGCCGGAGCCAGCCCCGATGGCCAGGGGGCGATCTGAGCCCAACGGCTAGGGGTGTACTGGACCGTGTGCGCGCCAGGAGTTGCGTCCGCATACCTCGTCGCGTTCTTGGCCCACCAGCGGCCCAGCGCCTGCAGGGCTGCGTCGGGCAGCAGGCGCGCTGCCATCTCACGGTCCACTGCGTCCGCCCGGTCTTGCCTGCTCATATTCCATCCGTTCGCGACGACCGTCAGGGCAACAGGGAGCCGGGCCGTTGAGAGGGGAGATCGTTCGCTGGCCCGCGGGAACTCAGCCTCCCACCCTTCGATCCAGCTACCCGACCCCCTTGCGGGGCCACAGCCCGCTGCAATGAGCGCTCTCGCGAATCAGGGCAGCAAAGCCGGCGACAGCATGTGGCCAGCGGACTAGGGCCCGTCCGTATCCGCGCTGACGAACAAACCCCACTCGCTGACGGTGCGCTTGAGCTCCTGAGCCGCCAACTGCTCGTGGTGCGCCTTCCTGCGCGCTTTATCGGATCGGCCTGTGCTGAGAGGGCTTTCAGCCCAGTGTCACGGTGCGTTTGAGGCTGTTGCCGTACTTCCAGTCGAGTGCCGCGTCGTGCTGGAGGCGGCCGACGACGACGCCTGGGGCGATGCCGGCTTTGCGGGCGAAGGCTTCGATCCGGCTGAACGGCATGGGCCGGGCGCGTAGCTGCCGGTAGTCGGCGGCGTAGGAATGGGGGACCAGGGTGTTCGCGGCGAACTCGTTGGCTTCGTCCTCGTCGGGATCGGTTCCGCCGGGAGAGAGATTGTCGCTGTCGTCCATGAAGGTCAGGCGTTTGCCGTGCAGGAGGACGTGGCCGAGTTCGTGGAAGAAGCTGAACCAGAACTGGTCGTCCTTCTTGAAGCGGTCGCTGAGTGCAATCAGCACCTTGTCCGGGGTGAGCCATCGGGTCGCGCCGGACACCTTGGTCTTCGGTAGCGCGGGGACGAAGACGACCGCGACGCCGGCCTGGGCGCAGAGCTGCGGGAGCTGTCGGATCCAGATGTCCTGCTCGACGAGGGTGAGGGCGCGTAGCTCGGGGAGCAGCGAGGTGAGGCCGCTTTTGCTGAATGGCCTGGTGTCGAGGTCCCGTGCGCTGAGCTCTGCGAGCCGTAGCCAGGTGGCGGTGGCGTACTCGTTGGGCTCCAGCACGGTGGACCTGCGGAACGCCGTGCGGTAGCTGCGCCAGACGTCCTCGGCGGTGTCGGGGTCGGCGACGCCGAACCAGTCCAGCAATCTGAGCAGGTTCGTGGCGGTTTTCTCGCGGCTGGGGAGGATCTTCAGCTTCACGAGTTCGGCTAGGGGGAAGCGGCCGAGCCAGTCGACGTGCGGGGCGAGCGTCCTGCTCTCCTCCTCGCGGGCCTGCTGTGTACGGAATGCGGCTTCCAGAGAGTTCCACAGGGTCGCGGGCACGCCGGTGGTGCGCTCGAGCAGGAGTGCGGTGTCCGGGCTCAGCGGCGCGGTGCCCTTGATGACCTGGTTGATGTGCTTGGTGGACAGGCCAGTGCGCCGGGCGAGGTCGGCTTGGGGAATGCCGAGTGCGTCCAGGGTGTCCTTGAGGGTCTCCCCGGGGTGGGGGACCGAGTCGGGCGCGTACGCGAGCGGGTCGGCGCCGGGGGTCATCGGAAGCCTCTCTGCGGATGAGGGGAAGGAGCTTCAGGCAGCGGGGGCGAGCTGGACGCCGGTGACGAGCAGCGAGCGGACGGCCCACTCGACGAGGTCGCCGTCATTCATGGGCGCAGGGTCGTCACGAGGACGCAGGTGCAGGTCTGCGGTCGGGCCGAGGGCCACCAAAAGCTGGCCGTCCGCATGCCCTCGCAGCCGGGCCTGCGGCAGGCGACGCAGATCGGCGAGGTGGGCAGCTGCGGAGATCTCCGACAGACGGCGCCGCAACACCGGCGCGACGACAGCACCGAAACGGCGCGCGCGTATGACGTCGTCGTTGCAGGACCGAGCCAGCTCGCCGTCGACGAAGAAGATCTCCACCTGCGCCCCAAAGAATCACTTGCGTTTACCCAGTAGGTGCATGCTAGCATCCCATCAAGATCGGTAAGTTTCATGCACCTATTGGGTGCATGAAATATCGTCCTGGCTGGTCATGCTCACGCGCTACCAGCTCCCGCCCCGGCCGCTGCCGGGAGAAAGGAGGCGCGCCATGACGGCGACCGCTCCCGCCCACACCGTCGTGATCATCTTCAACGCGCGCCCGTACCACGAAAGTGCATCGGCTTTGTGTGAGCCGCTGGCTCGGGCCGCAACATGCTGAAGAGCTATTAGAAGCCGGTCAGTCGAGGGCTGTTGAGTGACGTGTGGGTTGTCAGTGGTGCGTGATAGTCGTTGAGGCGCTGGATGTCCATCTTCATGGAGGAGAGGCACGATATGGCTGGGGAAAGCTACGTCAATCATGAAATCCTTGCGGCTTTCGCCAGAGACAGGGTGAACGTGCCCAAGGAGGAGGCGAAGGATCGCCGCCGGCAGGTCAACCACCTGCGGGAACGGCTGGAGGGGTACATCGCGGCGCATCCGGACTTCAACCTGGTCAAGCTCCGGGCGTCTGGTAGTACTGCGAAGCACACTGCGATCCGTCGCCGGAAGGGCGAGGGCTCCGATGCAGACGTGGCGGCCTACGTCCGGGTCGCCGACCCCGACGTCGATGAGGCCAGCCTCCTGGAGTGGCTGCAGGAGCGGTGCATAGAGGTCTACGGCAAGACGAAGGTCGCCGATGATTTTGTGATCTCTCATCATGCTGTCGGGATCACTCTGCGCGGCTCGGGCCTGAAGATCGACGTCGTCCCCGTGCTCTACACCGGTGAGCCGGACGACAAGGGCTACCTGGTGACCCGCCAGGGCACCCGGGTGCTCACGTCGGTCACCCTGCACCTGAAGTTCATCGAGAAACGCAAGAAGCCGGATGCCGCAGGCCCCGGCTACACCGAGCTGATCCGCCTGCTGAAGGCCTGGATCCGTGAAAGCAAGCGCATCGATGGGGACCTGCGCTGCAAGAGCTTTCTGCTCGAACTTCTTGTGGCCCACCTGTGGGAGACCGGCTGGAACGGCGAACCGCTCCAGGTCAACGACTACCCGCGGGCGATCGAGCAGGTCCTGTCCTACATCGCAATGACGGGCCTGAAGACCCCGATCGTATTCACGGACTACTACGCGGCAGACGCCGTCTCGGAGTCCTGGGAGCCCATCCAGGTATGGGACCCCGTTAACCCGGGCAACAACGTCGCCTCCACCTACACAGAACGGGACCGGCAGCGCCTGGTCGAACACGCCAACACGGCCCTGGAAACCATTGCATGGGCCGCCGGCGCACCGACCAAGGGCGAAGCGAACAGCGCCTGGCGCGAGCTGTTCGGCCCCGCCTTCCAGGGAGCGTGACCATGACGGCGTCCTACACCAGGTCGGCCTCACTCACGATCACGGACGCACGCTACGTCGGTGCAAAGGTTGGCGCCGATCTCCGCCTGCTCCACAACTATTACGGCAAGCCCTCTTTGGGAGGCATCGACCAGTACGTCGAAGAGGTCGCCCTGCTCCTGCGTGACGGCTACCTCGACACTGTCGACTACGGCTTCCGTGACGCCGGCAGCAACGTATGGAGGCTGCGCCTGCGCTACAAGGCGACCCTCGGCGGTCAGCTCACCGACGGGCGGCCCGGAAGCCTCCCCCGGACCGATCTCAGCGGGTACGGCTTCTACAGCTACCTCATCCGGAGCGCCAAATACTGGGCACTAACCGCCGCCGAGCAGACCGCGGTCGAGGAGACCCTGCCATTCCCCCGTCAAGGCGCCGCTGCTCCCAGCGCAGTGGCTGGTACTACCTCCACCGGCCACAGCTATGCCCGTAACGATGCCGGTGTCACCCGCGACATCTACGTCGCCCGTTAACCTCGCAGCAGGAAGAAAACCACGTGACCAGCCAGGAAGACCTGTTCCACCCCGTCGTTGCACTGCCCGAACCCGTGCGTCAGGCCCGTTACGACCGCCTGGTGGGCTTGGACGAGATGAAGGTACGTCTACGCAAGGAGGCCGTGCTGCTGGCCGACCCCCGTCGGCTCCAGACCTGGGCCCAGACCCATCACGGCGGCGACATTGCCGCGCTCGACCTGTTCACCGACCGCGCTCCGTTGTTCGTCTTCGCCGGCGATGTCGGCTCTGGCAAATCCGCCCTCGCCGAATCCTTCGGCTGCGACCTGGCCGACCAGCTCGACCTGCCTGTCTTCCTCTACCGGCTTAAGCTCGCCACGCGCGGCAGCGGCCTGGTCGGAGAGATGACTGCCCTCATCGGCGACGCCTTCTCCCATCTCCATGCCGAGGGTCGTCGTGCGAGCGGACCTCGCGGTGTGAACTCCGTCCTCATCCTCGTCGTGGATGAGGCCGACGCCCTCGTCCAGTCCCGCGAAGCCCAACAGATGCACCACGAGGACCGGGCGGGCGTAGATGCCTTCTTGGCGGGTATCGACAGCCTTGCCGGTGCTCAGATTCCGGTCATCGTCGTGCTGTGCACCAACCGCGTCGGCGCCCTCGACCCTGCTGTCATGCGCCGCGCCGCCGCCACGTTCACCTTCACTCGCCCTGACGACCGGCAGCGCCGGGTTGTCCTTGCCCAGGCGCTGAGTGGTCTCGCGCTCCGGCCCGAGACCCTCGACAAGCTCGTCACGCTCACCGGCCCTCACACCGGCCGACCCGGCTACACGTTTTCCGACCTTACCCAGCGCCTCATCCCCGCCGCTGTCCTCCACGCCTTCCCCGACCACCCAGTCCGTGACGAGGACCTCCTCGCACTCGCAGAGCAAATCCAGCCCAGCCCCGTCTTCAGCGAGGAACGCCCATGAAGCCCGGCCCCCTGCCGGCCCCGAGCCCTACCAGTGTCAGGATCACCGGCGACCACTACCAGTGGCTCATTGCCTGGCAAGGCTGCCTCACCCTTCTGCGGGAGAACGCCGCCCGATCCATCAACCCCGTGATCTCCGTCGGCGTCGAACTCGACAACGCAGGCAACCTGGACGACGTCGTCCTGCTGCGCCGCACACCCCCGCACACCTACACCCAGGTCAAATACACCGTCGGCAGCTCCACACCCGTCAACGAGGAGTACCTGACCAAACCCAGCCCCACCGGTGGCCCCTCCATCCTGAAGAAGATCGCCAAAACATGGCGAACACTGACCACCGACGGCACCAAGGCCGATCTGGTACTCGTCACCAACCGCGCACCAGACCCGGACGATCCGCTCATCGCCGGCCGCGACTCCCGCACCCAACTACTGATACCCAAGGCAGGAGAAGGAGGCCAGAAGTCAGCGGCAGGCAAGGCTCGGACCCGTTGGGCAGCCGACGCCGCACTCACCGAGGACGAGCTGTGCGACCTCCTTTCCAGCCTGCGCTTCGACGTAGCCCGGGACCTGACTCACGTGCAGGAACGACTGCAGCTACTGATGGCTGTGACCGGCCTGCGTCACGACGAGAGGGCCATGGAGGAGGGAGCGAACTGGGTCGCCAAGCAGGTCCGCAACGGCCACCGGACCCTCACCCTGGACATGGTCAGCTCTGCCGTCGACACCCTCAAACTCGAGTCGGGCCCGGCCCGTGCGGTCCTGTCCATCGCCACCCTCAAACCAGATCCCTTCGCAAGCGACGCCGACTACGCCATCGACTGGGTCGACCGCTTTGAGGGGGCCTCCGACTTCACCAAACGCCGTCCGCTGGCGCCGGCTACCTGGGCACAGCTCCAGACAGACGTCGAAGCCGCCCCCAAGCGACTCCCCTCGGGCAGCACAGCCATCTCACTGACCGGCAGCCTGCGTCTGGCTCCCGCGTTTGCGGTCGGCACGGCCTTTCGAATGGTGGCCGGCGCTGACCTGGCCGTTGTCCAGCGCGGCCAGCTGTGGTCGTCTGCCGAGCCTTACGAGGCCCCGCTACCGCCAGCCGTCGACGAGCACGCCCTAAATCTCGGGCCCGACCTCGCTGTCGCCATCGCGGTCGCCACCGACCCTGCTCAGGACGTGCTGGACTTCCTGCTAGAGCAGCAGATCCCTGTCTCCCGACTGCTGGTGCTGCGGCCCCCCGGCGGGACCAAGGACAACTCCATCCCGGATGCAGCAACGGCCAACGCCCTCGCCGTCGGCATCCGGGAGCACCTGCGCCGTGCCTGCCGCGCTCACCCCGCGATCCACCTCTTCCAGGCCGGCCCCATGGGCCTGTCCCTGCTGCTGGGCAACCGGTGGAACCGACTACGCCCCACCACCGTGTACGAGGACGTCAACGCACACCAGATGTACGAGAAGGCATTCGTCATCGACGCATGAGGACCCGCCACAACCACTACGAACCCGCTGGCGATGGCGGGGCCGTGCCCTGTGCCAGCCGCAGGTCGTGGTGGACCAGAGATATCCGATCACGGGCCGTCAGCCAGCCCAGGGCGACAGCGACCGGCAGCGGGCCGTGGAAGAACAACAGCCCCTCCACCGCGGTGGTGCCGCCGAGCCGCTGCGCCCACTCCTGTCGCGCAGCCTGCCAGCACTCCCAGATATACGTGGTCACCGCGGCGTAGACACCAGAGTCGTCGGGAAGGTACGCGTTGCCGGTATCGATGATGAGATAGGCGCCGCACGGACCCTCCGTGCTGCCGGGGCCCGCGGGCGGGAGGCGGTAGCCGGTGTGGTGCCACGGCCCGTAGGAATCCTGCCCAGTCACTGCCACATGGCGTGCGTCATCGACCATGGAGCTGGCCGACGCCAGGCGTACGATCAGCGCGATCCGGTGACGTCGCGCTCCGGCTGCGGCGGGAACTTCCACGAGCTGCGGACTGTCGCGTGTGGGGGTCGCCAGGAGTCTGGTGACCTGCGTGCGCTGCGGGGGAGTGAGCGCAGCACGCAGCGAGCTGCCAATTTCGACTCCAGGGATCACAGAGCGCCCGGCCTGCTGCGATAGATGCATCACTGTCAGCGACAGCTGTATATCGTCGGCCAGCCGTCGGCCCAGAAGGAACCCGTCCTGCAGATGAGCGAGCACGTACAGTGCGACCTCGGGCTCCGCTCTACCGCCCGCTCGCAACTCCTCAATCTGCGCATCGATGAGCCTGGCCACGAAGTCAGCGACATCGGAACGGCCTTGCACAGGGAACTCGCCGGGCCACAGGACCGCGCGATCGACGACCAGCGTTGCACTGTGCGCGGTGCGGGATGCGTTCTTCAGCGCCGCTACCCGGGAAGCCTGCGTGCGGTCCGCCGGGTACAGACTCACCACCACGCCGAGCCCACGGGGGCGCTGCAATACCCACCCCGCCAGCACCAGGGCGAGAGCGCCAGCGAACACCACGACAAGCACCCACTGCCTCGTGGTCCACTGCTCCAGGATGCTTGGTACGACACCGAGCGCGACGGCCGTGGAAGAGGCCATCAGGACGGTGCCGCCGCCTTCCCGGGAAAGCAGCAACCGCCTCAGCTGCCCAAGCCACCTCACACGTGCCTCCACCCTCCGGTCGTGATTGCCTCTGCAGTGTCCCGCTGTGTGTCCGTAGACGCCGAAGATCGCGGAGTGCGTTTTCCCCGGCCTTCCACCTCATCGTCCTCCTGCCGTCGGGCGAGGCCCGTATCGGCCCCCGGGGCCCGATCCTGGCGGGTCCTCAACATGAGGCGGCAGCCGCGAGGGTGCCACCACCTGCACAAAGCACGCGGTTCCGATGCGCATGAACGCTGCCGTCAACGATCAGCTAATCCTGGTGCGGGAAGGGTTGTCGGTGGGTGGACCTACTCTGGTGGACGAGCAGTCATAGATGTCTGTCTGCGGCCGCCGAGCTCCCACCTGGGAACCGGCCGGTCGCGGCGTTCACTCGGGCTGGACGACGCGCCCGAGGAGGCATAACGCATGGGACTGGAGAGTTCCTCGACGCGTTCCCGACAGCCCTCAACGGAGTCGCCGGCCTTCTCCCGGCCCGCCGGGCCCTCGGTGGTGTGAGTCATGCTTTGCGCTGCCCAATGCAGTACAACTAGGATCGGAGGGCCCGATGGCTCACCTCAAGCAGCAGTTCAAGGATGCGCTGAGCTCCATCGAGCCCGGTGACGACAAGACCAACGCCCCAGAGGCTCATCGCCTCGTCCGCGACGCCCTCGAAGCAGACATGAAGCTTGCCGAGTACGGTGTCAGCCCGGTGTTGATCGGCTCCTACAAGCGCAACGTATCGATCCGCAGGATCAAGGACGTCGACGTGTTCGTACGCCTTGCCGATGTGCCAACGGACGTCACGTCGAAGGACATCCTCGACAAGTTCTTCAAGGTCCTGCACGCGGAGTTCGGCACCGATTCCGATGGGCACCGGCGTACTAAACGGCAGGACCGGAGCCTGCAGGTCTCCTTCCCCCAGTACGACCTCTACGTCGACGCGGTGCCGGCCCGTCCGTACGGTGACGGAACGTGGGAGATCCCGCAGAAAGGCGATACGGACGCGTGGGTTCGCACCAACCCTGACGGACTGACCGCGCTGTCGAGCGCGATGAATGCGGACCATGACGGTTTCTACGTACCGACCGTCAAGCTGCTTCGTCAGACTCGTCGCGCCTTGCTCGGTAAGAAGAAGCCCGGCGGATTCTTCATCGAGATGGCGGCTTACCAGGCGTTCGCCTCCGGCGCAGTCTCGGGGAACGATCAGGCTGAATACTACGTCTCCGCGCTCCGGGAGGTCAGCAAGATCGTAAGTGACTTCGTGGCCTACGGCATCGCGGTGGCAGATCCAACACTGCTCGGCCAGACTATCCGCATCCGTGCGACCGACGACGAACTGGACGCTGCACGTACGCGGTTCGCGGACGCCGCCGCGTCGGCAGAGGCTGCGCTCGATCAGGAGGACGCGGGCAAGGCTGCGCTGGCATTTCGGAAGCTGCTGGGAGAGAACGGGGATGGAGAAACGGTGTTCCCGATGCCGCCCGGTTTCAACGAGGATGGAAGCAAGCGTGCATCCGCGATCTCGCCCGGTGCCCGCGTCGTACCGGCCGGCGCGAGGACTTTTGGGTGAGTTCCAACAGTTTCAACGAATATGTCGCTTACTCGCGACAGCACTTCGAGGAAGGCTTGATACGCGCCGGGTTCAGCGAGGTCGAAGCGGGATGGCAGGGACCGGTCCCGCATGCGGCGGGCACGACCCGCGTGGTGATTGGCCTGCCGCCCCGCTTCCCGTTCCGTCCACCGCGGGTTGTGCCGGTCGATCACGATGCGGTGCCTTGGTCCTGGCACCGCGAACCAGACGGCACTCTGTGCCTGATCGCCGAAGACGATCACGACCGGCTGTGGTGGACGGAGGCACCTGCGTTTCTCGAACACGTCACAGCGTGGTTCGAGCACGCGGACACCGGGTGGACAGGCGATCGCCCTGACCTAGATCTGGACCGGTACTTCCAGCCGTCCGCGGACCGGAGGCTCTACCTCTACGACGACCTCGACCAGTACCTTAACCGCTTGGTGCGATTCAGCCCGTCCAGGAACGGAACTATGCGGATCAGGCACGGCACCCGTCCTAGGAAGGCTCTCGAGCACAGCAAGGACCGCTTCGGATACGTCGCCGATCTTGGCGAGGTGGACGTGCCGCCGCGAACCTGGGCAGACATCTCCGCACGGATCGATTCGAGCCCGGACCTGGACCGCAGAATTCGTCAGCGCTCGGTCGCGGTTGTCGTCCTGAGGTACCGACGCGGCATCCACGACGGTGCGATCGTGGTGGAAGTAGCGCCCAAGAAGGACGGCGAGACCGCTGTCGCGCGTCTGCGCTCGGGCGCAGACACCGAGGCAGCCAGGTCGGCTCGCGCAGGCCTCGTCGCTCCCGAACTGCGTGGCTGTAGGGTCGCGGTCGTCGGCGTCGGTGCTTTGGGCTCGTTCATCGCCGACATGCTCGTGCGCTCAGGTGTCCGCCAACTCACCCTCATTGACGGCGATGTCGTCATGCCAGGAAACCTCGTCCGCCATCTCGTGGGGCCTGACGCGGTCGGACTGTCAAAAGTCGAGGCAGTCAAGCAGCACCTTGTCAGATACAACGAGACACTGGTCAACGACATCGGTGTCATCGATTGCCCACTTACTTCAGGCGCCGATGCCGTCGGCCATCTGAGGAAGCACGACCTCGTCGTGAACGCCACCGCCGACTTCACTACCACCGCCCTCCTCCACGTGAGCGCCCAGTCACTGGGCACACGCGTCCTCTCAGCGGCACTTCAAAACGACGGCAGGACCTATCGGATCGACGTGCTGCCACCGCTCGGCGACGCGGCCACACTGCCACCATCGACGCTCAAAGCCGACAGCAAGGCGCCGCAACTGTTCGAAGCAGGCTGCGGAAGCCCGATATCCCCGGCGCCGCCCTATGCGGTGGTGGAGGCAGCAGCGGCAACGGTTCGCCACGCCATCGGCCTCCTCGTCGACCGCCCCCTCCATCCTGCTGGAGAAGTGCGCCACGCCATTTCCAGCCCTCATCGGAAATGAGCTATCAGTGACTCGGCCGGCTGTACGGATCGAGCTGTGCCCTGAGGCATACGAGGTCATCACGTCCGCGACCGCGGACCGTCTACCCGTGGAGACGGGTGGCCTCCTCCTCGGCTACCGGGAAGACGCCAACGTCCTTGTCACTCACGCCCTGGTTATCGACGGAGAAGGAGCGTCCACCCACAGGTACGTGCGCGACGACGTCAGGGCAAACGCCCTCCTCGCAGCGTTTCTGACCCAGCGAGCGGATGACGATCCAACCGGCTATGTCGGCGAATGGCACAGCCATCCCGTTCCGTCCGGACCGAGCCAAACAGACGTTGCTGCCATGCATGCGACCGCCCAGACGAGCGACGGCCCGATAGCGCTCCTCGTTTACGCCCCCGGAGGGGCGGATCCATTCTTCGGACTGATTGTCCGACGCCAACGCGTCGGACGCGTCTCAAGCAAGAAGGCAGCGGTCGTTCCGCCATCATCATGATGCGAGGCGCTGGGACCACTGCCCGAGGAAGCGTCAAACGGCTGACGCGGGGCGATGTCCCGGTTCACGACATCGATAAGGCCGACGAGAGCGTGCTTAGCTTTGCGCCGCGTGCGCCCAACCCCAACCGCCGACCTCGTCACACGCAGCGTGAGTTTTCACGCCCACTCCACCCCCAGTGCGGCGAGCGCGGCGCGCTGCTGGGCGTTGAGCCGGTCGCGCCGGGTTTTGTGGTTGCTCAGGAACACGCCCAGTTTTACCGGCACCTCCTGCGCCGGTCCTCCGTCCGAGGCGACCGTGATCGGCTCTGTGTGGGCTCTGGGAACGCGGTGGTGGCCTTCGCGGGCGATGTACTGGGCGAGTGCTACCAGACCACGCTGGAACGCCTGCTGCGCCTTGCCTGGTCCCTGCGCTGTGCCCTTCGGCGCCGCGCGCTCGCTCGGCGGGGCGGGCCTGATATCGAGTGCGGTGAGCCGCTGCTGCTGTTCGTCGCTGAGCTGCGCCCAGTCCCGCGATTGACGGGTGATGAATGCCCCAAGATCATCTCCGTTGAAGGTGACGCCGGGGTGGATGCCGGCCACTGAGTGGTCGGGCTCGGTTTCGGCGAGGTCGCGAAGGACGGCGTAGTGGCGTTGCCAGTCCAGGGGCCAGGCGCAGTCCCAGTCGGGGTCGATGGCGGCCAGCTGCGCCGCGCGGTCCGCTGCCCGTACGGGGTCTTTGCCGAGCCCGCCCTGGCGGCGGAGGTTGGCCAGGTGCTGCCCGATCGGCACCGGCCTGACTCCGTCGACGAAGGCTTCGCCCCACACGGCGTCCTGCCTGGGGGCCAGATGCCCGTGAGCTCGGTGGAATGAGCGGAACGCCGCAAGCTTGATCTCCCAGGCTTGGTCGCCGGGTTCCCACACCATGCCCGCTTCCGGCTCGTCCAGAAGCTTCCTGCGCCGTTCTTCCAGCTCCCCGGCCCGGAGCGCGCGGCGTTGCTGGTTGACCCACCTGCCCAGCGGAAACCTGGTGACCCCCAATTTGACCTCGGTGTCGTAGGGGACGGCGTGCAGCCCCGTGATGCCGTGTTCGGTACGCCAGCGGCGGAGGGCTTGGTAGCCCTCGAGCCAGACCAGGGATTCGGGCCGGTAGACACGTGTGCGCAGGAACGCGGCGATGGTGGCAGGGTCGCGTGGGGTGGCGAAGTTCAGCAGCGCCGACTCCACCGCGCCCCCCGCCCTCGTTCCGCCCCCCGCGGTGCCCTGGCCCTCGCCGGCTGTGCTGCCGGTCGTGTTGTTGCCGACGTCGATGATGCGGCCCTCGGCGTCTCGCTGGACGTGGACTGTCCGCGGTCCGCTGCTCAGCGCCCGGTTGGCGAGTTGCTCGACGAGGTGCTCCGAGTGTGAGCGCAGGCCTTGGAGTACGGCGACTAGGGGTCGGAATGAGGTTGAGGCGATCATGTTGTCCGGGTCTTCCCCTGGTTCCAGGAAGACGGGCACGATGATGCGGGCGATCTTCGCTCGGCTGTCGGGGTTGGGCCTGAGGGCGCGGCCGATGTTCTGGACGATTTCGACCTGGGAGCCGCGGGTGTCGGCGAAGCAGATGGCTTCGACGCCCCGCTCGCCGACGATGTCGACGCCTTCGCCGAGGACCCGGACGCTGGCGAGGAACGCCCGGTGCACCCGCCTGCCCTGTGCGTCGGTGCCGTTGGCGAACTGCCGGAGCACCTCACGCCGTTCCGCCACCAGGTGGTCCCCGCAAAGCCACTGCGCCCAGACCCGGTCCGGGGGGACGTGGCGGTGCGGGGCGAGGTCGTAGAAGCGGGCGTCGATCGACGACGCCGGTAGTGAGCCGGCTTCGGCCAGGGCGTGTTCGGATGGCTCGCTCCCATAGAGCTCGGCTGCGGTTTCCGGGAGCTTGGCGGCGAACGCGGCGGCTTCCTCGACGCGCTGGTGGAACGTCATGACCGTGCGGAGGTTGTGGGCGGCGGAGTGTTCCAGCAGGGCTGTCTGCAGCAGCGCGAGGCGTCGGCCCCGCATTGCCTCCTCGGAGGCTCCCAGAGTGAGGTCGGGGGCCTGGATCTCCAGGACGTCGATCTCGAAGCCGGCGAGGATGCCCCGCTCGACCGCCTCCGACAGCCCCAGCTCGAAGATCCACTCGCCGTAGCGGCCGGCCGGGTCGGAGACCATGGAGGCGATCTCCAGCTCGGCCCCGTCCTTGCCGACGGGGGGCCGCGGCGCGGCCAGGATCCGCGGCGTCGCCGTCAGGTACAGCCGGTAGGCGACGGGGATGCGGGTGTTGTCGTGGATCGCGGCCCACGGCCGCCCGAGGTCCCCAGCTGTACCGTGCGCCTCGTCGAGGATCGCGAGGTCGAACGGGGCCAGCTGCTGCCCGTACAGGCGCTGCCCGCCGGCCAGTGCCGCCTCGAGCGGCCCTCGCACCCGTCCACGACCTGTGACGTCCTCGGGGTCCTCGCGGTCGACCAGGGACGCGTAGGTGGCGAACACGATCACTGGCCCGGACCCGGCCCACAGCGCCAGCTGGATCGGGTTCGTGGTGGTCCGCACCTGCAGCTGCTCCAGGACCTCGTCGCCTTCCAGCGAGCACACGCCGACCATGGGCCCCCGGTGCCCGACCCGGCGCCACGCCTCAGCCGTCTGCACCAGCAGATCCAGGGTGGGCACCATGACCAGGATCCGGCCGTCCCGGAACAGGTCCAGCGCAGCCACAGCCGCCGTGATCGTCTTACCCGACCCGGTGGCGGACACCAGCGTGGCCCGCGCCCCCTCAGCGGGAACCGCAGAACGTGCAGGAAATCCCACCCATTCACGGACACGGGAATTCGCCTCGACCTGGTGCTCACGCAGCCGCACAAAACTCACGCCCGCCCCTCCTCAAAAGACGGCATGAACGCCACGACCACCAATTGACCCGCCTCGTCCACCCGCGCCTGCTCCACCAACTCATCCAAGAGACGCCCGGGCGTGACACCGTACCGGCCCGCCCACTCCCGCACCCGCCTGCCGGCCTCACCACCCAACGACACCACCAGCCCCTGCTCCCGATCCTCACGCGCCCGATGCAAATCCTCCCGCGCCGCACGAAACCGCCGCCGCGCCTCGCCCACGGCAGCATCACGCTCCATCTGCCAGCGCAGATACACGGGATCAGCCCGCACCGAGTACACCGCCAGACCTCGCTGCTCCACCAGGTCGCCAATACGCCGCCACTCCGCAGCCTTGGCCCGCAGCACCGACACCGCCCGGAAAACCCCCTCATACGGCAACGGAGACCCCTCCGCAGCTCCCTGTACGAGCCGGTAGGCCGCATCGACCCTTTCCGATATTTCCGCGACAGACATCCCTTCAGCCTCCGGGCAGACCGCGCCCCGGGCCACATCTGCAGGACCGCTTAATTCACGCACAGACAACCGCCGCCTCAAAGGACCTGACCCACCCACCCGGGTATGCCATGATTCCACCAACCCTACATAGAGATTCCAACTGATGCAGATGAACCCTGCACCCCGCCCCGCGGAAACGTCATCTTCCCCCCACCGGGGGAATCAGAGAATCAAAACCCTCATCCGGGGCACCCAGAAAAGGCAGCCCAGCACCCTGCCCGGACACCGAACCCCCTGGAGACCCCCGTGACCACCTACGTCATCACTGTGCCCGGCACCTTCGTACACGGCATCAACGACACCCAGCGCTCCGAACTCGAACAGAAGCTACGGCCACGAGACCCGAAGAACACCGACCTCGGCGAAAGCGAGGAACTGAGCCTCCTCACCCTCCAGGACGACGGCAACGCATTCTCCGTACGCCTCGAAGTTGAGGCCGGCGGTCACACCGAAGCCGAAACGCAAGCCGTGCGCCTGGTCACCACCGCCCTCCGTGACAGTGGCTTCACCGAGCAGGACGCGCCCCTGGGGCCGGCCGCGGTCACGGGTATCGACCGCGAATTCTGAACCGGCCAGGCAAGCCCCCCACCCGCCCCTTCCAGCCAGTTGGCCCGCGATAGCGGGCCTAGGCCGGAGGCGAAGCCGAAGGCCAGTCAGGGGAGCGAAGCGAGGCTGACCTTGAGGGCACGTCAGTGCCCGTAGTGGGGCTGAGCGAAGCGGAAGCCCCACTACGGCCCGAAGGGCCGGCCGAACAAAGTGAGGCAACCCCCGCACGAAGTGCGGGGGTTCACGGCCCGCGAAGCGGGCCGTACCGCTGAGCGCAGTGAGGCGGCCGCCCCCTGCGAAGCAGGGGGCTCTCACTTGCACATCGCGCAGCGATGTGC
>NZ_JBHXSO010000065.1:16848-43673 GCF_042714775.1 Streptomyces sp. NPDC058691 | reverse complement strand
CGCAAGGGCCGGGCGGGAGACCGCCGGGGCTCGAAGGCCGGCACCGGGCCCGGCGCGGGCCGGGTGCCGTCGGGTCAGTGGTCCGTGAGCGCGGCGACGAGCCGCTCGGCCAGCGGCTTGCTGGAGGCGGGGTTCTGGCCGGAGTAAAGGTTGCCGTCGATGACGACGTGCGCCTCCCAGGGGGTACCGGCAGAGCGGACGGTGGCCCCGCGTGCCGTGAGGACGGTCTCCACCAGCCATGGGGCATGGTCGGCGGTTCCGTTGATCCGCTCCTCCTCGTTGGTGAACACGGTCAGGGTGCGCCCGGCGAAGAGCCAGCGGCCGCCCGGCAGGTTCGCCGACAGCAGCGCGGCCGGGCCGTGGCACACGGGGGCGATGATCTTCCCCGCGGCGTCGGCCTCGATGAGGACGCGGCCGAGGTCGGGGTCGTGGGCAAGGTCCTCCATGGGGCCGTGCCCGCCGGGAATGAAGATCGCGTCGTAGTCGGCCGTGTCGACGTCGGACAGCGCCATGGGGTTGACGAGCTCCGCGGCCGCCGCCTCGATGTAGGCGGCGAAGGCGTCCGCCTCGGGCCCGGCGACGTCGTCCCGCAGGCTCACGGGGTCGGCGGCCGGCATGCCGCCCACCGGGGCGGCGATGTCGACGGTGAATCCGGCCTGGGTCAGGATGCGGTGCGGGACCACGAACTCCTCGGCCCAGTAGCCGCTGGGGTGCCTACTGCCATCGGTCAGCGTCCAGTAGTCGACGCCCGACAGCACCATCAGGATCCTGGCCATCTCGGCTCTCACTTTCTTCGGTCTGGTTGTCGCAGCGGGGGAGGGAAACACGGGGCGCGGGAAGGCCGTTCGGTCGCGAGCACCGATGCCGCCTCCGGCCACGCAATCCAGGACACCACCCGCACCCCCGGCTCCCGGCCCCGCTTTCCGGCCCTGACCTGCGAGGGAAACGGCTGCCTAGGACGGAGCGACCCACCCTGCCCGGGCGCCCCCGCGACGCCCCGGAGGGAGAATGGGGGCATGTCCCGAAACGTCGATCTCAGCGAGTTCCTGCGCCGGTGCCGTGGCCGCATCACGCCCGAGTCGGCAGGGCTGCCCGAGCGCGGCGCCTACCGGCGGGTGCCGGGGCTGCGCAGGGAAGAGGTCGCCCAGCTCGCCGGGGTGAGCACCGACTACTACACGCGTCTGGAACAGGGGCGGCAGATCAGTCCCTCCACCGGAGTGCTGGAGGCCGTGGCCACGGCGTTGCGGCTCGACGCCGCCGAACGCGCCCACCTCTTCGACCTCGCCGGGCCCAGACCCGGCAAGGACCGCCGTACGGCGCCGGCCGTGCAACGCGTCCGGCCCGCGCTGCGCCGGTTCCTGGACTCCTTCACCGACCAGGCCGGCTTCATCCTGGGGCGCCGCACCGATGTACTGGCGACCAACCACCTCTGCCGCGCCCTGATGACCGACTTCGACGCCATGCCCGCACGCGAGCGCAACCTCACCCGCTGGATCCTGCTGGACGACGCGCCCCGCTCCCTGTACCCGCGCTGGGAACAGGTGGCGGAGGAGATGACGGCCGTCCTGCGCCTCGACGCCGGCCGCCACCCGCAGGACACCCGCACCGCCGAGCTAGTCGGCGAACTGGCGATGAAAAGCGATCACTTCCGCCGCTGGTGGCCCGACCACAAGGTCTTCGACCGCACCCATGGGCAGAAGCCCCTCCACCATCCGGTGGTCGGCGACCTGACCATCGACTACCAGGCGTTCACCATGCCCGGCGACACCGACCAGACCCTTTTCATGTACCTGCCGGCGCAGGACCGGGCCTCCCAGGACGCCTGGAAACTGCTCGCCAGCTGGAGCGCCGACGCGTCGGCGGCACGGCCGGGCGCGGGCCGCACCGACCCTGCGGAACCGACCAGGAGACCCCGGTAGTCGTCCCCGCGCGTGCGACCGGCCGGCCCTACCGCGGAGGCAGGGGCAGGCGGTCGCCGAGGACGGGGGCCAGGGCCTCGGCGTAGTCGTCGGCCATGTGGCTCTCGTCGCGATAGACGAAGACGTCGCCCACGACGACCGGGCAGGCGCCGGAGGCCGTGCAGAACCAGGGGGTGGGGTCGAGGACGGTCGCCCCGGTCGCGCCCGCGGCCGCCCGGATCGCCGCGCCGCGGGCCGGGTCGCGGACCGCGCCGGGCAGGTGGTTGGTGCAGTTGTCGAGGTCCAGGGGGTGGGCGGCCGCGCAGTCGACCGCGTCGTCCCGGGGCCACGGTGTGTCGAGGAGGGCCGTGACACGGGTGCCGTTCTTCGCCAGCGCGCGGTACGTCGCCTCGAATCCGGCGGTCCACTGCCGCAGCGGGTCGTCCGCCGGCCGGACCGGGATGCCGGCGTCGGAGGAGGAGGCGACGACCAGGGCGGGGTGCAGCGCGTTGATGCGGGCGACGGCCTTGGCGCGCCACCGGTCGCAGGCGCTGTACGGCTTGGCCCGGTTGAGGGTGGTCACCTCGGCCACCTTGCAGGAGGCCTTGGTCAGCGAGACCAGCTTCCAGTGGCGGGTCTTGGCGAGCCGGTCCAGCGCGGGGAACCACTGCGCCGCGTGGGAGTCGCCGAACAGGACCACGGTGCGGTCGGCGGAGGGGTCGCCGTACACGCACGGCGGTGTCGCGGTGCTGCCGAAGTCGAGGTGGCAACCGTCCCTGTAGACGGCCGACCTCCGGGACGTGATGTCCCCCAGCGCCGGACGCAGATTGCTCGGCACACTCGTCGCGGCGGACTCCAGCAGCCCCGAGAGTCGCGCGCCGGGGTCGGGGGCCGCGGTGAGCGCGCTCTTCAGGGCCGCGGCGGGCGCGCCGGAGTCGACGGCGGGCGGGAAGACCGCCGCGACCAGGGTCGTCACCACGGCGCCCGTCGTCAGAGCGGCACCGATCGCGAGGCCGCGGCCGGGCCGGCGGTGCAACGCGGTGTGGAAACGCACCCGGTTCTCGACCAGCCGGAGCGTCAGCCACGCCAGAAGCAGGGCAACCGCGCTCAGGCCGAGCGCGAGGAGCGGCCCCGCGGTCACCCCCAGCGCCACCGGGCCGATGACCAGCAGCGGCCAGTGCCACAGGTACCAGCCGTACGAGAGCCCGCCCAGCCACGTCAACGGCCGCCGGGCGAGCAGTGCGCGGGCGCCCCACGACGGCGTCCGCGCGCAGCCGCCCGCCAGGACGAGTACGGCCCCCAGCACCGGCAGCAGGGCGTGGTAGCCAGGGAAGGGCGTGTTGTCGTCGAACGCCACCGCGGACACCAGGACACCGCCCAGCCCCGCCCACGTCATCGGCGCCGCCCATCGCGCGGGCAGCCGCCGCAGCCGGACCGCGGCCACCGCCGTCAGCGCGCCGGCGCCGAGCTCCCAGGCACGGGTGTGGAAGCCGAAGTACGCCCAGGGGGGCGAGCCCTGCGTCGTCCACACGCTCAGCCCGAACGACACCAGGCAGAGGGCGACCAAGGGCAGGGCCAGTTGGCGCCGGCGCCGGGCGAAGCGCGCGCCGGCCAGCAGGAGCAGCGGCCACAGCAGGTAGAACTGCTCCTCCACCGCCAGTGACCAGAAGTGCTGGAAGGGCGAGGGCGGGGCGCCCTGGGCGAGGTAGTCCGTGCCGTTGACCGCCAGCCGGAGGTTGATCGCGTACAGCGAGCTGCCGAGCGCGTCACCGGCGTACTCGGTGAAGCGGATCTTCGACAGGAACAGCCAGGCGCCGGCCAGCGTCGCGAGGACGACGATCGTGGACGCGGGCAGCAGGCGCAGCGCCCGGCGGGCGTAGAAGGCCCGCAGGGAGACGGTGCCGGTGGTGAGCAGTTCCCTCAGGAGCAGGGAGGTGATGAGGAAGCCGGATATCACGAAGAACACGTCCACGCCGACGTAACCGCCTGCCAAGCGCGGCACTTCGGAGTGCGCCAGGACCACCATCGTGACCGCGACGGCCCGCAGCCCCTGGATGTCCGGCCGCCACTCATGGCCTTTGCCCGCCCCGCCACGGCGCGGCGCGGGGACGGACGCGGAGGCGGCCGTACGAGGTGCGGGCACGAGCGGGCGGGCGGCGCGTTGCGTGGTGTTCCCGGCGAGGGATCGCGATATCACTCCCTGTACTGTCCGGACCCGCGCGCGCGTTCCATGTGACCTCGGTCATACGTATGGAGCCCCGCGGTGCCTTGCGGCACGGCGGGGCTCCATACGAGTGGCCGTCGGGGTCAGCCCTTGCGGGCGGTGACCTCCTCGGTCAACTGCGGCACCACAGCGAACAGGTCACCGACCACGCCGTAGTCGACCAACTCGAAGATCGGCGCCTCCGGGTCCTTGTTGACCGCCACAATCGTCTTCGACGTCTGCATCCCCGCCCGGTGCTGAATCGCACCCGAAATACCCGCCGCCACATACAACTGCGGCGACACCGACTTACCCGTCTGACCCACCTGATTGCTGTGCGGATACCAGCCCGCATCCACCGCAGCACGCGACGCACCCACCGCCGCACCCAGCGAATCAGCCAACGCCTCGATCACCGCGAAGTTCTCCGCACCATTGACACCCCGGCCACCGGAAACCACGATCGCCGCCTCCGTCAGATCCGGACGACCCGTCGCCTCCCGCGGCGTCCGCGACACCACCCGCGTCCCCGTCGCCAACGCACCGAACGTGACCTCCAGCGCCTCCACCACACCCGCGGCCGCAGCCGCCTCCACCGGAGCCGAGTTCGGCTTCACCGTGATCACCGGCACCCCGGTCGTCACCCGCGACTTCGTCGTGAACGACGCCGCGAACGCCGACTGCGTAGCCACCGGACCCTCCGCACCCGCCACCACATCCACCGCGTCCGTGATCAGACCCGAACCCAGCCGCAACGCCAGCCGCGCCGCGATCTCCTTGCCCTCACCCGACGTCGGCACCAAAACCGCCACCGGGCCCACCACCTTGGCAGCCGCCTCCAACGCATCCACCTTCGGCACCACCAAATACTCCGCGAACTCACCCGCCTCCGCGGTCAGCACACGCGTCGCACCATGCTCACCCAACACCGAAGCAGTCGCCCCGGCACCAGCACCCAGAGCCACCGCCACCGGCTCACCCAGCCGACGCGCAATCGTCAGCAACTCCAGCGTCGGCTTACGGACCGCACCATCCACATGGTCCACATAGACCAGAACTTCACCCATCAGAAAAACTCCCAGCGGATCGGAGAACGAAGACTACGAAGACTGCTCAGATGAACTTCTGGCCCGCGAGGAACTCCGCGAGCTGCTTGCCGCCCTCGCCCTCGTCCTTCACGATCACACCGGCAGTCCGCGCCGGACGCGCCGCCGCCTCATCCACCACCGTCCACGCACCCGCCAGACCCACCAGCTGAGCCTCGATCCCCAGATCCGACAGATCCAAGGACTCCACCGGCTTCTTCTTCGCCGCCATGATCCCCTTGAACGACGGATACCGCGCCTCACCCGACTGGTCCGTCACCGACACCAACGCCGGCAACGACGCCTCCAACTGCTCACTGGCCGTGTCACCATCCCGGCGACCCGACACCGTCCCACCCTCGACCCTCACCTCGGACAGCAACGTCACCTGCGGCACCCCCAACCGCTCCGCCAGCAACGCCGGCACCACACCCGCCGTGCCATCCGTCGACGCCATCCCCGTCACCACCAGATCGAACCCCGCATGCTCGACCGCCTTCGCCAGCACCAGCGACGTCGCCATCACATCACTGCCATGCAGACCCTCGTCCTCGACATGCACCGCCTTGTCAGCGCCCATCGACAACGCCTTGCGCAACGCGTCCTTCGCATCCTCAGGACCCACCGTCACCACCGTCACCTCAGCGTCACCCGACGCCTCCGCGATCTGCAGCGCCTGCTCCACCGCATACTCATCCAACTCCGACAGCAGCCCGTCCACCGCGTCCCGATCCGTCGTCAGATCCTCCGCGAAGTGACGATCACCCGTCGCATCGGGCACGTACTTAACCGCTACAACGATCCTCAAGCTCACTTGATGTCCCTTCACACGATCGGTTAGCCGATTACGGCAGGTTGCGGGCCATGACGATGCGCTGGACCTGGTTGGTGCCCTCGTAGATCTGGGTGATCTTCGCGTCGCGCATCATCCGCTCCACCGGGTAGTCCCGCGTGTACCCGTAACCACCCAGCAACTGCACCGCGTCCGTGGTGATCTCCATCGCCGCGTCCGAGGCGTAGCACTTCGCCGCCGCGCCGAAGAAGGTCAGGTCCCCGTCGCCCCGCTCGGACTTCGCCGCCGCCGCGTAGGTCAGCTGCCGCGCGGCCTCCAGCTTCATCGCCATGTCCGCCAGCATGAACTGGATGCCCTGGAACTCGGCGATCGCCTTGCCGAACTGCTTGCGCTCCTTGACGTAGCCCTTGGCGTAGTCCAGAGCGCCCTGCGCGATCCCGAGCGCCTGCGCCGCGATCGTCACCCGCGTGTGGTCCAGCGTCCGCATCGCGGTGGCGAAGCCCGTGCCCTCCGCGCCGATGATCCGGTCCGCGGGGATGCGCACGTTGTCGAAGTACACCTCACGCGTGGGCGAGCCCTTGATGCCGAGCTTCTTCTCCGGGGCGCCGAAGGACACGCCCTCGTCACCCTTCTCCACCACGAAGGCCGATATCCCCTTGGAGCGCTTCTCGGGGTCCGTCACCGCCATCACCGTGTAGAACTCGGAGACCCCGGCGTTGGTGATCCACCGCTTCACGCCGTTGAGCACCCAGGAGTCCCCGTCGCGCACCGCACGGGTCTTCATGCCCGCCGCGTCGGAGCCGGCCTCCGGCTCCGACAGGCAGTACGAGAACATCCCCTCGCCGCGCGCCAGCGCGCCCAGGTACTTCGCCTTCAGTTCCTCCGAGCCCGACAGCTGCACCGGCAGCGAGCCGAGCTTGTTCACGGCCGGGATCAGCGACGAGGAGGCGCACACGCGCGCGACTTCCTCGATGACGATCACCGTGGACAGCGCGTCCGCACCCGCACCGCCGAACTGCTCCGGCACGTGCACCGCGTGCAGGTCGTTGGCCTCCAGCGCCTCGCGCGCCTCTTCGGGGAACCGCCCCGCCTCGTCCACCTCCGCCGCGAACGGCGCGATCTTCGCCTCCGCGAGCGAACGCACCGCGTCTCGGAGCATGTCGTGCTCCTCCGACGTCCGGAACAGGTCGAAATCCTGGCTCACGATCGGTCACTCCAGTCCGCGTACGGCTTCCATGGCATCGAGTACCCTCAATTATGCACACTCAGTGCCATCCGTAAGCCCTCGATGCTAGATTTTTGGACCATGACCACGAAGCCCCCGATGCGGGACGCGCTCGTCGCAGCGGCTTTCCGGCTCTTCCTGGAACGCGGCTACGAGGCGACGACGATCGACGACATCGTCGCCCTGGCGGGCGTCGGCCGCCGGTCGTTCTTCCGCTACTTCCCCTCCAAGGAAGACGTGGTCTTTCCCGACCATGAGCGCGCGCTGGCCGAGATGACCGAGTTCCTGGACGCGAGCGCGGACGCCGACGAGCCGGTGTCCAAGGCCTGCGACGCGGCCCGCCTGGTGCTGAACATGTACGCCGAGAACCCCACCTTCTCCGTGCAGCGCTACCGCCTCACCAAGCAGGTGCCCGGTCTGCGGGCGTACGAACTGTCCGTCGTCTGGCGCTACGAGCGGGCGCTCGCGGAGTACCTCGGCGCGCGCTTCGCCGGCCGGCCCGACGGCAAGCTGCGGGCCGACGTCATCGCCGCCGCCGTGGTCGCCGCGCACAACAACGGCCTGCGCTCCTGGCTGCGTTCCGGCGGTGAGGGCGACGCCTTCGCCGCCGTGGACCACGCGCTGGACTACGTGCGCCGCGGCTGGAACGCCGAGGGCGCCGCCGCGGCCGGGGAACCGGCGGAGGCCGAGGACGACGTCGTGGTGGTGATCACCCGGCGGCGCACGCCGATGTGGCGCGTGGTGCGGGAGATCGAGTCCTCGCTGGACGGGGAACGATCCCCCTCATAAGGAACTGAGTACCCCGATCGGGGCACCCAGTTCCCCCCAACGCTTCAACCCCCTCCGTGAACCGTCCGGGCAGATCAGAGCGCCTCCGCGCCCGGCTCCACGCCCGCTTCCGCGCCCGCCTGCACGCGCTGCGCCGGGACCGCGCTCTCGGGGTGCTCGTACTGCCGGGACTGGAGCGTGTACATCTCCCGGAACAGGCCGGGCCCCGTGCCGTCCGCCATCAGCGCCTCGAAGCTGCCGCGCTCGATGACACGGCCCCCGTCCAGGACGTAGATCTCGTCGGCGTGCCGGACGCTGTGCAGCCGGTGGGTGATCAGGACGACGGTCTGCCCGTCGGCGGCGAGCTCGCGGATGAGGTCGAAGACGCGCTGTTCGGCCTGGGCGTCGAGGGCGCTGGTGGGCTCGTCCACCACCAGGATCTCGGCGTCCCGGTACTGGGCGCGGCTGAGTTGGAGGCGCTGCCACTGACCACCGGAGATCTCGTGGCCGCCGCGGTAGCCGCGGGCGAGAAGGGTGTCCCAGCCGTGCGGGAGGGCGGAGACCACCTCGTCGGCACCGGAGTAGCGGGCGGCGGCGTCGAGGCGGTCGCCGGTGAGGGGGACGCCGGGGCGTCCGATGGCGACGTTGACGCGGGCGGTGAAGGGCCAGCGGCACGCGTCCTGGGAGACCAGGGCGATGCGGTCGAAGATCTGGCGGCGGTCGGCCTCGGCGGCGTCCACGCCGTCCCAGCGCACGCGTCCGGTGTCCGGGGCGTACAGCCCGCACAGCAGCTTGGCGAGGGTGGTCTTGCCGCTGCCGTTGCGGCCGACGAGGGCGACGATCTTCCCGGCCGGGATGGTGACGTCGACGTCGCACAGGGCCGGCCCCTTCTCCGTGCCGGGGTAGCTGAAGGTGACGTTCTCGAAGTGAATGGCGCCGACACGCTCGGGCAGGTCGGTCCCGCCGGGCGGGATGGCCAGCCGGTCGGCCTCGGTGCACAGCCGGTCGAGGTCGGCGACGAACAGCGCCTCCTCGTGCAGGTAGCCCAGCTGGACGACGAGCCGGTCCAGGGAACCGGAGCCGGTGCGGATGGCGATGACCGCGGTGCCCGCGACCGACAGCGCCATCGTCCCGCTCCACAGCAGCGCGCCGAGCGCGCCGTACGTCGCCGCCGTGGCGAGCCCGGTCCAGGCGGCCGCCGTCAGCCCGGTGCGGGCGGCCAGCCGGGCGAGCCGGGTCTGCTCCTGCTCGCCGGTCTCGGCCATGGCCCTGAAGTGCCGTAGCAGGAAGGGTCCGAGGCCGTGCACCCGCACTTCCGGCGCCGCCTCCCGGTCGATGAGCAGCCGGCCGAGCAACTGCCCGGCGCGGGCGTGCTGGACGAAGTTGTGGAACGAGATGTAGCGGCGCCGCGCGATGGTGAGCGCGCTCCAGGCGCTGGGCAGGGTCATCAGCCCCAGCAGCGGCAGCAGTGCCGGGTGCAGGACGGCCAGCACGCCGGCCGCGGCGCCCAGCGAGATGAGGGCGTTGACGACCTCCGAGCAGAACATGATCATGCGGCGCGCCGAGGCCGCGCCCCAGGACGCGGAGTCCAGCAGCTTGTGGAACTCCTCGTCCTCCACGGCCGCCAACTCCACGCGGGCCACGCGCTCCAGATAGGTCTCGGTGGCCACGCGCTCGACCGTCGGCTCGAGTTTGCCGGTGCCCGCCGTGGACACCGAGCGCAGCAGCGCGCCGACCAGGGCGGCACCGGCCACGACCGCCAGGGCCGGCGCCGCGCCCGTCAGCCGCTCGGTGGTCTCCCCCGGCACGAGGACGCGCGCGAGCACCGCGTTGACCGCGACCAGGCCGACCGCCTGGACGACGCCGCGGCCCACCTCGGCCAGGGCGACCGTGCGCAGCGCCCGCGGGTCGGCACGGTGCGCCAAGCGGACGCTGGTGGCGACGAGTTGCGGCAGTCGCCGGATCATCGCGCGCAGGCCCAGCTCCAGGAACGAGCCGTCGTGCTTGTTCCACCCCATGTCGTACCGGAGCGGCCCGCCGAACAGCAGACGCTCGGACTCCGAGACCTCCTCCGGCGCCAGCGCGTCGGCGCCCTTCGTCTTCCCCATGCGCAGTCCCCCCTCGACCGAATCGGACGTACGCTCGGACAACGCTCCGGCCGGGTCCCCCGTAACGGGGAATCGGGGACGAATTTCCGCCGGTTTGTTCGGGATCGCTTCGGTTTCGCTTCCGTGTCACCATGTGAACCGGATTCGGCTTTACATTTGTTTTAAATTTGTACTATCCCGCGTCCGGGCATAGCGTGATCCCATGGCCGAGACTCCGCAACAGACCGGTTCCCCCGTCCGTCAGAACGTCACCTTCACCAGCGCGGGAACCACCGCGCACGGCTACCTGGCGCTGCCGCCCGCCGGACACGGTCCGGGCGTGATCGTGATCCAGGAATGGTGGGGCCTGAACGACCACATCGCCGACGTCACCGAACGCCTGGCCAAGGAGGGCTTCGTCGCCCTCGCCCCCGACCTGTACGGCGGCAACGTCGCCCACGACTCCGGCGAGGCGCTGCGCATGATGCGCGCGCTGCCGGTGGCGCGCGGCGTCGAGCTGCTGTCGGGCGCGGTGGACTACCTCCTCGGACGTCCCGAGGTCACCTCCAGCACCGTGGGCTCCGTCGGCTTCTGCATGGGCGGCGGATTCGTGCTCTACCAGGCGGCGAGCGACCCCCGGGTGACCGCCGCGGTCCCCTTCTACGGTGTCATCCAGGGCGATCTGCCCGACTTCTCCGGCATCAAGGCCGACGTCCTCGGGCACTTCGGGGAGACCGACGAGAGCGTCCCGCCGGCCGCCCTGGTCGCCCTGCGCGACGCCATCCGCGAACAGGGCGGTGTCGAGGCCGACTTCCGCACCTACCCGGCCGGCCACGCGTTCTTCAACGACCAGCGTCCCGAGGCCTACCACGCCGAGTCGGCGGACCGCGCCTGGCGCAGCACGCTGGACTTCCTCCACTCGCACCTGCACTGATCACGCTCCGTGGGGGCGGCACCCGGGACGGGGTGCCGCCCCCACGGCTCACGGCGCGAGCAGTTGCAACCAGCCCGCCGACCGGACGGCACCGTCCACGGGCAGGGAGCGGGCGCCCTGGAAGGACCGCACCGCGGCCGTCGTCGCCGTACCGAACACCCCGTCCACCGCGAGCGCCGCCCCGCGCGCGTTGAGCAGCGACTGCGCCGACGACACGGCAACCCCGGTGTCGCCCTGGGCCAGCGGCACCACGACGAGCGCCTGCCAGGTCGCGGACCCGACGACGCCGTCCACCGGCAGTGCCTGAGCGCCCTGGAAGGACCGCACCGCGGCCGCCGTCGCCGTCCCGAACACCCCGTCCACCGCCAGCGCCGCCCCGCGCGCGTTGAGCAGGTACTGCGCGGCCTTGACCCGGCTGCCGCTCTGGCCTTGCAGCAGTCGCGGCCAGTCGGCCGCGGGTGTGCCGGCGCCGGCGGGGAGCGGGAAGGGCAGCGGGACGAGCAGTTGCGTGTTACGCGCGTCGACCGTGCCGCGCCGCTTGTCGATGCCGCGGGCGACCGCCTGGATGTCGTTGACGGACAGTTCGCGGGCGAGGGAGGCGAGCGCGGCCGGGGAGCCGGTGTCGCCGCCGTAGGACACCGGGGCGTCGGCGTCGACCATCGTGGTGAAGATCGACAGCGTGCCGTTGCCCTCGGCGACCTCCACGATCCGGCTCTGGATCGGCCAGTCGATGTGCGAGGCGGTGTTGACCTCCCAGAAGCCGCCGCTGAGGGAGGACGGCCAGGCGGGGCGGTGGGCGGTGACGGTGTTGGTGTGGGTGTGGCCGTCCACCATCAGGACCACATTGGGGAAGCGCAGCAGCAGGGCGCGCAGGTCGTCGCCGCCGTAGGGCGCGTCGTCGTCGGTGTTGTCCATGGAGTCGAGCGTGTGGTGGCAGAAGACCACGACGAGCTTGTCGCGGACGCCCGGCTGCTGCACGACCGTCCCGGGCCCCGTGCCGCCCGGGTTGGCGAGTTCGTAACGGGAGGAGACGGCCTTGAGCCGCCCCTCCAGCCACGCCCACTGGTCCTCGTCGATCGCGCCGTCGGCCCCGCCGCCCGGATTGGTGGTGTCCAGGACGAGGTACTGGAAGAGGTCGTCCGGCCCCGAGGGTATGGCGTAGTAGGCGCGGTCGGCGCCGGAGGTGAAGCCGTGGCCCGCGGGGGTGCCGGTGGTACGGAAGTGCTCGGCGACGAACTCGCTACGGGACAGCAGCCGGCGGGCGGAGTCGGCGGTGACCTTCGCCGTGGCGAGGGTGAAGTCACCGGTGAGGATGTTCGTCAGCAGTTCGACGTAGTAGCCGGGTCCGTCGTCGAGGACGTCGGGCACGCCCTCGACCTTGGTCAGCTTGGTGGAGCCGGTCGCGATGGCCTTCAGCGGGTCGAACGGCAGGGTGTCGGGCGGGACGTTGCCCTGGACGAGCCCGTCGTGGTTGCCGTAGGCGGCGTACCAGGGCATGCCGAGGCCGGTGGCGGTGAAGGGCCGCCGGGCTGCGCTGAGAAGCCCGGTGACCAGGGGGAACCCGGCCAGGTCGTTGTTGTCGGGGGGAGTCTGCCGGGTCTCGGGGTGCCAGTAGTGGACGTCGGCGCCGAACGCTCCGGCGGCGACGCTCTCGTCCTTGGAGAGGTTGCCGGAGTCCGGCCGCACGCTGTTGCCGTCGAGCAGGTCGATGTACCAGCGGGCCTCGTTGTACTGGCAGTTGTCGACGGCGTCGCCGGTGACGACGGTGAAGGCCAGCGGGGCGCCGGTTCTCGGGCCGCGTCCGGTGCGTCTGATCGCCCGGCACATCGCGTCGGTGGTCTGCGTCGACAGGAACTCGTGGGCGCGGTAGGCGGATTCCGTGGGGTACGAGTTGTAGTGCGGCGGGCCGTAGTCGGCGAGGCGGTCCAGGCACTCGACGCGCAGCGGTGACTGGTCGTCGACGATGTGCAGGTCCGACATCTGGGCGAAGGCGGCCAGCGACCGGGTCACCACGGGAGCGGCGACAGCGGTCAGGTCCCGCCGGATCAGATGGGGTTCGCCGGGTCCGGCGGCGATCCCCCGGTAGCCGCGGCCGAGGTCGGGGCCGCGCTGCAAGATCCGGTCGACGGTGGTGAGGACGGACGCGGCGCTGTCGCCGGCCGCCGTCGCGGCGAGGGCGACGCCGAGCGGGCCGCGCAGATCGACGGCGGCGGCCACCACGCTCGCGGCGGTCACCGTCAGCATCCTTCGACGAGAAAGGGACATTCCGAATCCTGTTCGGTCGTCAGCCACCGTGCCGGGGCAGCACGGCATGGCGAAGGGAGGGAGGGGTCGCACCGGTGCTTCGGCGGCCGCCCCGCGGGCTCGCGAGGGGCACGGAACGGAGTGGGGGGAGAGCGAACCGCGGGAGGAACGGGCATGCGGGAGCGGAGCACGGACCGGGCCCGCCCAGGGTGGCCCACGGGGGCCGCCCACCGCAAGGAGTGGTACAGCCACTCAGTCACTGATCCGAGGCGCGCCTCACCCCAAAGGGGTCCGCTCCGGGCAATTCTGCTTGGGGCAAGGGGAGTTCAGCGCCCCTCGGCCGGGCGCCCCGGGCCGTTCCCGAGCGCGTCCGCGACCGCCCGGACCGCTTCCTCGGGGCTCGACGCCCGCAGGAAGATCCCGTCCCCGGGGTCCGCCCCGACGTCCCATCCGGCGAGGACCACCGTGGGCTTGCCGGTGCGCATCGCGAGCGCCACCTCGCTGAGGGTGCCCCAGCTCCCGCCGACGGCGATGACCGCGTCGGCGGCGCCGACGACGAGCCCATTGCGCAGTTCACCGAGCCCGGTGGGCAGGCAGACCGTCAGGAACGGGTTCCCCGCGGCACGGTCCCGGCCGGGCAGCAGCCCGACGGTGACGCCGCCGTGCGCGCGGGCGCCCTCGCAGACCGCCTCCATCACGCCGCCGAGGCCGCCGCAGACCACCACCGCTCCCCTGAGCGCCAGCAGCTCGCCCACCCGGCGGGCGTGCGCGCGATCCCGTTCCCCGGCGGCGCCGGGGCCCACCACGGCCACGTAGCCCCACGTCGTCATGCCGTCCCCCGATCGCCGCTGAGTGTTTGACAGGGTGTACATTTCTGGATATTTGCTGTAGATGTGATTTCCCGCCACTTCACCTGCCGCGTCTCCCTCGCGCTCCTCGCCACCGCTCTCGCCGTCGCCGCCTGCGATGCCCACGGCTCCCCCGACGCCTCCGGCACGGCCCGTGCGATGTCGGCCACCACCCCCGCCGCGAGCACCCCGTCGTGCGCCCAGCGCGTCGAGGCGGCCATGAACGACACCCAGCGGGTGGGCCAGCTCTTCATGGGCGCGGCGCAGCTCCCCACGACGCCCAAGGCCGACCTGGACGCGATGCGGAACTACGCCGTCGGTTCGGTGATGCTCGCGGGCCGCAGCACAGTGGGCGTGCAGAAGACCCGGGCCTTCGCGGACCAGTTGCAGGGCATGCGGCAGACCATCGCGGGGCAGCGGGTCGGGCTGCTGATCGCCACGGACCAGGAGGGCGGACAGGTCCAGGTCCTCAAGGGCCCCGGGTTCTCCACCATCCCGAACGGAGTCACGCAGGGCAAGTACACGGTCACCTACCTGCGGCAGCAGGCCGCGGCCTGGACGGCCCAACTGCGCTCCGCCGGGGTGAACGTCAACCTCGCGCCGGTCGCCGACATCGTGCCCGCCTCGCTGGGCACCGCCAACGCGCCGATCGGCAAGTACGGACGCCAGTTCGGATCGACGGCCGCCGTCGTCTCCCCGCATGTCACGGCCTACGTCCAGGGCGGGACCCGCTCCAAGGTGCTCACGACGCCCAAGCACTTCCCCGGACTGGGCAGCGTGCGCGCCAACACCGACCTCACCGCCGGGGTGACCGACACCACGCTGACCCGCACCGGCGCGAACGTCGCCCCGTTCAAGGCCGGCATCGCCGCCGGTGCCGCGCTGGTGATGGTCTCCCTGGCGACGTACAAGCGGATCGACGCCGCGCACCAGGCGGTGTACTCCTCGGTGATCATCGGCGGGATGCTCCGCAAGGACCTCGGCTTCAAGGGCGTCGTCATCTCCGACGACCTCGGAAAGGCCGCCTCCGCGAAGTCCCTCGCCGTCGGCAAGCGGGCGCTCGCGTTCCTGCGGGCCGGCGGGGACCTCACGCTGACGGTGCAGCCGACGGGCATCCCGGCCATGGCCGAGGGCATCCGCTACGCCATGCGGCACGAACCGGCGGTGCGCACACGGGTGCACGACAGCGTCCTGCGCGTGCTGGCCGCCAAGGAGGCGGCGGGCGTACTGACCTGCACCGCCTGACGCCCGCGGCCCGGTGGTCCCGCCCGGGGTCACCGGCCGGTCGCGATCCGGTCCGCCTCGCTCGCTGAAAGGGGTGATGGAACGTGCCGTCTCCCCCGCGCGCGCCGCGCGGGCTCGCCCGCCTCGCCCTGGCCGCAGGAACCGCGGCACTGGCGCTGCCGGTCGTACTCGCCGGGCTGAAGAGCCTGCTGCTGGTGGCCGTGGGCCTGGGCGGCACCGGGGTCACGGCGGCCGGTGTCTGGTGGGTGCTCAGCCGACGGGGCGCGGTCAGGGTGCTGGCGGTGGCGCTGACCGTCGCGGCGCCGGTGGCCGTGCTCCTCTACTACGCCCACGCGGACCTGCTCTGGGTGGTACTCACCTCGATCGCGCTGTGGGTCCTGGCCCTGACCTGCGGGCGCGCCGCGATGCACGGGGCCGGGCAGGCGGAACGACGCGTCCGCGAGCGGCCCGCGCCCCCGCCGCGCAGCCCGTTCCTGATCATGAACCCCCGGTCCGGCGGCGGGAAGGTCGGACGCTTCGGCCTGAAGGAGAAGGCCGAGGCGCTGGGCGCCCGGGTGGTCCTGCTCGACCCGGACCATCCGCAGGACGTGGCGGCCCTCGCCCGCGCGGCCGCCGACGAGGGCGCGGACCTGCTCGGCGTGGCGGGCGGCGACGGTACGCAGGCGCTGGTCGCGGCGGTCGCCGCCGAGCGCGGGCTGCCCTTCCTCGTGATCAGCGCGGGCACCCGCAACCACTTCGCGATGGATCTGGGGCTCGACCGGGAGAACCCCGCCGCCTGCCTGGACGCGCTCACCGACGGCGTGGAGCTCCGCGTCGACCTGGGCTTCGTGGCGAGCCGGCCCTTCGTCAACAACGTGTCGTTCGGCGCCTACGCGGCGGTCGTGCAGAGCCCGGCCTATCGGGACGACAAGGCCGGCACCATCCTGGAGATGCTGCCGGACCTGCTCACCCGGCGCTCCGGCACCCAGCTCACCGCGCGGGCGGGAGCGACCGTGCTCCACGAGCCGCAGGCCCTCCTGGTGAGCAACAACCCGTACCGCACCGGCGACCCCGCGGGGCTCGGCCGCCGGGACCGGCTGGACACCGGCACGCTCGGGGTGCTCGGGGTGGACGTCGACAACGCGGCACAGGCCGCGGCCCTGCTGATGGGTCCCCAGGCCCCGGGGCTGACCGCCTTCACGACGCGTCAGCTCGTCGTCACCGCGGACGCCCCCGAGATCGAGGCCGGCGTCGACGGCGAGGCGCTCGTCCTGTCCGTGCCCGTGCGCTGCGAGATCCGGCCGGGCGCCCTGCGCGTCCGCCTCCCCCGCGACCGCCCGGGCGTCCCGGTCGCCGGCGCGCGCCTGGAGTGGGCGCGGCTGTACACGCTGGCCCTGCCGGTGGGACGCACGACAACACGACAGCCCCGCTCCCGCTGACCGGCGACGGGAGCGGGTGCGCGACAAGGCGCCCGGGGTCGGCGGAGTCCATGCCGCCCGGCCGCGGCCTGCGCCGCCTTGGCACGGGTCTCCTCGAAGAGGGCGTCCGCCTCCTCGCGCTTGGCCTGCGCGTCCTTCTGCGCGTCGGCGCGCATCTGGCCGGCCTCGCCCTTGGCCTTCTCGACGATGCGCTCGCCCTCGTCCTCGGCCTTGGCCTTGCGGTCGGTGGCGTAGGCCTCGGCGTCGTTGCGCACCTGGGCGGAGGCGGACTCGGCCGGCTCGCCGTGCTGCTCGGAGGCGCGGCGCGCCTCCTCACGCAGGTCCTTCCCCCTCTTCCTCGGCGAGGCGGAGGATCCCAGCAGGGCCGGGACGTCCTCGACGCCCCGGCCCTGGCGGGCCCGTCGCGCAGCGGCAGGCCGCCGCCGTCGATGTCGACAAGGACACCGCGGACGTCAGGGCGCGGCGCAGCGCGGGCAGCGAACGGGCGGCGGCGCAGCCGTCAGCGTCTGACCAGGCTGGAGTCCCGGACGACCAGTTCGGGCTGGAGGACGACCTGCCGGTGCCGGTGCTCGCGCCCCTGCGGGTCGGTCTCCTCCAGGAGCATGCCGGCGGCCATCGCGCCCATGGTGGCCGCGGGCTGCCGTACCGAGGTCAGCGGCACGGCGGCCGCCGCCGCGAACTCGATGTCGTCGTAGCCGACGATGGAGATCTCGCCGGGCACGCTCACCCCCGCCGCGTACAGCGCCTGCAGCACTCCGAGGGCGAGCAGGTCGTTGGCGCAGAAGACGGCGGTGGGGCGCTCGGGGAGACCGAGGAGGCGGTGGCCCGCGTCGCGGCCGGAGGCCACGTCGAGCCGTTCTGTGGGCAGTTCGCGGAGGGTCTCCGCGGGCACCCCGGCATCGGCGAGCGCGGCCACGGCGCCCGTGCGGCGGTCGCGGACCTGCTGGAGATGGGCGGGCCCGCTGACGTACGCGATGCGGCGGTGCCCGGCCGTCAGCAGATGGGCCAGCGCCATCCGGCCGCCGGCCACGTCGTCCACCGACACCGAGCATTCGGCGGCGCCCGCCGAGACCCGGTCCACCAGCACGAAGGGGATGCGGTGGCGCCGGAAGGCGGCCAGGTTCCCCGAGGCCCCGGCGTCGGCGGGCGTCACCAGGACGCCGCGCACCCGCTGCTCCGCGAAGAGCGACAGGTACGCGGCCTCCTCCTGCGGGCTCTCGGCGCTGTTGCAGACCATCACGCCCAACCCCGCCGCCCGGGCGGCCCGTTCGGCCCCGCGCGCCACATCGACGAAGAACGGGTTCGCCATGTCGAGGACGAGCAGGGCCATGATGCGGCTGCGGCCCGCCCGCAACTGACGGGCCGATTCACTGCGCACGTACCCGAGGCGGGTGATCGCGCGCTGGACCCGGGCACGGGTCGCCTCGGGAACCGAGTCCGGCCGGTTGATCACATTGGAGACCGTGCCCACGGAGACTCCCGCCTCCCGGGCAACGTCCTTGATCCCCACGGCCCGTGCCCTGTCCGTCACGCCGGCGCTCTCAGAACTTGAACTGGTCGACGTTGTCCTTGGTGAACACGGTCGGCTTGCCGAGCACCACCACGCCGTCCTTGCCGATGGTGTAGTCGCCCATGTCCCCGGCCTTGAAGGTCTGCCCCTCGGCGCCGCTGATCTGACCGGAGGCCAGCGCCACGGCGGCGTACGAGGCGAGCGCGCCGAGCTTGGCCGGGTCCCACAGCTCGAAGGCCTCGACGGTGCCGTTCTTGACGTACGACCGCATGTCGTTGGGCGTGCCGAGGCCGGTCAGCTTGACCTTGCCCTTGTACTTGGAGCCGGAAAGGTACTGGGCGGCGGCCTTGATGCCGACCGTGGTCGGGGAGATGATCCCCTTCAGGTTGGGGTACTGCTGCAGCAGGCCCTGGGTCTGCTGGAAGGACTGCTGGGCGTCGTCGTTGCCGTAGGCGACCTTGACCAGCTTGACGTCCTTGTACTTGGGGTCCTTCAGCTCGTCCTTCATGAAGTCGATCCAGGTGTTCTGGTTCGTGGCGGTCTGGGCCGCCGACAGGATCGCGATCTCGCCCTTGTAGCCGATCTGCTCGGCGAGCAGCTGCACCTCGGTGCGGCCCAGGTCCTCGGAGCTGGCCTGGGAGACGAACAGGTCGCGGCACTCGGGCTTGGTGTCCGAGTCGTAGGTGACGACCTTGATGCCGTTCTTGCGGGCCTGGTTGAGCGCGGTGCACAGGGCGCCCGGGTCCTGGGCGGAGACGGCGATGGCGTTCACCTGCTGCTGGGTCAGGGTGTTGACGTAGGAGACCTGGCCGGCGGTGTCGGTGCCGCTGCTGGTGCCGACCTCCTTGTACGAGGAGCCGAGCGTCTCCAGGGCCTGCTTGCCGCCGTTGTCGGAGATGGTGAAGTAAGGGTTGTTGACCTGCTTGGGCAGGAAGGCGACGGTCAGGCCCTTCTTGGTGGCCGCGTTGGGGTCGGCGCTCGCGGCCTGGGTGGCGGCACCGCTGCTGCTGCCGCTGTCCTTCGAGGAGTTCTTGGTGGTCCCCCCGCAGGCGGTCGCGCCGAGGGCGACCGCCGTGGTGAGGGCCAGGACGACGGTGGCACGACGGGTGAGGGTGCTGCTGGACATGGTGATCCTTTCGCTGCCGGACGCGGGTACCGGAACACGGGTGTGGTGACGTGCGGGGGGAGGACGTGCCGAGGAGCGCTGGGGCGGCGAAGTGAGCTGCCCCGGCGATGAGGTGAGGTGACGTCAGGACGATGCGAGCACGGCCGGTGCCCGGTCGGCGGCCCTCCTGCGGGCCCGGGACTGCGCGATCTGGCGGCCGATCCTCGGAGCGAGGACGGAGATCACCAGAAGCACGCCGGTGACGACGATCTGGGACTGCGCGGAGACGTTGAGCAGGCTCATCACGTTCTGGCCCGCGCCGAGCAGGAACACGCCGGCGATCGCGCCGCCGAGGGTGCCCTTGCCGCCGTCGAAGTCGATGCCGCCGAGCAGCACGCCCGCGATGACGGACAGTTCCAGGCCGGTGGCGTTGTCGTACCGGGCGCTGGCGTAGTGCAGGGCCCAGAAGACGCCGGTCAGCGAGGAGACCACGCCGGTGGTCACGAACATGGCCAGCTTGGCCCGCTTGACCCGGATGCCCGCGAACCGGGCCGCCTCCTCGGAGGCGCCCACCGCGAACAGCGAGCGGCCGAAGGGCGTCGCGTGCAGGACGACGACGGCGATCAGCAGCAGGACGGCGAAGGGGATCGCCGCGTACGGGATGAAGGTCCCGTCGATCCGGCCGGAGCCGAAGTCGAGGTACTGCTGGGGGAAGTCGGTCACGGAGTCGGCGCCGAGGACGATCTGCGCGATGCCGCGGTAGGCGGCCAGGGTGCCGATGGTGACGGCCAGCGAGGGCAGCCCGAGCCGGGTCACGAGCAGGCCGTTGACCAGGCCGCACACCGCGCCGAGCAGCAGGCACAGCGGGATGATCGTCTCGATGGCCATGCCGCCGTTCCACAACGCGCCCATGACCGCGCCGGACAGGCCCGCCGTCGAACCGACGGACAGGTCGATCTCACCGGAGACGACGAGCATGGTCATGGGCAGGGCGATGAGCGCGATCGGCAGCGTGTTGCCGATCAGGAACGACACGTTCAGTGCGTTGCCGAAGTTGCCGACGAAGGAGAACGAGCAGATCAGCAGCACGATCAGCAGGGCGCCCACCGCCGTGTCCCAGCGGACCGCGCCGCCGAGGCGGGAGCCGTGGGCCGTGACGGGCGCGGCGGCCGGGACAGGGGCCGGGGCGGCGGCCTTGGTGGTCTCAGGCATGGTGGGCACTCCTCATCTGTGCGGCCCGCTTGCGGAGGACACCGGCCACCCGCAGCGCCAGGATCCGGTCGACGGCGATGGCGAGCAGCAGCAGGACGCCGTCGATGGCCAGCACCCAGACCGAGCTGACACCGATGGACGGCAGGACGCTGTTGATCGAGGTCAGCAGCAGGGCGCCGAGCGCGGCACCGTAGACGGTGCCCGAGCCGCCGGTGAAGGCCACGCCGCCGACCACGACGGCGCTGACGACGGTGAGTTCGTAACCGTTGCCCGTGCTGGAGTCGACGTTGCCGAAGCGGGCGAGATACAGCGCGCCGGCGAGTCCGGCGAGCGCCCCGCAGACCACGTACGCGATCAGGATGCGCTTGCGCACCGGGACGCCCGCGAGCCGGGCGGCCTCCGGGCTGGAGCCGAGCGCGTACATGTCGCGCCCGCCGCGGTAGCTGCGCAGGTAGTAGCCGACCGCGACGAGGACGGCCACGGTCAGCAGCGCCAGGTACGGGACCACCCACACGCCGTCGTGCCCGAAGTCGGTGAAGCCGGAGGGCAGGTCGCCCGCGGTGATCTGGCGGGAGCCGACCCAGATGGAGTCGATGCCGCGGATGATGTACAGGGTGCCCAGGGTGACCACCAGGGCCGGGACCTGACCGAGGCTCACCAGAAGGCCGTTCAGGGCGCCGAAGAGCACGCCGAGTGCGACCGCGAGGATCACGGCGACCAGCGGATTGCCGCCGCCTTGCAGATAACTGCCCGCGGCGAAGGCGGAGATGCCGAGGACGGAGCCGACCGACAGGTCGACGTTGCGGGTGATCACCACCACGGCCTGGCCGATGGCGACGAGCACCAGGATGGTGGCGTTCAGCAGGAGGTCCTTGACGCCCTGCTGGGACAGGAACTGGGAGTTGTAGATCTGGGTCGCCGCCAGCATCACGACGAGCACGCCGAGCACGGCGAGCGCGCGGAGCCTCAGCACCCGGTCCAGAAAGCGCTTGGGCGCGGCCGGCGCGTCGTCCGCGACCGGCTGCACGGTGTCTGCGGTCACGGTCACGCCACCCTCCTCGCGCGGCCGGTGGCCGCCGCCATCACGGTCTCCTCGGTCGCCTCGGACCGGGGGATCTCGGCCGTCAGCCGGCCCTCGTGCATCACCAGGACGCGGTCGGCCATGCCGAGGATCTCCGGCAGGTCGGAGGAGATCATCAGGACGGCGACTCCCTCGCCGGCGAGCCGGGACAGCAGCCGGTGCACCTCCGCCTTGGTGCCGACGTCGATGCCGCGGGTGGGCTCGTCCACGATGAGCACCTGGGGCGCGGTGGCGAGCCACTTGGCCAGCACGACCTTCTGCTGGTTGCCGCCGGACAGGGTGCCGACGACGTCGGCCAGGCGCGCGTACTTCACCTGGAGCCGCACCGCCCAGTCCACCGCGCGGCTGCGCTCGGCGCTGCGGCTCATCAGCCCGGCCTTCGAGGTGGCGGCGAAGCCGGTGAGGCCGATGTTGCGCTCGATGGACATGTCCATCACCAGGCCCTGGGCCCGGCGGTCCTCGGGGACCAGCGCGAGACCGGCGGCCATGGCCAGGCTCGGCGCCCCGGCGCGCAGTGCGCGGCCGTTGACGACGACTTCGCCCGCGTCCCTGCGGTCCACGCCGAAGACGGCGCGGGCGACCTCGCTGCGGCCGGCGCCGACCAGTCCGGCGAGGCCCACGATCTCGCCGCGGCGGACCTCGAAGGAGACGTCGGTGAAGACGCCCTCGCGGGTCAACCGCCGCACGCTCAGGGCGACATCGCCGATCTCGGTGGCCTGCTTGGGGTAGAGCTCATCGAGGTCGCGGCCCACCATGCGGCGCACGAGGTCGTCCTCGGTCAGCCCGTCGACGGGCTCGCTGGCGATCCAGGCACCGTCCCGCAGGGTCGTGACCCGCTGGCACAGCGCAAAGATCTCCTCCAGGCGGTGGGAGATGAAGAGCACGGCGGCGCCCTGCTCGCGCAGCGACTTGACGACACCGAAGAGCCGGGCGACCTCGCTGCCGGTGAGCGCCGCCGTCGGCTCGTCCATGATCAGGACGCGGGCGTCGAAGGAGAGCGCCTTGGCGATCTCCACCAACTGCTGGTCGGCGATGGACAGTCCGCGTGCGGGCTGGTCGGGGTCGAGGTCGACGCCGAGGCGCTCGAAGAGCTCGGCGGCCGATCGGCGCACCGCCCGGTGGTCGACACGGCCGAAGGAGCGGCGCGGCTGGCGGCCGACGAAGATGTTCTCCGCCACCGACAGGTCGGGGAAGAGCGTCGGTTCCTGGTAGATGACGGCGACCCCGGCGTCGCGGGCGTCCCCCGGGCCGTGGAACTCGACCGGCTCGCCGTCGAGCAACACCGTGCCGGCGTCGGGCCGGTGCACTCCCGCGAGTGCCTTGATCAGTGTCGACTTCCCGGCGCCGTTCTCACCCGCGAGGGCGTGGGCCTCGCCGGCGTACAGCCGGAGCGAGACGCCGCGCAGAGCACGGACGGCGCCGAAGGACTTGCTCACCCCCTCCAGCGCGAGCACCGGAGTCGTCTCCGGTTCGGGGTGCGTCATTGCGCCCTCCAGACATGAAATGTTTCAACGGAGTTGCCGGGAAGCTAGCTCTGCCCGTCGCGTGCGTCAAGAGTCGCCGCAGCCCATGGCTGACCTGCGGGCTCTCCAAAGGCCCCGGTTGAGGCGTGAGCCGTGCCGCGCCATCAGCGACAACCTCATTGATGACACGATTCAATAACGGGCCGGCCGGTGCCGCGCACCCCTTGACGTCAACCCGAGGGCATGGATAGCTTCGCAGCGGAATGAATCGATTCACTGATGAGCGATTCACTGGACCCCAAGAGGTGACCATGCCTGACTTCAGTGCCGTCAAGGCCGCACTCGCTGCCCAGCGGATCGAGACGCCCTCGTGGGGCTACGGCAATTCCGGCACCCGGTTCAAGGTCTTCGCCCAGGCCGGCGTCCCCCGCGACCCGTACGAGAAGCTCGACGACGCCGCCAAGGTCCAGGAGTTCACCGGCGTCGCCCCCGTCGTCGCCCTGCACATCCCGTGGGACAGGGTCGACGACTACGCCGCCCTCGGCCGCCACGCCGCCGACCGCGGACTGGAGCTCGGCGCGATCAACTCCAACGTCTTCCAGGACGACGACTACAAGCTGGGCAGCGTCTGCCACCCGGACGCCACGGTCCGGCGCAAGGCCGTCGACCACCTGCTGGAGTGCGTCGACATCATGGACGCCACCGGCTCTCGCGACCTCAAGCTGTGGTTCGCCGACGGCACCAACTACCCCGGCCAGGACGACATCGTGGGCCGTCAGGACCGGCTGGCCGAGGCACTGTCCGAGGTGTACGCGCGGCTCGGCCAGGACCAGCGGATGCTGCTGGAGTACAAGCTCTTCGAGCCCGCCTTCTACACCACCGACGTCCCCGACTGGGGCACCGCGTACGCGCACTGCCTCAAGCTCGGGCCCAAGGCGCAGGTCGTCGTCGACACCGGCCACCACGCGCCCGGCACCAACATCGAGTTCATCGTCGCCACCCTGCTGCGCGAGGGGAAGCTCGGCGGCTTCGACTTCAACTCCCGCTTCTACGCCGACGACGACCTGATGGTGGGCGCCGCCGACCCCTTCCAGCTCTTCCGGATCCTGCACGAGGTGGCCAAGAACGGCGGCTTCGCGCCGGAGACCGGCGTCGCCTTCATGCTCGACCAGTGCCACAACATCGAGGCCAAGATCCCCGCGGTCATCCGCTCGGTGATGAACGTCCAGGAGGCCACCGCCAAGGCGCTGCTGGTCGACCTCGACGCCCTGGCCGCCGCCCAGCGGTCCGGCGACGTCCTGGCCGCCAACGCCGTGCTCATGGACGCCTACAACACCGATGTGCGCCCGCTGTTGCGCGAGGTGCGCGAGGAGCAGGGCCTGGCCCCCGACCCGGTCGCGGCCTACCACGCCTCCGGGTGGCAGAAGCACATCGTCGCCGACCGCGTCGGCGGCACGCAGGCCGGATGGGGCGCGTAGGCCTGGTCCCCCGTACGTTCCCGACCCTCACCTCCCCCGAAGGACACCCGCATGGCACCCGCCACCCACCCGGAAGTCGCCGCCCTCCTGGAGCGCGCCCACCGCCTGGGCGCCGACCCCCGCAACACCAACTACGCGGGCGGCAACGCCTCCGCCAAGGCCACCGAGACCGACCCCGTCACCGGCGGCCCCGTCGAGCTGATGTGGGTCAAGGGCTCCGGCGGCGACCTGGGCACGCTCACCGAGGCCGGCCTCGCCGTCCTGCGCCTGGACCGGCTGCGCGCGCTGACGGCCGTGTACCCCGGGCCGGAGCGCGAGGACGAGATGGTCGCCGCGTTCGACTACTGCCTGCACGGCAAGGGATGGCTCCCAGGGGGTGAAAACACAGCGCCGTCGATCGACACGGCCATGCACGGCCTCGTCGACGCCGCCCACGTGGACCACCTGCACCCCGACTCCGGCATCGCGCTCGCCTGCGCCGCCGACGGCGAGAAGCTGACCCGGGACTGCTTCGGCGAGAAGGTCGCCTGGGTCCCGTGGCGCCGTCCCGGCTTCCAACTCGGCCTGGACATCGCCGCGATCAAGGAGGCGCACCCGGAGGCGGTGGGCGTCGTCCTCGGCGGCCACGGCATCACCGCCTGGGGCGCCACCTCGCAGGAGTGCGAGTCCAACGCCCTGTGGATGATCCGTACCGCGGAGGAGTACCTGGCCGCCCGCGGCAAGAAGGAGCCCTTCGGCGCGCCGCTGCCGGGCTGGGAGCCGCTGCCGGAGGCCGAGCGCCGCGCCCGCGCCGCCGCCCTCGCCCCGGTGCTGCGCGCCGTCGCCTCCCAGGACCGGCCCCAGGTCGGACACTTCACCGACTCCGCGCCGGTACTGGACTTCCTCGCGCGCGCCGAGCACCCCCGCCTCGCGGCACTCGGCACCTCCTGCCCCGACCACTTCCTGCGCACCAAGGTCCGCCCCCTCGTCCTCGACCTGCCGCCGACGGCCCCGCTGGAGGAGGCCGTGGCGCGCCTTGAGGAACTGCACACCGCCTACCGGGCCGAGTACCAGGCCTACTACGACCGGCACGCCGCTCCCGACTCCCCGGCGATCCGCGGCGCCGACCCGGCGATCGTGCTCGTCCCGGGCGTCGGCATGTTCAGCTACGGCAAGGACAAGCAGACCGCGCGCGTCGCGGGCGAGTTCTATGTCAACGCGATCAACGTGATGCGCGGCGCCGAGGCGGTCTCCACGTACGCGCCGATCCCCGAGTCGGAGAAGTTCCGCATCGAGTACTGGGCGCTGGAGGAGGCCAAGCTCCAGCGCATGCCGAAGCCCAAGCCGCTGGCCGGCCGCATCGCGCTGGTCACCGGCGCCGGCTCGGGCATCGGCAAGGCCATCGCCCACCGCCTGTCCGCCGAGGGCGCGTGCGTCGTCGTCGCGGACCTGAACGCCGAAGGCGCGCAGGCCGTGGCGACGGAACTGGGCGGCCCTGACAAGGCGGTGGCCGTCACCGTGGACGTGACGCAGGAGGAGCAGATCACGGCGGCGTTCGACGAGGCGCTGCTGGCCTTCGGCGGCGTCGACCTGGTGGTCAACAACGCGGGCATCTCCATCTCCAAGCCCCTGCTGGAGACCACCGCCCGGGACTGGGACCTCCAGCACGACATCATGGCCCGCGGCTCCTTCCTCGTCTCGCGCGAGGCGGCCCGCGTCATGGCGCGGCAGAAGCTCGGCGGCGACATCGTCTACATCGCGTCCAAGAACGCGGTGTTCGCCGGCCCCAACAACATCGCCTACTCCGCCACCAAGGCCGACCAGGCCCACCAGGTGCGGCTGCTGGCGGCCGAGCTCGGCGAGCACGGCATCCGCGTCAACGGCGTCAACCCCGACGGCGTGGTCCGCGGCTCCGGCATCTTCTCCTCGGGCTGGGGCGCGCAGCGCGCGGCGACCTACGGCGTCCCGGAGGAGAAGCTCGGCGAGTTCTACGCCCAGCGCACGATCCTGAAGCGGGAAGTGCTCCCCGAGCACGTCGCCAACGCGGTCTTCGCCCTCACCGGCGGCGACCTCACCCACACCACGGGTCTGCACGTCCCGGTCGACGCCGGAGTGGCGGCGGCCTTCCTGCGCTGACCCGCTCCCAGCGGGGAGCCGGGTAGCGCCGCCGCCACCGCCGGGACCCGCGCCCGGCCACCGCAGACTATACCCCCCCCCCCCCCCCCGCGACCCCTGGTTCGTGCGCGTCG
>NZ_JBHXSO010000065.1:0-16838 GCF_042714775.1 Streptomyces sp. NPDC058691 | reverse complement strand
CCCCCCACCCCCCCACCGAACACCCCGAGGACCTCCACGTGCCATTCGCCGCCATCGACCTCGGCGCCACCAGCGGCCGCGTCATCCTCGGCCGGGTGGCGCGGGACGGCCTCTCCCTCACCGAGGTGCACCGGTTCGCCAACACGCCGGTGCGCCTGCCCGGCGGACTGCACTGGGACGCGCTCGCCCTCTTCCAGGGCGCGCTGGACGGTCTGCGGCGGGCCGGCGAGCAGTCGGACGGCGTCACGTCGGTAGGCATCGACACCTGGGCCGTCGACTACGGCCTACTCGACTCGGACGGCGCCCTGCTGGGCAACCCGTTCCACTACCGCGACAGCCGTACCGGCACCGTCGCCGAACGCGTCCGGGAGTCGATCGGCGCAGAGCGGCTGTACCGGCTGACCGGGCTGCAGCACCTGCCCTTCAACACCGTCTACCAGCTCGCCGCCGCCTCGGGCACCGCGCAACTGGCCGCCGCGCGGACCCTGTTGCTCGTTCCCGACCTGCTGACCCACTGGCTGACCGGCACGATCGGCGCCGAGGAGACCAACGCCTCCACCACCGGCCTGTTCGACGCCCGCACCGGCACCTGGTCGGCGGAGCTCGCCGGGCGGATCGGCCTCGCGCCCGGGCTGCTGCCGCCGCTGCGCGCGCCGGGCGACCCCGCGGGCACCCTGCTCCCGCACGTCGCCGCCGCCACGGGGCTGCCGGAGGCGACCTCGGTGGTCACCGTCGCCTCGCACGACACCGCGTCCGCGGTGGCCGCCGTCCCGGCCACGGAGCCCGGCTTCGCGTACATCTCCTGCGGCACGTGGTCGCTGGCCGGTCTGGAACTGGACGCGCCCGTGCTCAGCGAGGCCTCCCGCGCCGCCAACTTCACCAACGAGCGCGGGGTGGACGGCACGATCCGCTACCTGCGCAACATCATGGGCATGTGGCTGCTGGAGGAGTGCCGGCGCACCTGGGCCCGGCAGTGGGCCGAGGCTCCGTCCCTGGACGCGCTGCTCCAACAGGCCGCCAGCGCACGGCCGTTCGCCGCCCTCCTCGACCCCGACGACCCCGCCTTCCTGCCGCCCGGCGACATGCCCGCCCGTATCAGGGACTTCTGCCTCCGCACCGGCCAGCGGCCGCCCGAGAGCCCCGGCGCCGTGGTCCGCTGCATCCTGGAGAGCCTCGCCCTCGCCCACCGCCGCACGCTGCGCCAGGCGGCCGCGCTCGCCGACCGCGAGATCACCCACGTCCACATGGTCGGCGGCGGCTCCCGCAACGAGATGTTGTGCCGGCTCACCGCCGACGCCACGGGCCTGCCGGTCGTCGCCGGGCCCGCCGAGGCCACGGCCCTGGGCAACATCCTCGTCCAGGCCCGCGCCCACGGCCTCGTCGGCGACGGCCTCCCCGCCATGCGCGCCCTCGTCGCCGCCACCCAGCCGCTGCGCCGCCACGAACCGGACGGCGACCGGGCGGCGTGGGACGCGGCCGAGGCGAAGGTGGAGGGCTTCGCCGTGGCACGCGCCAACGAAGCCTGACCCGCAGCGCGGCGAACCGGCCCGAGGGCCCGGCAGGCAGGGAAGACAGTCGAGCAGGAGCACCCCTAGGGACCCTCGGCGCCGGCGTCTCCCGCTCGCGCAGCAGCGGCCACCTCCAGCAGGGACCAGCCGTCGGCCTCGATCGCCCTCCGCTCGCCCGGGTGCCACCCCCGGGCCAGTGCCACGTCGAGCAGCGCCCGGACCGCGCCCGGTTCGTGCAGGTTCAGATCGGCACCCCGGAGGAAGCCCACGTCTCCGGAGCCGAGGGGTGCCCCGCCCGGGACGTACCGGTCGGGGCCTTTGGCGAAGACGATGCGCAGCGGGCCGCCGGTGCCGGCCGGCTGCGGGAACAGCGTGAGGATCTGGCGGCAGTCCACGGAACGGCCGTCGTGATCGCTCCGGTGGCTGTGGCGCATCGTCCACAGGTACTCGCGCCCGTCGGCGACCAGCCGGCGCGGTTTCTTCGAACGGCGGGGCACTCGGCCGAGGATACGCGGCGCGCCCGGCCCTCGCTGACAGAAGATGTCAGTGACCGTCCGCACCATCAATGGGTGTGACCACCCACCGTACGCACGCCCTGCTGCTGCCCGCCGTCTTCATCACGTCGCTCGGCAACAACATCCAGTTGATCGCCGCCGCGCTGCTCATCGTGCGGGCCCAGGGGTCGGTGCTGGACGTGGGATGGCTCTTCATCGCCGTCGCCGTGCCGCAGGCGGTGCTCTCCCCGCTGTTCGGTCGGCTGGCCGACCGCTTCGACCGGCGGACGCTCTGGGTGACCTGCGACGCCCTCAGCGCCCTCGCCGCGCTCGCGATGCCGCTGGGGCTGGCGATGGGCGGCCCGCGGAACGCGGTCGTCTACGGCAGCAACTTCGTCCTCGCGGTGATCGCGGCCCTGTTCGTGCCGGTCAGCGCCGCACTCGTCAAGGAACGGGTGCCCGCGAGGGAGTTGCGCCGGTTCAACGCGCACTACGAGATGGCCCTGCAGAGCGGGATGCTGCTGTCGGCGACGGTCGGCGGCGTCGCCCTGCAGTTCTTCGGGGCCACCCCGCTGTGCGTGTTCAACGGGCTCACCTTCGCGGGCTCCGCGGTGCTCGTACTGGCGACCGGGCGCAGCCGGCGGCGGGTCGTCGCCCCGCAGGCCGCGACCGGTGCCCCGTCCCCGGCGGCGCCCGCCCGGTCGCCGCTGGGTCCGGTGATCATGCTGTATGCACAGGGCAGCGTGGTCGTCACCGTCTTCAACGCGCTCATGCCGGTCCTCGTCATCGCCGATCTGCACCGGGGCCCGGCCGTCGTCGGCGTGATCGACGCGCTCGGCGGCGCCGGCTTCCTGCTCGCGGCGGCGGCCTACCGGGTCACCGGCGCGCGCCTCGGCGATCTGCGGCTCGCCCTGGCCGGCTTCCTGTTCTGCAACGTCCTGTTCGCGATCCAGCCGCGGTTCGGCGTGACAGGGCTGCTCCTGCTCGTCCCGCTCGGCGCGTTCCTCTTCGGACAGGCCCGCATCGCCTCCCGCACCCTGCTCATGGCCTCGGTCGAGGAGCACCGCGTGGGCCGCGCCTTCGGCGCCGCCAACGGCTGGGGACTCGCCGCGACCGTCGCCGTCATGCTCGCCACCGCCACGGTCACGGCCCGCGCCGGCACCGCGGCGGGCTTCGCTGCCGTCGCCGTCGTCAGCGCCCTCGCCGCCCTCGCCTCCGCGACCTGGCTCCGCGCGGCCCGCCGATCCCCGCACTCCCCCAAGCCCCTCCCGACCACCCCCACGCCCGACCTCGCGGACCGCCACCCGGCCTGAACGGCCAGGCGCGGCGCCCGCCCCGGCCGACCACGGTCGGGGAACACCGCGTGGGCCGCGCCTCCGACGTCGCCAGCGACTGGGGTCCCGCCGCGACCATCGCCGGCATGCCGGCCACCGCCGCGGGCTTCGCGGCCGTCGCCGCCGTCAGCGCCCTCGTCTCGCTCGCTTCCGCGGCGTGGCTCCGCGCGGCCCGCCCCCAAGACCCTTCCGACCACCCCCACCGCCGACCTCGCGGACCGACACCCCCCTCAAACGGCCAGGCGCGGCGCCCGTCCCGGCCGACCACGGCCGAGAAACACCGCGTGGGCCGCGCCTCCGGCGTCGCCGGCGACTGAGGGCCCGCCTGCCCCCGCAGCCTCCGCCTCCGCGGACCGGCACCCCCAAGACCCTCCCGGCCACCCCCGCAGACCGACACCCCGCCCGAACGGCCGGTCGCAGCCGGCTCAGCCGGCCCCGTACAGCGCGGCCAGGCCGCGCGCCGAGCCGACGAGCAGTTCGCGCAGCGGGAGGGGTTCGAGGACTTCGAGGTCGGGGCCGAGCCGGAGGAACTCGCTGTGGGCGTGGCCGAGGGATTCGATCGGGACGCGGGCGCGGACCCAGCCGTCGCCGTCGGGCTCGCCGCGTTCGGCGACCGCCCGCACGACGGCGTGCGACAGCAGCGAGGGCAGGCGCTCCGCACCGCGCGGGGAGAGCCGGATCAGCGCCTCGCCCTGGTGGAGCCGGGCGTGGAAGTCGGCGAGGTAGGAACGCCAGTACGCCGCCAGGTCGAAGCCGGCCTCGGGTTCGAAGCCCTCGGCGAGGGCGTCGACGGCCAGGATCTGGTCGACGCGGTAGGTGCGCAGGCCACCGTCGCCGCGGGCGACGACGTACCAGCGGCCGGCCTTGAGGACCAGGCCGTACGGCTCCAGGCGGCGCTCGGTCTCGGCGGGCTCGCGCCAGCGGCGGTAGCGCACCCGCACCGCCCGCCGGTTCCAGACCGCGTCGGCGACGGCGGGCAGATGCGGGGTCTCCTCGCCGGGGCTGTACCAGCCCGGGGCGTCGAGGTGGAAGCGCTCGCGTATCCGCTCCGCGGACTCCCGCAGCGCCGGCGGCAGGGCGGCGCTGAACTTCAGCCGGGCCGTCGCCGCGGCCTCGCCGAGCCCGAGCTGCGCGGCGGGGTCGGGCAGCGCGGCGAGGAACCACGCCTGCGTCTCCTGCGCGGTCAGCCCCGTGAGCCGGGTGCGGTAGCCGTCGAGCAGCCGGTAGCCGCCCTCGGGTCCGGCGTCGCCGTACAGGGGTATGCCCGCCTCGTGCAGCGACTCCACGTCGCGGTAGATCGTGCGGACGGACACCTCCAGTTCGTCGGCCAACTGCCGGGCGGTGAGCCGGCCTCGTGCCTGGAGGAGCAGGAGGAGGGAGACCAGCCGGCTGGCGCGCATGGCAGCAGTATCGGTGCCGACACCGACACCGGACTGGCCCCGGTCCCCCGGCGCCGACCGATTTGATGGCCCCCGGCGGAGCGCGCACTCTGGAGTTGGGACACTTCGACGGGTGTGTGATCGACGACGATGAACGAAAGCGGCGGCCCCGGGGGCCCGGCCGGCACGGCCGTGGTGGTGGTCGGTGCGCGGGGGACGGTCACCGCCTGGAGCGAGGGGGCCCGCCTGCTGCTCGGCCACTCGTCCGCCGAGGCCGTGGGCCGGCCGGCGGCGGAGATCTTCGGCCCGGAGCCGCCGGCGCTCGACCGTGAGTGGCACGGCCCGGCGACCGTGCGCCACCGGGACGGACACCCGCTGGATCTGGAGCTCCGGGTCAGCCCGGCCCTCGACGGCGACGCCGAGCCGTGCGGCTGTGTGATCACCGCCGCCCCGGAGGCGGCAGACGACGCCCTGGTGCGGTGGGCGTTCGAGCAGGCCTCGGTGTCCATGTCCCTGTACGACAGCGGCCTGCGGCACCGGCGGCTCAACCGGCTCGCGCTGGGGGCCATGGGGGACGTTCCCGAGGACACGCTGCGCGGCACCCCGTACCAGGAGATCGTCCCGGAAGAGGAGAGCCGGCGCGGCTACGGCGACCACCTGCGCCAGGTCGCCGAGACGGGGCGGGCCATGCACTACGAGTGCTACTCGCGCGACCCGGCCTCGCGGCGCGACTACGCCTGGAACACCGACATGTGGCCGGTCCGGGATCCCCGGGGGCGGGTCCGGGGGGTGGCGGTCGCGGCGTTCGACAGCACCGCCCAGTTCTGGGCGCGGCAGCGGCTGGCGCTGCTCAACGAGGCGGGCGCCGCCATCGGCACCACCTTGGACGTGGTCCGCACCGCCGACGAGCTGGCGGGGCTGGCCGTGCCGCGGCTGGCCGACTTCGTGAGCGTGGACCTGCTGGACTCCGTGCTGCACGGAGAGGAGCCGCCGCCGGGCCCCGTCGACACGGCGGTGGTGCTGCGCCGGGTGGCGCACCGCGCGCGGACCGACGGGACGCCGTTCGCCGCCGTGGAGCTGGGCGAGGTGGACACCTATCCCGAGTTCTCCCCGCCGGCGCGCTGTCTGGCCGAGGGCCGCGCGGTACTCAGCCAGGTGGGGAACGTCGACTTCTCCCTGTGGGTGGCGCAGAACGCGCTGCGCGACGCCAAGGTGCGCCAGCACGGCCTTCACACCGTGATGGCGGTGCCCCTGATGGCCCGCGGGATCACGCTGGGCGTGGCGATCTTCGCCCGCGGCACCCGGCCCGAGGGCTTCATCGACGACGACATGACACTCGCCGAGGAGCTGGCCGGGCGGGCCGCGGTCTGCGTCGACAACGCCCGCCGCTTCACCCGCGAGCACGGCACGGCCCTGGCTCTGCAACGCAGCCTGCTGCCGCAGCGGCTCGGCGACCAGCCCGCGGTGGAGGTCGCGTCCCGCTATCTGCCGGCCGGCTCCCAGGCGGGGGTGGGGGGCGACTGGTTCGACGTCATCCCGCTGTCCGGCACCCGGGTCGCGCTGGTCGTCGGCGACGTGGTCGGCCACGGCATCCACGCCTCCGCCACCATGGGCCGGCTCCGCACCGCGGTGCGGACCCTGGCGGACGTGGACCTGCCGCCCGACGAGCTGCTCACCCACCTCGACGACCTCGTGGTCCATTTGAACTCGGGGGACGAACTCCCCGAGGAAAGCGGCCAGGGGACCACCACCGAGGTCGGCGCGACCTGCCTGTACGCGGTGTACGACCCCATCTCCCGGCGGTGCTCGCTGGCCAGCGCCGGGCACCCGTCGCCCGTGCTGCGGCTGCCCGACGGGACGGTGGACGTGGTCCCGGTCTCCGCGGGCCCTCCGCTGGGCGTCGGCGGGCTGCCCTTCGAGGCGACGGAACGGGAGCTGCCCGAGGGCAGCGTCCTCGCCCTCTACACCGACGGCCTGATCGAGAGCCGCGACTTCGACCTGGACGCGGGCCTGGCACGGCTGCGCGGTGCGCTCGCGGCTCCCGCCCCCACCATCGAGTCGGCCTGCGACACGATCCTGAAGTCGCTCCCGCCGGACCGGCCGGTCGACGACGTGGCGCTGCTGCTGGCCCGTACCCGGGCGCTGAACACCGCCCAGGTCGCCGTCTGGGACGTGCCCTCCGACCCCGCGCGCGTGGCCGAGACCCGGCAGGCCACGGCGGAACTGCTGCGCGGCTGGGGCATGGAGGAGGCGGTGCACGTCACCGAGCTCGTGGTGAGCGAGCTGGTCACCAACGCCATCCGGCACGGGTCGCCGCCGGTCCAGCTGCGGATCATCCGCGACCGCTGCCTCATCTGCGAGGTCTCCGACGGCAGCAACACCGCCCCGCATCTGCGCAGGGCCCGCTCGGACGACGAGGGCGGCCGCGGCCTGCTGCTGGTCGCGCAGCTGACGCAGGCGTGGGGGACGCGGCAGGCGGCGACCGGCAAGACCATCTGGGCCGAGCAGACGCTGTAGCCCCGACCGGGCGCGGGGGTTTCCGGCCGCGTCCGCGTCGCGCCCGCCCTGACGAGGTGTCAGACTCGGCCCATGATCGCCCGTCCCCGTGTGGCCGTCCTGCGCTGGACGGTCGTCGTACCGGTGCTCTCGGTCGTGGTGCTGGCTCTCACCTGGGGCCGGTCGCTGCCGGTGGCGGTGGTCGTCGTGGTGGCCCTCTTCCTGGCGGTGGCGGTGCTCGCGGCCGTGCACCACGCGGAGGTGGTGGCACACCGGGTGGGCGAGCCGTTCGGCTCGCTGGTGCTCGCGGTGTCGGTGACGGTCATCGAGGTGGCGCTGATCCTCACGCTGACGGCGGACGGCGGCCCGAAGAGCGCGGGGCTCGCCCGGGACACCGTCTTCGCGGCGGTGATGATCACCTGCAACGGCATCCTCGGTCTCTGCCTGCTCGTGGGGGCGCTGCGCCGCCGGGTGGCGGTCTTCCATCCGGAGGGGACCGGGGCCGCCCTGGGATCCGTGGCGACCCTGGCGACGCTCAGCCTCGTCCTGCCGACCTTCACCACCAGCGCGCCCGGACCGCGGTTCTCCACGACCCAGCTCGCCTTCGCCGCGCTCGCCTCGCTGGTGCTGTACGGGCTGTTCGTGGCCACCCAGACGGTGCGCCACCGCGACTACTTCCTGCCGGTGACCTCGACCGGCCGGGTCATCACGGACGACGAGCACTCCGAGCCGCCGACCACCCGGGCCGCGCTGTTCAGCCTGGCGCTGCTGGGCGTCGCGCTGATCGCGGTGGTGGGCCTGGCCAAGGTGGAGGCCCCGACGATCGAGCGCGGCGTGGCGGTCGCCGGACTGCCCTCCTCCTTCGTGGGCGTGGTCATCGCGTTGCTGGTGCTGCTGCCGGAGACGATCGCCGCGGTGCGCGCCGCCGCCCGGGACCGGGTGCAGACCAGCCTCAACCTCGCGCTCGGCTCCGCGATGGCGAGCATCGGGCTGACCATCCCGGCGGTGGCGGTGGCCTCGTTCTGGATGCCCGGTCCCCTGATCCTGGGGCTCGGTGCCACGCACATGGTGCTGCTGGCGATCACGGTCGCCGTGGGGACGCTGACGGTGGTCCCGGGCCGGGCCACGCCCCTGCAGGGCGGGCTGCACCTGTCGCTGCTGGCGGCCTATGTGGTGCTGGCCATCAGTCCCTGACGCTCTTTTGACCTTGGCCGGGGCATGAAGACGCCGGGCCGAAGCAGGCGTGGGTGATGGAGTGCGTGGTGTACCAGGAGCGTTCGGGCAGAGCCGAGCGGGTGGAGTGCGAGGAGTGCGGCGGCCCGGACGCGCCGGACGAGGTGTGCGAGGCGGCGCTGAAGCGCCTGGCGGATCTGGGCGAGGGGGAGTTCGGCTGGGTGCACCTGGTCGACCCCGCGGAGCACGTCGTGGCGCGGCTCGCCGAACCCCTGGGGCTGCACGCCCTGGCGGCCGAGGACGCCGTCCAGGCGCACCAGCGTCCCAAGCAGGAGCGGTACGGCGACGTGCTGGCGGTGGCGCTCAAGACGCTGTGGTACCTGCCGGACGACGTGGCGGTCGAGACCGGCGAGATGATGCTGTTCATCGGCCCGCGCTTCGTCCTGACGGTGCGCCACGGCTCGGCCGACCCCGCCGCCGAGGCCGCCCGGCGGCTCCGGGAGGACACCACGACGCTGCGCTTCGGCCCGCCCGCGGTGCTGCACGCGCTGCTCGACGTCGTGGTGGACGGCTACGGGGACGCCGCGGAGAAGATGCGCGACAGCCTCAGCAGCCTGGAACGCAGGGTCTTCTCCACCGCGCGCGAGGACATCGCCGGGGAGATCTACTCCCTCAAGCGGGAGGTGCTGGAGTTCCGCGACGCGGTGCAGCCGCTCGTCGAAGTGGTCCAGTCCTTCGCCGGGCCGCTCGCGGGGTGGCCGCGGGAGGCGAAGCCGTACTTCCGCGACGTGGACGACCATCTGCGCCGTGTCGACACCGAGCTCCGCTCCCTGGACGAGCTGATGAACTCGGTGCTCGGCGCCCATCTCGCCCGGGTCGGCACCTGGCAGAACGACGACATGCGCCGGATCTCGGCGTGGGCGGCGATCCTGGCCGTACCGACCATGGTGGCCGGGGTGTACGGCATGAACTTCGCGCACATGCCCGAGCTCGGCTGGTCCTTCGGCTACCCGCTGGCCGTGGGGGTGATGGCGGCCGGCGCGGGACTGCTGTACCGGGCCTTCCGGCGCAACGGCTGGCTCTGAGCCGCCGCGCGCGCAGCCGCTACAGCGAGTTCGCCACGACCCGGCCCGCCATCACGGCCTCCACGAAGGACTCGGGCGGCGCGTAGTGGTGGGTCAGGACGTAGTGGGCGACCATGTCCGGGGCGATGAGCCAGGTGTCCGCGCCGGTCAGGACCCGGACCTCGCCGTGGCCGACGAGGATGCGCTCGCGTCCCCGGGTGACGGTGACGGGCTGCGGCCGCCGCCCGCCCCCGAAGAAGCGGCGGCGGCACAGCCCGCAGCCGTGCCAGCCGCGGGTGATGGCGAAGCGGTGGTCACGGCAGAGCGCGAACAGCCGGTCGGCGAAGCCCTCGTCGGGCTCGGCACGTGGAAAGGGGTGGGCCGGGTCGAGCCATCCGACGGCGCGCGCGGAGACCTCGGGCGGAATCGTTTCTGTGAAATAAGCGTACGAACTCAGGTCCTCGTAGTACGTCATGCCGCCCCTCCGCGGGCTCCGCGCCGAGCGCGGTACCGATCAACCGCGGGCAAGCGTCCAGCACGGAGGCCGCCGGGTCAATCACCCGTTCGCGCGGCGCGTCCCGCCCTGGTCCCGCGGGAACACGGCGCCCCGGCGGGCAGCGGCGTCGTCGGCGCCCGCGAACGGCCCGCCAGGAGAACCCCAAAGAGATCACGGGCGGACTGATGTCCCCACCGCGCCGGCCGCTTCACGCCGGGCGGGAGGCACCGCCGGCCTCGTCGAAGGTCCCGAGCGCGGCGAACCTGGCGGCCAGGTCGTCGACCCACTGCACCGGCGTTCGCCTGTCCGGCAGCGGGACCCCGGCCTCGGCCCGCCACAGCGCGTCGCCGAGGACGGTGCGCAGATGCCAGGCCATCAGCCGGTCGACGTCCAACGACGTGCCGGCCGCCTCCTCGTAGTGCGCCACGGTCGCGGCGAACAGTTCGACGCCGCAGTCCGCCGGGAGGCAGCGCAGGTCGAACTCGGGCTCGCCGACGCCCACGGTCTCCAGGTCGATGAGCAGGCGCAGCCGGAGCGCCTCCCCGTCCCCGTCCCACAAGTGGTTGTCGCCGTGGAAGTCGCCGTGCACGAGCACGGTCCGGCCCCGCGCCGCGAGCACCGTGTCGGCCCAGTCGCACCAGGACAGCACCCGGGCCCGCTGGTCGGACCGGACCAGTGCCCCGAAACGGGCGCGGAGCACATCCGTCGTGGCGGGCGCCGCCGGCTCCGGGAGCGGGCCCAGGGCCTCGCTGACCGCCCGCAGTGTCGCCGGACGGTGAAGTTCGGCGAGGACCGCGGCCAGGTCCCTCGCGGCACCGTCCCGTTCGGCGGGCCCGATCCGGTGCCGCACGTCGAAGAACGGTGCCGCCGGCACCCAGCGCAGGACCAGCATCGCCGGATCGTGGGAGGCCGCCACCACGGCGGGCAGCGGCAGCCGGGGGGCCGCCTTCCCGAGGGCGTCGAGGATCCGCGCCTGATGGCAGACCCGCAGCGCGGCCGGGCGGGACCAGGCGAACTTCACGACGAACCGGCCGTCCACCACGGCACTCGCCGAGCACCACTGCGGGTCGTCGCTCGGTTCGAGCCCTCTCGGCACGATGGTGCCCTCGGCGAGATCCGGTGCCACCGCGCGCAGCGCGGCCCGCAGCGCGTCCACGGTCGGTTCGCCGAGCCAGGTGGGTTCCACTCCGGCAGTATGACCGCCCGAACCGGGCGAAGCGGGCGGAATCCGGTGGTCAGCCGGTGATCCGCTGCGCGTCCTTCCCCGGTTCCGGCGTGCGCACCGCGGTCTCCGTGCGCGGCGCCGGCAGGGTGCCCTTACGGCCCAGCCAGTCGCTGAACAGTTCGTGCACCGCCCGCGCGCCCACCAGACGCTCGTCGGGGCCCGGCCCCTCCAGCTCGTAGGGGTGCAGCAGGAAGGCGCGGCTCTGGTCGCCCCCCAGCCCGCCGTGCGAGCCGACCTGCTCCTCGAAGGCGTGCACCGCGTGCGTCACCGGGTCGTACGCGGAGTTGACCATGATGTCCGCCGCGTGCGGGAAGCGTGCGGCGCGCCGCACGGCCGCGGCCGCGCGCGGACCGAACGGCGCCAGCGGGTCGGGGGCGGTGACGCGGCCGCTCTCCAGCTCGTGCTCCCCGCCCCCGGGACCCAGGACCAGCGGCCCGCGCTCGGTGTCCTGGACCAGGAGGAAGCCGATCCCCGGGTGTTCGGCGAGCGTCCGCAGCAGCGCGGGGTGACGGGCCTCGATCCCTGCCCGGTCCGCGCGGCCGGGGAGGTCCGGGAAGGAGATCAGCCCGAGGTTGCCGGAGGCCAGCACCACCGGGTCCGAGGACGGTCCTGCGGTCGCGTGCTCCTCCTCGGTGTGCCGGCCCCACTCCGGGCGGTTCAGCGCGGCGCGCGCGGCGGCCCGCGCCTCGGCACCGCTCACCGTGCGCCGGGCCCGGCGCCGCACCGGCAGCCCGCACCCGGCGCGGACCAGGTCCTTCAGGGTCAGGCCGTACGCGCTCTCGAAGGTCTCGCCGTGGCTCTGCCCGTGGTCGGACAGCAGTACCAGCCGGTAGGGGCGGGGGGCGTACCGCGAGGCGTCCGCGATCATCCCGATGACCCGGTCCAGGCGGCGGAGCACCCGCATGGCGTCCCGGCTGCGGGGACCGGAGTGATGGGCGACCTCGTCGTAGGCGACCAGGTCCGCGTAGACGGCGGCGCGCCCGGCGAGCATGTCGCCGACCACCGCCGCCGCCGCGACATCGCGTTCGACGACCGTCGCGAAGGCCCGCAGGAACGGGTAGAGCCCGCCGCGCCGCACCCGCGGGCGGTCGCCCCGCAGCCGGGCGGCGCCGGACTCGCAGATCTCCCGCACCACCTCGGCCAGGAAGGACACGGCGGTGCGCACGGCGTTGGCCGGGTCGGAGAAGTACGCGAAGTATCCGATGCGCGAGCGGGTCGCCCGCACCCGGGCGGTCCGTGCCGCGGCACCGGCGGCGTCCCGTCCCCGGCTCCGGGAGACCCGGGCGGCCGAGGCGGCGAGGGTGCGCGCCATCGCCAGCCGGTCGGCGGAGAAGCGCCGCCGCCGGGTCGAGACCGACATCACCAGGGCGAGTTGCTCGGCGCCGCCGCTGAAGAGGTTGCCGCGGCTGGCGCCGTCCGGGGCGAGCAGACCGGGGCGGCCGGTGCGGGCGACGGCGCGCCGCTCCAGCTCGGCGGCGCAGGACGGCCGGTTGCAGACCATCACCTGCCCCGTCTCCTTCTCGTACCAGCGGAAGGCCGGCACGTCCTCGTCGGAGCCGTGCAGGATCGCCAGCTGGCTCGCCCCGGTCTGGCTGCTCCAGTCCGTGATCCAGGGCACCAGGCGGTGACTGCTGTCCAGCCACCGCGCCACCGTCTCCATCGCGGGCGGCCGCGCCCGGCCCTTGCCGGGCATCGGCCGCACGGCCTCGCGCAGCACGTCGTGCCCGACCCCGTCCAGCTGCACGAAGACGAAGCCCGGTTCCCGGTCCCCGCCCGTGTCGCCGTCGTCAGTGCCCAGCAGCCTGCGGCGGCGGCCCGCCAGGCGGGCGAGCCGGCGCCCGTACGCCGCGTCGTCGCGGATCGCGAGCGCCGTACTGGTCGCGGAGGAGGCCGCCGACATCACGGCGGCGATGAGGACGGCCGTCGCGGGACTGATGTCGCCCTGCCACTCCGGGGTGAAGCGGAAGGCGATCAGCAGCAGGGAGCCGTTGAGGAAGAACACCAGCAGGCCGAGCACCAGCGCGGGCACCAGCAGCACCGCGCGTACCAGCACCGGCCAGACCAGCGCGCTGAGCAGACCGAACGCCCCCGCCGCGACGGCCGCCGTGATGGCGATACGGGTCGGGCTGTCGCCGCCGGGCGACTGGATGCGGAAGTCCGGCAGGATCCCGGCGAGCGCGGCCATGGTCGCCGTCGACACCGCCCAGACCAGCAGTACGCGGGCGACCGTGTACCCGGCGGCCCGCCACCGATGCACCACGGCCCACCTCACCTCACGTCCGAACGGCTTTCGACACCCCCAAGACTGACACAGCCCCTCCGGCGCATCGCAGGCGCGCCGGAGCATAGGCTCGGGGCGAGGCGAGGAGGCGGGAGTGGCGGTCGAGATCACCTGGTGGGGTCATGCGACGGTGACCGTGCGGGACTCCGGGGTGCGGGTGCTGACCGATCCGCTCCTCGTTCCCCGCCTCGCGCACCTGCGCAGACGGCGCGGAGCCGTCCCGCCGCCCGGCGCGGCGCTGGCGGATGTGGCGCTCGTCTCACACCTGCACGCGGACCATCTGCACACCGGATCGCTGGCCCGGCTCGCCCGGGGCACCCGGGTCCTGGTGCCGCGCGGCGCGTCCGCGGCCGTGCCACGGCTGCGGCGGCTCGCGAACGACCTGCGGCTGGACGTCACCGAGGTCGTCCCCGGCGACAAGGCGCGGGTGGGCGAGCTGACCGTGCGCGTGGTGCCCGCGGCGCACGACGGACGGCGGCTGCCCTACGGCCCGGAGCGCTCGCCCGCGCTCGGCTATGTGCTGGAGGGCGAGGAGCGCACCTACTTCGCCGGGGACACCGGGCTCTTCGACACCATGGCCGAGGAGGTCGGGCCCTGCGACGCCGCCCTCCTGCCGGTCGGCGGCTGGGGCCCGTTCCTGGGCAGCGGGCACCTGAACCCGGCGCGCGCCGCCGAGGCGCTCGCCCGGCTGGCACCGCGCGTGGCGGTGCCGATCCATTACGGCACGTACTGGCCGATCGGCATGGACGCCGTACGCCCCCACGAATTCCACTCCCCCGGCGACGAGTTCGCCCGCCTGGCGGGTGATGTCGCGCCGCGGGTGGCGGTGCACCGGCTGGACCACGGGGAGACCCTGCGGCTGGAGGCGGCCCGGTGAACGGCCTCAGCGGACTGGGCGAACTAGGCGGCCTGGTGCACCTGGCCCAGCAGACCTCCGGGGGGTCCACCCGGCAGGCCGTGGGCTACCCCTCGCTCTTCCTGCTCGTCGTCCTGGGCTCCCTGGTGCCCGTGGTGCCGACCGGGGCGCTGGTCAGCGGCGCGGCAGTCGTGGCCTTCCACGAGACCGCGCCGTTCTCACTGGCGCTGGTCTTCGTCGTCGCCTCCGGTGCCGCCTTCCTGGGCGACATCGCCCTGTACTGGCTCGGCCACCGCGGTGTGCACTCCCGCAACGGTTCGCGCTGGCTGCGGCGGCTCCAGGACCGCGCCGACCCCGGGCACCTGGCCGACGCCCAGCGCCGGCTGGACGAGCACGGGGTGGCCGTCCTCGTCCTGTCCCGGCTCATCCCCGCGGGACGCATCCCCGTCATGCTCGCCTGCCTCCTCGCCGAGATGCCCCCGCGCCGCTTCGCCCGCGGCGACATCCCCGCGTGCCTGGCCTGGGCGGGGGCCTACCAGCTCATCGGCATCCTCGGCGGCTCCCTCTTCCCCGAGCCCTGGCAGGGCGTCGCCGTCGCCGTCGCCCTCACCTTCGCCGTGGCCGCCGCCCCCCAGCTGTGGCGCCGCCTGCGCCCACACTCCGACACACCGGACCCGCACGACGCCTCCGCGGGCTGACGGGGCGCGCCCAGCGCCGCCAGGCGGCACGGGAAGGCGCGGACCCTGGCGCGCCACGACCCGGCCCACGCCGGCACCCCGCCCAACAGGAGGCCACCACCACGACGAGACCGCCGAGCATCGACAACGCCGAAGGCGGCGGGGGAACCCGGCCGACCCGGCGCGGCGGGCCGCCGCACCGCACACCCGGCGGCGCCTGGGCCTGCGCCGCGCCCCGTACCCGGGCGGGGTCCGCCGGCCGCTGAGCACTCCCCGCGTCAGCGGGCCGCCGTGGCGAGAGTCCCCAGGACGGACGCGAAGGCGTCGACGGCGGCGGCGACGTGGGGCAGGGCGAGCGGCGCGGGGGAATCCAGGGCGGCACGGCGCTGGGTGTCGTCGCTGCCGTGCAGCGGCCCGGTGCCGATGCGGACGCGGAGGGCGGCCGGGTCGTCGCCGAAGCGGTGAGCGCCGGGGACGGGCTGCCCGAGGCGTTCGGTGAGGAGTGCCTCCAGGCCGGCGGCGTCGGTGACGCCGGCCGTGGTGAGTCCGGAGCGCAGCGGGCTGAAATCCGCGTAGAGCTGGAAGCCCGCCTCGGGCGGACGGGACACGACCCCGGCGCGGGCCATGACCTCGAATGCCGCCTCGGCCATGGCGGTGTGGAGGCGGTTGGCCGCCGTCAGGTGCGCGCGGACCTCGGGAGGCTCCGACAGGGCGTGGGCGGCCGCGTCGGCGACCGCGCCGGGCAGCAGGGCGCGCAGGTCGGCGCACCGCCTCAGGACCTCGGTCCGCAGGCTCGCGCCCTGCTCGGTGGCGGGGAAGCGGACGACGGCCGCGGGCCAGCCCGGCGGGGCCAGGGCCGCGCCGAGATCGCCGATGACGACCGTCCGCGCGGGCAGCATCTCGGCCGGGGAGAGCAGCACTGTCTCGTGCGGCCGGTGCACGGTGTCGCCGTACGTCTCGTCGGACACGACCAGCAGGCCGGCCTCCTCCGCGGCCTCGCACACCTCGTGCAGCAGCTCCGGCGGGGTCACCGTGCCGCTGGGGTCGTCCGCCGCCGCCAGGACCACCACCCGCGGCTCCGCGCCGTCCTCGCGGGCCCGCCGCACCGCCTCCAGCAGCGTGAAGGGATCGGGCGCGCCGCCGCCGCCCGCCGGGGTCGGCACGGCGACCGGGCGGCGGCCCAGCAGCCGCACGAGCGGTGCGTGCCAGGCGGCGCCGGGCCGGGCGACCACGACGTCCCCGCCGACCGCCGCCAGCAGGGCAAGCAGCAGGGGTTCCGCGCCCGGCCCGGCGAGGGTCTGCGCGGCGTCCGTCGGCAGCCCGCGGCGGTCCCAGTAGCCCGCGGCGGCGGCCCGGACCGCCGCGCCGCCGCCCGGCGGTTCCGCGGCCGAACGCCCCGGCAGGCCCGCGGCGATGCGCTCCGACCAGTAGGCGGGGACCGGCAGTCCGGGGTCGGGGCGGCCGGCGTACGGCGCGGCGCGGCCGGCCGGGGCGGGCGGGGACGTCCGCTGCATCCGTGCCTCCGGTGGTGGGGTCGGGCCTTCCGTCACCCTCGCACGCCGTACCCGCCTCGCGCCCCCTCTGCGCGCGATTCGCACTGCGTATCCCAGGGGATCGAGGGCAACCGGATTCAAGGAGGTGTTTCCATGGTCCCGCTTCTGCTCGTTCTGCTCCTCGCCCTGGTGCTCTTCGGGGCGGGTTTCGCCGTCAAGATCCTTTGGTGGGTGGCTCTGGTCGTCCTGGTGCTGTGGCTGCTCGGTTTCGTGGCCCGCAGCGGATCCGGCGGATCACGCTGGTACCGGTGGTAGACGACGCTCCCCGGAATCGGACGTGGGGCGTGCGACGGCCGTTCGGC
>NZ_JBHXSO010000064.1:0-43685 GCF_042714775.1 Streptomyces sp. NPDC058691 | reverse complement strand
CCCGGAACCCCACCACCCCCCCCCCCCCCCCCGCCCCCCCCCCCCCCCCCGCGCCCCCCCCGCGGCTGACCGGCCCCCCAAAACGCGCGGCGCCCCGCGCTTGACGCGCGCCCACCGCCGCTCGTTCATCGGGCCCTACCGGGCCTGGGCTCAGCGGTGACGGCGGCCGCCCCACTCCTTGGTGTCCACGACGCGGCCGTGGTCGTTGCGCAGGGTGGCGCTGTCACGCCGGTCCCACACGTCGTTGCGGCGGTCCTGGAAGACGTCGAACCGGCTGTCACGGCCCTGGCCGGTGTGCACACGGACCTTGGAGTGGCCCGCGAGGCGCACGAAGTTGAACCGGTAGCGGTTGCCGTCGCTGTCGGTCAGCGTCCAGCCGCGCAGGTTCACCGAGTCGCGGCCCCGGTTGACCACCTCGACCCACTCGGAGTTGAGCGCGCGGTTCGAGCGGACGTGACGGTCGCCGCCATCGCCCTGCCGGACCTCGCCGATCGACACCGCGGAGCGGGGGGCCGGGCCGTGTCCGTGGCCACGGCCGTTGTCCGCGGAGGCCGGCATGGCGGCGGCCGCCACGACGGCGCCGGAGGCGAGGACGGTGGCGATGACGCGACGGGCGTTGAACGAAGCAGACATGATGCCCCCTCATCAGGGTGCGTCCCGGAACTCCCGTGTTCCGGTGACGCGGTACGGATACCTCGGCGGTTGGCCGATGACCCAACTCTGACCTGCCGCGACGGCGAAATCCGGAAGATCCGCTTCACGTTACGGAATGCGGACATATCCGTAACCCTCGTCTGTAGGCGACATCTGTCAATGTCATAGGACACGACATGTCATTGCCGGATACATCGACCGGCCGGGCGCACGTCATCCACGCGACGGCGTGTCACCCACAGGGGTAACGGACCCGTGTGCGATGTTGACGGCGGGCCCTGAGGGCCTTTGTAACGGCCCCATCTGCGAAAATCGCGTCATGGCGACACGCGAGCCCGGCAGCGGCTACCTGCTGGACAACCGGCAATCAGAGGCGGGCGTCCGCTTCGGCGCGCTCGCCGAGCTCTTCGACCCCGTGACGTTCCGGCACGTCGACGCCCTGGGCATCGGCCCCGGGATGCGCTGCTGGGAAGTGGGCGCGGGCGGGCCGTCCGTGCCGCTCGGGCTGGCCCGGCGTGTCGGGCCGGGCGGCACGGTGGTCGCCACCGACATCGACGTGTCGTGGGCGAAGGAGGCGGCCGGCGGCGTGATCGACGTACGGCGTCACGACGTGGCCGCCGACCCGCCGCCGGACGGCGGCTTCGACCTGGTCCACGCGCGGCTGGTGCTGGTGCACGTCACCGACCGCGCCGAGGCCCTGCGGCGGATGGTCGTGGCGCTGCGGCCGGGCGGAGCGCTGCTGCTGGAGGACGCAGACCCGGGACTGCAGCCGTTGCTGTGCCCGGACGAGTCGGGGCCCGCGCAGGAGCTCGCCAACCGCCTCAGGTCCGGATTCCGGACACTCATGGCGGAGCGGGGCGCCGATCTCGCGTACGGCAGGACGCTGCCCAGGGTGCTGCGCGAGGCGGGTCTGGAGGACGTGCGCGCCGACGCGTACTTCCCGATCACCTCACCCGCCTGCACGGTGCTGGAGGCGGCCACGGTGCGGCAGATCCGCGGCCGGCTGGTGGCGGCGGGCCTGGCCACGGACGAGGAGATCGACCGTCATCTGGCCCACGTCGCCACCGGCAGCCTCGACCTCGCCACCTCCCCGATGATCTCGGCGTGGGGACGCAAGCCGCTCAGCGCGAAGGACGCCACGCCGGGTTCCGGCCGGTGAGGGCGATCACCCGGTCCAGCAGAGGCGCCGTGGGCGGCACGGGGACCGGACGGCCGAAGGGCCCGGAACCGTCCGATTCCGCGGTGAACGGGGTGAGCAGCGCGAGCGCCGCCTCCAGGCCCGCAGGGTCCGGCCGGTAGTCCTGGCCCGTGGCGCGGGCCAGGTCCCAGCCGTGCACCAGAAGCTCGTTGAGGGCGAAGCACCCGGCCGCGGCGGCCGGCAGGTCGACCCCTCCGGCGCGGGTGTGCCCCTCCCATGCGGCCGGACCGCGCCAGGCGTCCGCCATGTCGGCCAGCAGGCCCGGGAGCCTGCCGCGCCACTGGTCCGGCGGGTCCGGCGGGAGGGCGCTGCCGGGAGCGCTGTCGGTGGTGGGACCGAAATCCTTGCGGGCCGCGTCGCGGAAGGCCACGCACAGCCCCGCGACGTGGCCGATCAGATGGCCGACGGTGTACTCCGGGCAGGGGGTGCGGTCGTCGAGCATGCCGTCGTCGATACGCTCCAGCACCGCGGCGACGCCGAGCGCGGCGGGACGGAGATCGGGCTGCCCGGCGGTGCCGGGACCGTGGAGCTGCTGTGTCATGAAGGCTCCTGGTGATCGGTGTGGGTTTCGGTCCGGATGTCGGTCCGGGTTCCGGTCCGGATGTCGGTGTTCCTGCCCGGTAGGACCGCGGCCGCGCGCGGAACTCATCGGTGCGGGGGCCGGGGCGGGCCGTGACCGCGGCGGGGGCCGCCAGCGGGTGCTGCAGATCTTGGCGGAAGGCAGTATTGACCTGTGGAGGTCCTTGGTACGGAGGCCCGCCGCCCGGATCGGCCCCGCGGACATGGGCGGCGCGGTGCTCCCTGACGCTCCGGGCGATTCGCCCGTGAAGGGTGACGCGTACGCCGTGCTCGACGACCGCGGCGTCATCGTGAGCTGGAGTCCTGGCGCGCACCGGATGCTCGGGCGCACGGCGGAGCAGGTACTGGGGACACCCGCCGCCGGGCTGCTGCACGCCGGCTCCGACGCCGCCCGGATCCTGGGGCAGCGGCGCGAGGACAGGTCGGCCGTGCTCGGCGTGGCCGGTCTGCGCCACCTCGACGGCCGCCGGGTCGAGGTGGTGCTGTGGGCGCACCCGCTCGTCATGGCGGGGCGGCAGCACTGGCTTCTGCAGGCCGAAAACGCCGAGACGGTACGCCGAGAGGACCTGCGTCACGCTCTGCTGCAGGGTGTGTTCACCGAGTCGCCGTTCATCATCGACGTCTTCGACCGGGACCTGCGTTTCCTGGCCCAGAACGCCTCGCAGAGTCGCGCGCCGGGTTTCAAGGACATCGTCGGACGGACGATGCGGGAGGCCGCGCCGCCGGGTCTGCTCGACATGGACGCCTTGGAGAGCCGGCAGCGGCAGGTGCTCGCCACGGGGAAGGCGCTGATCGCCACCGAGGTGCACGGCCGCGATCCGCGCGACCCGGACTGCGACACCGTCTGGGAGGAGACCATTCTGCCGCTGCGCGGCGCGGCCGGTGACGTGGTGGCACTCGCGCACATGGTGAGCGACACCACCGAGGAGTCCCGCGCCCGCGAGCGCCTCGACCTCGTCAACGAGGCGAGCGCCCGCATCGGCAGCCGGCTGGACGTCCTGACCACGGCGCAGGAACTCACCGACGTGGCCGTGCCGCGCTTCGCCGACCTGGCCTACGTCAATCTGCTGGACCCGGTCTTCGGCGGCGCCGAGCCGGTGACCGGGCCACCGCGCGACGCGGTCGTGCTCCGGCGGGCGGCGAGCACCATGTACGCCGGCGGCCTGGCCAAATCGGTCGTCGCCATCGGCGACGTGGACGCGCTCGCCTCGGCGCCCGCCTCGTCCACCCGGCGCGCCCTCGCCGACGGGGAGCCGGTGCGGCTGACCGGGGAGCAGGTCAGGGCCGCACTGGCGGCGACCGATCCGGTGCGCGCCGACCTGGCCACCCGCTACGGCGTCCACTCCTGGCTGCTGGTGCCGATGTTCGCCCGCGGCGCGCCGCTCGGCTCCGCGGTCTTCGTCCGTATCAGGCGCGCGCACCCCTTCGAGGACGACGACGTGCCGCTGGCGCGGGATCTGGTGACCCGCGCCGCGGTGTGCATCGACAACGCCAGCCGCTACACGCGGGAACGGACCACCGCGCTGATGCTGCAGCGCAACCTGCTGCCGCAGGACCTGCCCGAACTGCGGGGCGTGGAGAGCGTGTCGCGCTGCCTGCCGTACGGCGACCAAGTGGTGCTCGGCGGAAGCTGGTTCGACGTCATCCCGCTCTCCGGCGCCCGGGTCGCGATGGTGATCGGCGACGCCGGCGGCGAGGGCCTCTACGCGGCGGTGTCGATGGGGCGGCTGCGGACGGCGGTGCGCACCCTGGCGGATCTGGATCTGTCGCCCGACGAGCTCCTCACCCATCTCGACGACCAGGTCAAGCGCACCCTCAACGACCGGCCCGCCCCGCTGGAGCGCCCCGAGCCGGTCGCCCGGTCCTGCCTGTTCGCGGTCTTCGACCCGATCTCGCGCAAGTGCCGCTTCGCCGCCGCGGGCCACCCGCTGCCGGTGCTCGTGGGGGCGAGCGGACCGGCCTCGTTCGTGGACGTACCCGTGGGGGCCCCGCTGGGCGACGGCGCGGTCCCGTACGAGTCCGGCGAGGTGACCCTCGCCGACGGCGACGTGCTGGCCCTCTACACCGGCGGTCTGCTCGCCACGCCTGGCGCCGGGGATCCCGGCGGGGGCTCGGCGCGGCTGCGGGAGGCGCTGTCCGACCCCGACATCGCGGCGGCCCTGCGCGCCGGCGGCGGACGCGACTCACTCGGCGACGCGGGCGAGGCGGTCCTGAGGCGCGTGCACCCCGGTGGTGCCGGCTCCCCCGGGAAGAACGACGTGCTGCTGCTCGCGCGCGTGCGCGGGCTGGAATCCGGCCGGCACATCACCTGGGAGCTGCCTGCCGAGCCGGAGGCCGTCGGGCCGGCACGGACGCTGGCCATGGGCAAGGTGGCCGAATGGGGGCTCGGGGAGCTGGCGTTCACCACCGAACTGCTGGTCAGCGAACTGGTCACCAACGCGATCCGGTACGGCCGCCCTCCGCTCCGCCTGCGCCTCATCCATGACCGCACCCTCATCCTCGAGGTCTCCGACGGCAGCAACACCTCGCCGCGCGTCCGCCGCGCCCAGGACACCGACGAGGGCGGCCGCGGTCTCTTCCTGGTCGCCCAGGTCGCGAAGCTGTGGGGCACCCGCTACGAGGTGCGCGGCAAGACCATCTGGGCCGAACAACCGCTTCCCAGCGGTACGGACGACGCGCTGGACCACACCGTCGGGCCTTGCCCTGACGGCACGTAGAACGCGCGACGCTTGTTCCGATGCGGATCATCGGGTGGCAAGTCGATCGGTGAAAGGCTCATGAAACACACTTCCGATCTGGAACCATCTCGCGAAAGAGGCGAACGCCAGTTGTATCCGCCAACCACGTGAGTGGGACAAAGGCGTCATTGACGTGTCAAGCATCGCCAAGTGTTTCCATCTCTGCGATGCGAAACATCATCCTCCCTGGTCAGCGCACGGGTCCGTACGGCCGTCGGGGCGCTTGCCCGAGGAACCGCGTACCTGGGAGAGAGCCTTCCGGAACGGCGGACTATCGTGGCGATCATCCGTCACCTCGGAAGGAAACCCCTTTCATGTACGACGCAATCCTGGCCGAGACGATCACCGTCACCGGCCACGGCAATGACCCGATCGAGGCGTACGCCGCGCGCCCGATGACCTCCGGTCCGCTGGGCGGCGTGGTGGTGATCCACCACATGCCGGGCTACGACGGCCCGTCGAAGGAGATCACCCGCCGTTTCGCCGCGGAGGGCTACGCGGCCGTCTGCCCGAACCTCTACAGCCGTGAGGCCCCCGGCGCGGCCCCCGACGACGCCGCCGCGACGGCGCGCGCCCGGGGCGGCGTGCCCGACGAGCGGCTGCTCGGGGACGTGGCGGGTGCGGCCGCGTACCTGCGCGGGCTGCCGTCGTCCAACGGGCGCGTGGGCGTCATCGGTTACTGCTCCGGCGGGCGGCAGGCGTTCCTGGTGGACGCCTCGCTCGACGTGCAGGCGGCCGTCGACTGCTACGGCGCCTTCGTCGCGGGCCGGCCGCCGGAGGGCTTCCCCCTCCAGGTCGAGCCGCTCCTGCACCTGACGAAGGACCTGCGCGCGCCGCTGCTCGGGCTGTTCGGCGCCGAGGACAGCTACCCCTCGCCCGAGCACGTCGCCGAGCTGGAGACCGAGCTCAAGGCGCACGGCAAGCCGTACGAGTTCCACACCTACGAGAACGCGGGCCACGCCTTCTTCGCCGTCGACCGGCCGAGCTACCGGCCGCAGGCGGCCGTCGACGGCTGGTCCCGGATCCTCACGTTCTTCGGAGAGCACCTCTGATGTGCACCTACCTCACCGAGAAGATCCGCATCGAGGGCAGCGGCAAGGGCGCGCACGGCTACTTCGCGCTCACCGACGCGATGGTCTACGTCGACCATCCGCAGCACGCGCCCTTCGAGCACACCGTCAACATCGACTTCATGAACCCGGAGCTCGGGCCGTCCGCGCGGGTGGCCGTGGAGCTGACCGAGGAGGCCGCGCTCGCGCTGGTCGAGGCGATCCGGTCGGCGCTCGCGGCGGCGCCGCCCGGGCTCGCCTCGGCGTCCGCGGGGCGCTGACGGCCTTTCCGGGCCGATACCGCTAGCCGGGCGTCCCCACCTGGATCAGCGCGTGGGTGCCGCTGGTGCGCCAGGGCGTGCCGGTGCCGTCGAGACGGGCGACGGTCCGCGCGTCGAGCCCGGTGAGGGTGTCCGACTTGAGGGTGCGCAGGGCCGCGACCGGGCCGGGGAAGTACGCGGTGACGTCCGCGAACGGCACGGTGGCGGCCCACTGCCGGTCGCCCACCAGGCGGCGGTAGTTGAGGTCGCCCTTCATGACGGTGACGGCCGCCGCCGCGAAACGGTCGCGCAGGTCGCCGGGCAGGGCGTCGTAGGGCAGCGGCGCGCAGGCGAACGGATGCGTGGACAGCGTCAGGCGGTCCGCGCGCAGGGCGTCGGCGAGCCGGTGCCCGATCGACCCGGCGGCGCCGGGCGCGTGTGTCATACGGCGCAGGCACATCAGCACGTCGCGGGGTGTGGCGTCGGAGACGAAGTACGGGCGGGGCTTGAGCATGAGCTCGACCTGTCCGGCGCGTCCCGTGGCCAGCAGATGGTCGATGAGCACGAGGTCGGCCAGGATCTCGCGGGCGCTGTTGTCGGCGACCACGACGACCCGCCCGCCGTCCAGCAGCGGCCACAGCCGGCCGGACTCGTCGGCCACGTACGTCCCGGACGGCTCGGGGGCGCCTCCCGGCTCGCCCGCGATGGTGAAGCCCAGGTCGGCCTGGTTCCCCCAGACGGCCGCGGTCAGCAGCCGGTGCTCACGCTCGTCCTGGGTCAGCGCGGCCAGGTCGTCCAGGGCCGCGAGGTCTCCGGCGAATCCGTGGCCGTCCAGTTCGGCGTCCTTGAACGGCGCGAAGAAGTCGAGGCCGTGCCAGGGCCCGTCGGCGAGGTATCCGGTGGCCTCCAGCAGCCTCCGGTAGAAGTACGACTCCGCCCACAGGAACGGAAGTTCAGGCCACGCTCTGCCGTACATCCCCTGCCCCCACCCCTCCCACACGGCCGCGTCCCGGGCGTCCGCGGGCAGCGGGGCGACGGTGCCGTGGCGTGACTCCTCCAGGAGCGCGGCACACGCCTGGCGCTGCGCGCCGCCGTAGGGAACGGACTCCAGGATCCGTCCGATCAGCACCGGGTGGCGGACCTGGAAGACGTTCCAGGCGAAGGAACCGGGCTCGTCGCAGGTGATCGGCGGCGCGTCCGGGGTCGTCGCGCCGTGCGCTTGGTGGGGCATGCGTGATCCTCCAACGGTGGGGACGCAATTCTCACAGGAAGCGGCGCGAAATCACGGACCGCGGGCCCGTCCGGGAGAGCGTCCCCTACGCTGCTGACCGCCATGAAGCCACCGAGCCCGCTGGACCGCGCCCTCAGTGACCCCGGCGACCCGCCGATGCGCCCGCTGCCGCCCGCGGTCACCGCTCTCCTGCTGCGTCTGCAGGCCCCGCCACGCCTGGCCGCGCACCTGCGGGCCGTCCACGACGTCGCGCACGAGCTGGCCGACTGGACGCGGGAGCGCTGCCCCGGCCTCCCGCTGGACCGCGAGGCGGTGCTCTTCGGCGCGGCGACGCACGACATCGGCAAGACCGTTCACGAGGCCGAGTTGTCCGGCCCGGGTTCGGCGCACGAGGAGGCGGGCCGAGGGCTGCTGCTGGCGCACGGATTCCCCCCGGACCTCGCCCGCTTCGCCGGCACCCACGCGTCGTGGGCGCGTGCGGAGGTGACGGTCGAGGAGTTGCTGGTCAGCACGGCCGACAAGGTGTGGAAGAACAAGCGGGTCCCGGATCTGGAGGACCGTCTCGTGGCACACCTGGCGCAGGCGAACGGAAGCCCGCGCTGGGAGGAGTTCCTCGCGCTCGACGACGTCCTGTCCCGGATCGGCGAGCAGGCGGCACGCCGACTCGCCTTCCAGGCGTCCTTCCCGGTGCGGGGCTGACGCGGCGACAATGTTCCGTCCGATGCGGCACGATCTGTCGAGAACGTCCGGAGTCCCCGATGGCAGTCGAGATCGTCTACGAGACCCACGCCACGACCACCGACAACGAGGCGGGCATCGCCACCGGCCTGCTCCCGGGCGAGCTGTCGGAACTGGGCTGCCGCCAGGCCCGTGAACTGGGCGAGCGCCGCTCGGGCGGCGGATTCGCGGCCGTGTTCACCTCCGACCTGCACCGCGCCGTCCGGACGGCCCGGATCGCGTTCCCCGACGGCCGCCCACCGATCCACCAGGACGTCCGGCTGCGCGAGTGCGACTACGGCGCCCTGAACGGAAGCCCGTACTCGCTCGTCGCCGCCCAGCGGACCCGGCGCTTGGACGAGCCCTTTCCCGGCGGCCAGAGCTACCGTCAGGTCGCCGAGGCCACCAGCGCCTTCCTCCGCGACCTGGCCACCGCATGGGACAACGCGCGCATCCTGGTGATCGCCCACTCGGCCAACCGGTGGGCGCTGGACCACCTGCTCGCCGGCACCCCGCTGGAAGAACTCCTCCATGCGCCCCCGGCGTGGCGTCCGGGCTGGTACTACACGCTGCCCTCCGACTGGCCGCCCCCTCCATGATCGCCCGGACAGCTCACCTCCGGTGCGGGGGCAACGCGCGTCTTTGAATCCTCCCCCGGCTGAAGCAGGGGGATTCCTGGCTCACGTGGGCTGGAGACCTGCGGTCCGTCAGCTCTTACACGATCAGCACCAGCCGGGTTGAGACCAGCCCGGTTTGATGAAGCAAATCCAGGAGGTGCATGTGCTGTCTTGGCTCTCGATCAGCACGGTGTACGCGCTGCTTGGTTCTCGCAACGCACAGCGATCAGCTTACCCGACCGTGTGGGCGGTCTTTCGCCCTGACGGCGAAGCCCCGTTCCCTTCCCTGCTCCGCAGGGGTCCGATTCCTCCCCGGCCTGAAGGCCGGGGCATCCTCGGAAGTTCCCGGTGAAGCCCGGTCACCGGGACGTCCGCACGGAGAACTCGTTGCCGTCGGGGTCGAGCATCAGCACCCGGCCGCCGTCAGCCCCGTCAGCCCCGCCGGCGCCGGTGCGCGTCGCGCCGAGCGAGATCAGGCGGTCGACCTCCGCCTCCCAGTCGGCGTCGGCGGGGATCGCCAACTCCAGGTACAACCTGTTCGTGCCGGTCTTCGGCGCGACCGGGGGACCACCCCACGTGATCTTCGTGCCGCCGTCCGGCGATTGGATCGCCGTCTCCTGGTCCTGGTCCCAGACGAGCGGCCACCGCAGCGCCTCGCTCCAGAAATAGCCGACCGCCTGGGTCCCGTCGCAGGACAGCGCTCCGATGAAGCCCGTGTCGGCGAGGAACTTGTTGCCCGCCTCGCAGACGCAGAACTCGTTGCCGTCCGGATCGGCGAGCACCACATGGCCCTCTTCGGGGAGTTGGCCCACGTCGATGTGCTGCCCGCCGAGTGCCAGCGCCCTGGCCACCGTCCGCTCCTGATCCTCGGGGAAGGCGCTCGTCAGGTCGAAGTGCGCCCGGTTCTGGCCGAGCTTGGGCTCCTGGCTCGGCAGGAAACGGATGCGGAACCCGGCGGGATTAGGGGGCAGGATCGCGACGTCGTCCGGACCGTCGGCCAACTCCCAGCCCAGGACGCCGGACCAGAACCGCGCCAGGCCCGACGGCCGGGTCGCGTGGAAACAGATCGCGAACAGCTGACTGGTCATAACCCGTGCATCTCCGTTCCGCTGACGGACGATACGAGGCCTGCCCGCCCCGCACCCGCGAGCGCAGCCTAGGGTCGCCGTGCGCCACCCGCATCCGAGTTTCCGTCGCCGGGGTGCCCGTCATGCGCCGGCCCGCCACGGCCGTTCGGCATTCGGCATTGGGCATTGGGCATTGGGCATTCGGCCCGCATGGCTCCCCGGCGACCGGGTACGCGACGTCTCACGATTACGTCCGCAGCACTCCGTACGCGTTCTCCGGAAGGAGTTGCCATGGGCTGGTGGCGAAACGCCGCTTGTTCCGACGAGGATCCCGACCTGTTCTTCCCGGTCAGTACGTCAGGGCCGGGGGCCGCTCAGGAGGAGCGGGCCAAGGCGGTCTGCGAGCGGTGCCCGGTGGAGGAGCAGTGCCTCCAGTGGGCCCTGGACAGCGGGCAGAACCCGGGGATCTGGGGTGGTACGTCCGAGGACGACCGGCGGGCGATCAAGCGCCGCCGGGCGCGGAGCCGGCCGCACGCCCCGTCGTCACCGACCTCTCCCCGCAAGGAGCGCAGGCCGGCGGTCCGCTGAGCCCCGGGGCGTGGTGTCCGGCCCGCGCGGCGGTCACCGGGCGCGCGGCCCGGCGTTCCGGCGGCGGGTCATTGCCGGCCGCCGGAAGGCCACCGCGAGCGTGAGCAGCCAGACCAGCCCGAAGGCCGCCGCGACGCCGGGCTGCCGCGTCAGCACGGTCGCGACGAACAGGGCGAGCGTGGCGGTGACGAGCAGCGCCACGAGCAGCACCCGGGGTCGCCACGTCCCGCCGTCGCGGAGGACGTCCAGCGTGCGGTCACGGCGCGTCAGGCACATCGTGCGCAGCCGCCGTTCGAGCATCACATCGGCGCTGAGCAGGCGCTCCATGCCCGCCAGCGTGCGCCTCTCACGGTCGGACAGTTCCGAGCTCTCCATGCCGGCACCTCCGCGGCTCGCCACCCATGCCCGCCGTCTACCCCGATTGGGTGCGGGGATGACGGGTAGCCGAACTCCGATGACCCCTCGTCGGCCCGCCCGCCCGGCTGACGACGGAAGGAGTCCGATCATGCTGGTGGCGCATCCCGTGGTCCTGTACATGCTCGTCGAACGGTACGAGTCGCTGTGCGCACGGCCGGCGGGCGAGGACGACCAGGCCGGCCGGCACAGGGACGACCTCGCAGTCGCTCTGTGCGCGGCCACCGGGACGCCCGACGTGGAAGCGGCGCTGCGCGCGGCCCGCCGCCTGTTACCGGGGACGGGCGAAGAGGCCGGCGGATCTTGAGGACGACCGGTCGGCACCGCGTGGCGGTGTCGTGAAAGGGCCGGTCCGCGCCCTGCATCGCTTGACGGGACCGGCGGGCGGGCCGACCCTGAAAGGGATCGAGCGTTCCACCCCACTGGGAGCTCCACGTGCCACCCCTCCCCTCACCCCGCCCGGCATGGGCCGCCCACCGGCTCACCGTCCGCTTCGGCGGGGCCGGAGACCGGCCGCTGGCCGTCGTCGCCGGCGAGATCGACCAGGACTGCGCCGAGGACCTGCGGCGTGCCCTGGAGTCCGCGCTCGGCGACGGCGCGGACGGCACCGCCGGTATCGACGTCGACCTGCGCGGCGTCTCCTTCTGCGACTGCGCCGGGCTGAACGCCCTGCTGCGCGTGCGCCTGCACGCCCTGGACAGCGGGCGCACGGTCACGCTGAGCGCGGTCAGCGGGCAGGTGGGACGGCTGCTGTCGCTCTCCGGCACGGAGGAGCTCTTCGCCGCCGCGGCGTGAGCACCACCGGAACGGGCCGTGTCACCGCCGTGCCACCGGGTACCCGACCGTGGAGAACGGCAGAACACCTCGATCCACTTCCGAGGAGGACCAGGTCATGACCGACCCCGTGCCCCCGAGCCCCGTCCCCTCGCCGGGTCCCACGGGCCCCGGCCCGGGCCCTTCGCCCGGCCCCGTGCCGCCGCCCGTCGGCCCCGACCCCGTACCGCCGCAGCCGCCGCGCCCCGGCCCCGATCCGGTGCCGCCGGACCCCACGCCGCCCGGTCCCGGTCCGGAACCGGGGCCCCTGCCGGACCCGGGCCCCAGCCCCGCGCCCGCCACCTGACCGCGGGAGGAATCACGTCATGCCCGCCGGGAAAGCGCTGACGGAGTATCACCGCAAGCGGGACTTCGACAGCACCCCCGAGCCGGCGGGCGGCGGCGGACGGGATCCGGACGGCGAGCCCCGGTTCGTCGTCCAGATCCATGACGCGAGCACGACGCACTTCGACTTCCGCCTCGAAGTGGACGGTGTGCTCAGGAGCTGGGCCGTGCCCAAGGGACCGTCCGGCGAACCGCACGACAAGCGCCTGGCGGTGCCCACCGAGGACCACCCGCTGGAGTACGCGGACTTCGAGGGCGTCATCGGGCAGGGCGAGTACGGCGGCGGGACCGTCATCGTGTGGGACACGGGGACGTTCCGGCCCCTCACCGACGGCCCTTTCGCGACGGCGCTCGCCCACGGCCATGCCTCGTTCCGGCTCAACGGGACGAAGCTGCGGGGTGGTTACGCCCTGACCCGGACCCGCCCCGCGGGCGCTGACGGCCGCGGCGAGACCTGGCTGCTGGTCAAGAAGGCCGACCGGTACGCCTCCGCACGGAGCACGACCGACCCGCGCCGCGCCCGCTCGGCCCGGTCGGGCCGTACGCTGCGCCAGGTCGCCGCCGCCGCGGCGTCGCCGGGCGGGCGCTGAATCCGGCCGCGCGGCGCGCGGCGGGATTTCCCCGTCACACCCCAGGTGGTCGCGGCCTGGCGGGACGAGGAGGACGTCGAAGCCTACGTCGCGCGGGACGACGCGGGCGCGCTCGTCGCCTACGGCGAACTCTGGGTCGATCCCGGGGAGACCGAGGTCGAGGTGGCCCGCGTGATCGTGCCGCCCGGCGCGCGCGGCAGAGGCATCGGCCGCCGCTTCGTGAGCGCCCTGGCCGCCCGTGCCCGTGAGTCGACCGGCTGGGGCGACGTCTTCGTCCGCGTGCACCCCGGCAACGCCCCGGCCCTGCGCGGCTACCGCGCCGCCGGCTTCGCCCCGGTCGCCGCGGCCCTGGCGGCGGAGTGGAACACCCCGCAGCCGGACGCCTGCGTCTGGCTGCGCCACACCGCGGGCACGGGATCGCCCGGCGGCGCGTGAACACAGGTTCCGCACAAACGACTTGGGAACAGCGGATTGACAGCGGGCTCCCCGGCGCGGAAATTTGAGAGCGCTCTCATCGGAGCGCCCGCATCCTCCACCCCCCACACAAGGAGGAACCACGTGCACGCCCGAGTCGCACAACGCAGAGTCCTCGCGGTGCTGTTCGCCGCGCTGCTGGTGGCCGTGGGCCTGACGGCCCTCGGCACCACGTCCCGTGCCGAGGCCGCGGTGCCGGCCACCATCCCGCTGACGATCACCAACAACTCCGGCCGGTCCGGACCGGTGTACCTGTACGACCTCGGCACCGAGCTGTCGAGCGGCCGGCAGGGCTGGGCCGACGCGAACGGCACGTTCCACGCCTGGCCGGCCGGCGGCAATCCGCCGACGCCGGCACCGGATGCCTCGATCGCCGGGCCGGCCAACGGCCAGTCGGTCACGATCCGCATGCCCAAGTTCTCGGGACGGCTCTACTTCTCGTACGGCCAGAAGCTCGTCTTCAAGGTGACGACGGGCGGCCTGGTGCAGCCCGCCGTCCAGAACCCGAGCGACCCGAACCGCGACATCCTCTTCAACTGGACCGAGTACACGCTCAATGACGCCGGACTGTGGATAAACAGCACCCAGGTGGACATGGTCTCGGCCCCGTACGCGGTCGGCGTCAGGCTCGCCGACGGCTCGGTGAAGAGCACCGGGCACTTCAAGCCGGGCGGCTACACCGGGTTCTTCGACGCCCTGCGGGCCCGGCCCGGCGGCTGGGCCGGCCTGATCCAGACCCGCTCCGACGGCACCGTGCTGCGCGCCCTGTCCCCCGGCCACGGCATCGAGACCGGTGCGCTGCCGCGCACAATCATGGACGACTACGTCAACCGCGTCTGGCAGAAGTACACCTCCTCCACCCTGACCGTGACGCCCTTCGGGGACCAGCCCGGCACGAAGTACTTCGGGCGGGTCTCGGGCAACGTCATGAACTTCACCAACTCCTCCGGGGCGGTGGTCACCTCCTTCCAGAAGCCCGACGCCGACAGCGTCTTCGGCTGCTACAAGCTGCTGGACGCCCCCAACGACCTGGTACGCGGCCCGATCTCGCGCACGCTGTGCGCCGGCTTCAACCGCTCCACGCTGCTGGTCAACCCCAACCAGCCGGACACGAGCGCGGCGAACTTCTACCAGGACGCCGTCACCAACCACTACGCCCGCGCCATCCACGACCGGATGGCCGACGGCAAGGCGTACGCCTTCGCCTTCGACGACGTCGGCAACCACGAGTCGCTGGTCAACGACGGCAATCCGCAGCAGGCGTACATCACCCTGGACCCCTTCAGCTAGACCGGGGCTGGACGTCCCCGACGAGGGAGGCGAGCGTGCCGGCCGGGGCGGCGCGCTCGTCCGGGGGCATTCCGGGGTGGTGCCCGGCCGGCGCGGGCCCCGGGGGCACCGTGCCGGCCAGCGCGAGCCGGGACACGATGCGGTAGCGGTCGCCGCGGTAGAGCGAGTGGACGTACTCCACGGGCTGCCCCTGCGCGTCGCAGGTGAGGCGGTCGAAGAGCAGGGCCGGGGAGAGCACGGGCACCGCGAGCAGCCGCGCCTCCTCCTCGTTGGCGACCGTGGGCTCGATGGACTGGACGGCCTCGTGGACGTGGACGCCGTGCCGGTCGCGCAGGAAGGCGTAGAAGTCCCCCGACTCCATGTCGGCGGCGCGCAGTCCGGGCACCAGGACGGCGGGCACGTGCAGGTACTCCACGGCCATGGGCTCGCCGTCGACCAGCCGCAGCCGCGCGATGTAGACGATCTCTGCGGCCGGGGAGATGCGCAGTTTGCGGCCGACCCGCGCGCCCGCCCGTACGGTGGCGAACTCCAGCACACGGCTGAGCCAGTCGCCCCCGGCCTGCGACAGGGTGAAGGCGGCTTCGCCCTGGGCGAGTTCCTGGGTGATCTTCGCGGGGGCGACGTACATGCCACTTCCGTGCCGGCGCACCAGCAGGCCGGTGTTGACGAGTTCGTCGACGGCGGAGCGCACCGTGGGGCGCGAGACGTCCAGCCGCTCGCACAGAGCGCGTTCGGACGGGATCGGCGTGCCGGGCGCCTGGGACTCGACGAGTTCCAGCAGATGGTCACGGACCTTCTCCCGCTTGAGCGGCGACCGCGGCGCCTCGCCCGTCATGAATCAGCCCCCGTTCCCTGTCCGGTACCCGGACGTACGGCGCGGCGCCGCACGGTGCGAGGCTAGCCAGTTGCTGACCAGTTCACCAGTGGTTCCGGTCCAACCCATCCACGTAGGGCGCCAGTTCCCCGCGTTCGGGGCTCTTGACCCCCCATCAGGTCTATGCCATTTTCCCTTACCAGTGGAAGACCAGTTGCCAAGTGGTAAGCCCCACGCACTCCACCGACTGGAAGGGATCACCATGTCAGGAACGTCCCGCACCACCGGCCCTGGGCGCAGATCCGTCCGGGTCCGCACCGCCATGGCCGTCGTCGCCGCGGCCGGTCTGGCCTGTGCCGGGCTGACCGCCCTGCCCGCGTCCGCCGCGGTGGGCACCCTCAGCGCCCAGTACCGCACGAGCGCCGCCGGGGCGACCGCCGACCAGGCCGAGCCCTGGTTCGAGATCACCAACACCGGGAGCACCGGTGTCCCGCTCAGCGAGGTGACGCTGCGCTACTACTTCAAGGCCGAAAGCGCCGGCACCGCGTACCGCTTCGCCTGCTCCTGGGCGGTCAAGGGCTGTGCCAACATCACCGGCACCTTCGGCACCCTCGCCAACCCCACCGCGACCGCCGACCGTTACCTGGAGATCGGCTTCACCTCCGGCGCGGGCACGCTCGCCCCGGGTCAGAACACCGGCGACATGCAGCTGCGTTTCTACCGCGCGGACTGGCAGCGGCTCACGCAGTCCGACGACTACTCCTTCAACGGCGCGCAGACCGCGTACGCCGACTGGACCAAGGTCACCCTGCAGCGCGGCGGCTCCGTCGTCTGGGGCACCGCCCCGGCCGGCAACAACCCCACCGATCCCCCGACCGACCCGCCGACCACGCCGCCGACCGACCCCAACGCGCCCGCCCTCTTCGACGACTTCCGCTACGCCTCCAGCAGCGACCCGGCCCTGCAGAGCCACGGCTGGACCGTCAAGTCCGGCCAGGGCGGGCCGGGCGTGCCCGGCGCCACGTGGTCGCCGCAGGACGTCACCTTCGTCGCGGGCACCGGCGCCGACAAGGTCATGAATCTCCGCCTCACCACCGACGGCACCGCCGCCGGCACCAAGGAGACCGAGCTCCAGACCAGCGCCCGCAAGTTCCGCAACGGCACCTACGCGGCGCGGGTCCGCTTCGACGACACCGCGGCCGGCGGCCCGGACGGGGACCACATCGTCCAGACGTTCTTCGCCTTCACCCCGCTGAACGCGCCCATGGACCCCGACTACAGCGAGCAGGACTTCGAGTACCTGCCCAACGGCGGCTGGGGCGAGCCGGGCAACATCATGTACACGACGTCCTGGGAGACCTACAACCCGGACCCCTGGAACGCCGTCAACACGCACTCGGAGAACCGCGCCTCCTACGACGGCTGGCACGACCTGCAGGTCACCATCGACAACAGCGCCATCACCTACTCCATCGACGGCCAGGTCTTCGGCACGCACGGCGAGCCGTACCTGCCCGAGACCAGTCAGTGGATCGACTTCAACCACTGGCTGATCGACCTCACCGGCCAGACCGGCAGCACCGCGCGCTCGTACGACCAGCAGGTCGACTGGGTCTACTTCGTCAAGGACCAGGTCCTGACCCCGGCGCAGGTCGCCGCCCGGGTCGCCGCCTACCGCTCGGCGGGCACGGCCTTCACCGACACCGTGCCCGGGAGCTGACCCGGCCCCGCGCCGCCGCCCACCGCCGCAGGGGCGCGGTGGGCGGCGGCGTGGATCGGGCCCTCGGTGGCGCTGAGCGGGCCGCCGCTGCCGCCGCGGCGCCCCGCGATGATCTCGGCGGCGATCGAGACGGCCGTCTCCTGCGGGGTCAGCGCACCGATGTCCAGCCCGATCGGCGAGCAGAGCCGGGCGAGTTCGGCCGGTGTCAGCCCCGCCCGGCGCAGGCGTTCGAGGCGGTCCTCGTGCGTGCGGCGGGAGCCCATCGCCCCGACGAAGCCCAGTGCGGGGAGCCGCAGGGCGACCTCCAGCAGCGGCACGTCGAACTTGGGGTCGTGGGTGAGGACGGCGACCATCGTGCGGGTGTCGGTCCGCCCCGCGGCGGCCTCGGCGGCGAGGTAGCGGTGCGGCCACTCGACGGCCACCTCGTGGGCGTCGGGGAAGCGGGCCGCCGTGGTGAACACCGGACGCGCGTCGCACACCGTCACCCGGTGGCCCAGCAGGGCGCCCTGTCGGGCGAGGGCGGACGCGAAGTCCGTGGCGCCGAACACGAGCAACCGCGGCGGCGGGGCGAACGACCGGACGAAGACCCGCCGCTCCCCGTACCTTCGCAGCCCGTTGGCACCGCGCGCGAGCATCGTACGGACGTCCGCGGCGACGACGGCGTCGAGTTCCGCGTCGCCGAGACCGCCCGCCCGGTCCCCGGGGCGCACGACCAGCCGGGCGCCGGCGTCCGCACCGGAGACGGTGGTGGCCACGGCGACGGGCCGGCCGGCCGCCACGGCGTCCAGGACGCCCGGGAGTTCGGGGAAGGTGGCCGCGGAGACCGGCTCGACGAAGACCTCGATCGTGCCGCCGCAGGTCAGGCCGACGGCGAACGCCTCGTCGTCGCTGATCCCGTACTGCTCCAACTGCGCAGTGCCCGTCCGCAGCACCTCCCGCGCCACCTCGTACACCGCCGCCTCGACGCAGCCGCCCGACACGCTCCCGGCGACCTCCCCGGATTCCGCCACGGCCATCACCGCACCCGGTGGGCGCGGGGCGCTGCGGTAGGCGGCCACCACGGTGGCCAGTCCGATGGTGCCGCCCTCCGTGTACCAGGCCCGCAAGGGGCCGATCAGCTCACGCATCGCGGTCCTTATCGGGTGAGCCAGACGACGAGGACGACCAGCACGGCGAGCGCCACGACCAGCGGCACGACCCGTTTGACCACCGCTCCCCGGGCGACGCCCAGCAGGTCCAGCGGCTCGGGTTCGGCGGCGGGTGGCACCGGGGCGGGGGCGGGGGTGCCCTGGTCCGGGGCGGATGCGGCGGGTGCCCGCGGCGCGGGCGTGGAGCCGGGGGCCGGTCCCGCGGCGGCGGCGTCCTCGCCGGCCGTGTCCACGGGAGGAGCCTCGACCGGTGCAGCGCCGGCAACTGCGGGGGCAGGGGCGGCGGCCGCGCCGACCGCCGCGGGTGCGCGCTCGGCGGCCAGTTGCCGTTCCAGCGCGTCCACGAACTGCGCGAGCAGTTTCCGGCTGATCTCCTCGATCATCCCCTTGCCGAACTGGGCGACCTTGCCGGTGACCGTGAGCCGGGTCTCCACCGTGACGGCGGTGGCCGCCTCACCGTCGGCGGCCAGCCGGGCCGTGATCCGCGCGTCGGCGTTGCCCTGGCCCCGGCTGTCCCGGCCGCGCGCCCGCAGCACTGCGGTGCGGCCTTCCTCGTCCAGTTCCTCGAACTCGGCGACGCCCTTGTACTGGATCGTCATAGGGCCGACCTTCACCTTGACCACGCCCTGGTACGCCTCGCCGTCCCGGCCGGTCAGCTGGGCGCCCGGCATGCAGGGGGCGATCCGCTCGACGTCGGTGAGCAGCTCCCACGCCTGGGCCGGCGGCAGACTCACTCGGAACGCGTTGGTGAAGTCCATCGCGGCAGGGCCTCTCTTCCGGTGGCTGCTCCGCCCGGTCCCGTGGCGGGTGCCCACACCTTCGGCCCGGCACCCCGGTGCGTCAACGCGCAGTTCAGTGTTCGCTTAAGAGCCGCCGGACCGAGGGGGGGGTCAGCTCCACAACGTGACGTGCACGGGCGGCCGGAACTCCGTCAGCGGCACGCCGTTGGAACGGGCGAGCACGGCCTGGGTGGCGGCGGGCGTGGTGACGAAGCGGCACAGGGCGGCGGCGACCGCCGAACGGCGGTCGGCCGCGAGGGTGCTCGCGTACAACATGCCGTTGACGGGCATGCCGGCGACGTCGAGGACCACCAGATTGCCCCGCCGCAGGTCGTCGCGGACCACGTGCAGCAGGGCGACGGTCACCCCGTCGCCCGAGGCGACGGCGTTGAGGGCCGCGGTGACGCTGGGAAAGGCCGTCGCCCTGGCCGGTTCGACGCCGACGCGGCCGAGGAACGCGCCCGCGAGGGTGTCGGGGTCCATCCCGGCCGGGCCCAGGAGCCACGGCTCGCGCCCGAGCAGCGTGGGCGGGAGCGTGCTCCGCCTGCCCAGCGGGTGGTCCGGCGCCGCGACGACGACGAGTTGGAAGCGGAGGAACGGCACCGACTCGATCGACGGGTGCGGCGCGGGCGCGGGCCCGATGGTGACGTCGGCCCTGCGGTCCCTGAGGAGTTCGCCGAACACCCCGACGGGCACGGCGAGGGTGTCGGCGTCCAGTTCCGGCTGCCGCCGCCCGAAGGCGGCGAGCAGGGCCGGGAGTACCTGCTCGGCGCCGGTCTCGGTGGCGGCGACCCTTAACTGTGCGGTACCCGTACCGGCCTGCCGCACCCGGTGCCTGGTCTCCTCGGCCAGGCCGACGATCTCGGCGGCGCCCGCCGCGAGCCGCTGCCCTCCCGGGGTGAGGCTGATGCCGCCCGCCGCGCGGATGAACAGGACGTCGCCCAGTTCGCGGCGGAGCGCCGCGACCGCGCCCGACACCGCCGGCTCGGTGACGCCCAGCGACGCGGCCGCGGCCTTGACGGACCCCAGACGGGCCACCGCGACGAAAGCCCGGAGCTGCGTAAGCGTCATGGGAGCCATTACATCTGTTCGAGCGTCAACTGTTCCCCCTCCGGATTAACCATTCTCTTCAGACGCCGTTGACCGCCGTCCCGCGCGGGGCCAGGGTTCCCCCCACATCGACCCGTCATCGACCCGTCGTCGACCCCACAGGACCCGTAGCGACCCGGTCCGTCCGGGCAGGGAGGGAGGGTGCCGTGCAGGTACCCGCGTCGTTCGAGTACCAACGTGCACGGAGCGTCGAGGAGGCCCTGGAGCTGCTGGGACGCTTCGGCGAGGAGGCCAGGGTCCTCGCCGGGGGCCACAGCCTGCTCCCGATGATGAAGCTGCGGCTGGCCGGTCCGGAGGTGCTGGTCGACATCAACGACCTCACCGAACTCGACCACATCGACGAAGTCGGCGGTGAGCTGCGGGTCGGTGCCCTGACCCGGCACCGGACGCTGCTGGAGTCGCCGCTGATCGCCCGGTACTTCCCCATCGTCCAGGACGCCGAGCGGGTGATCGCCGACCCGCCGGTGCGCAACCGCGGCACGATCGGCGGATCGCTGTGCCAGGCGGATCCGTCGGAGGACCTGTCGGCGGTGTGCGCGGCCCTGCACGCGGTCGCCGTGGTCCGCGGGCCCGACGGCGAACGGGTCGTGCCGATGGCCGAGTTCCACCGGGGACCGTACGAGACCGCGGTCGGCGCCGGGGAGATGCTGACCCAGGTGCGGTTCCCGGTCCGTGCCGGGGGCGGCAGCGCCTACGAGAAGCTGGAACGCAAGGCCGGGGACTGGGCGGTGGCGGCCTCCGGGGTCGCGCTCACCCTGCACGACGGGCGCATGGCGCACGTGGGCGTGGGCCTGGCGGCCGTCGGCGCCGACGGACTGCACGCGGTGGCCGTGCAGGAACTCCTCGAGGGCCGCGCGCCCTCGCCGGAGCTGTTCGAGGAGGCCGGCCGGGTGGCGTCGGCGAGTTGCTCGCCGGTCACCGACAGCCGCGGGTCGGCCGAGTACAAGCGGCATCTGGCCGGCGAACTGACCAGGCGGGCCCTGCGGCGCGCCGTCGAGCGGGCCGCCGCGCCCACGGCTCCGGAGAAGGGGTGACGCACGTGCGGATCACCGTCAACGTCAACGGCGAGGACCACACCCGCGAGGTGGAGGCCCGTCATCTGCTGGTCCGTTTCCTGCGCGACGACCTTGAGCTGACCGGGACGCACTGGGGCTGCGACACCAGCAACTGCGGAACCTGCGTGGTGCTGATGGACGGCGAGCCGGTCAAGAGCTGCACGGTCCTGGCCGCCATGGCCGAGGGCCACGCGATCCGCACCGTCGAGGGTCTGGCGAACGCGGACGGGCTGGACCCCGTGCAGCAGGGCTTCATCGAGGAGCACGGGCTGCAGTGCGGCTTCTGCACCCCGGGGATGATGCTCAGCGGCCGCGCGCTGCTTGACCGCAACCCGGACCCCTCCGAGCAGGAGATCCGCGAGGCCATCGCGGGGCAGCTGTGCCGCTGCACCGGCTACCTCAACATCGTCAAGGCCATCCGGTGGGCCGCCGCGGACGAGTCCGGCCGGCGCGAGGAAGCGGGGAGCCAGGCATGACCACCGTCGAGGAGCCCACCACGCCCGCCACGCCCGCCGCCCCCGCTGCCGAGGAGCGGCCCATCGGGTACGGCCGCCTGAAGCGCAAGGAGGACCCGCGGTTCGTCCGCGGCAAGGGCCGGTACGTGGACGACGTGAAGCTGCCGGGCATGCTCCACGGCGCGGTGCTGCGCAGCCCGTTCGCGCACGCCCGGATCGTGTCCATCGACACGTCCGCCGCCGAGGCGCACCCCAAGGTGAAGGCCGTGATCACCGGCGAGACGCTGGCCGGGCTCGGGCTGGCGTGGATGCCGACGCTGTCGATGGACACCCAGGCCGTGCTGGCCACCGACAAGGTGCGCTTCCAGGGCCAGGAGGTCGCCTTCGTCGTCGCCGAGGACCACTACGCGGCCAGGGACGCGATCGAGCTGATCGACGTCGAGTACGAGCCGCTCGCCCCCGTCATCGACGCCCGCCGCGCCCTCGATCCGGGCGCACCGGTCATCCGTGACGACATCGAGGGCCGCACCGGGAACCACATCTTCGACTGGGAGGCCGGCGACCGGGCCGCCACCGAGGAGGTGTTCGCCCGCGCCGACGTCGTCGTCGAGCAGACCATGCTCTACCCGCGCGTGCACCCGGCGCCGCTGGAGACCTGCGGCGCGGTCGCCTCGATGGACCCGGTGGACGGGAAGCTGACGCTCTGGACGACCACCCAGGCCCCGCACGCGCACCGCACGCTGTACGCGATGGTCGCGGGGCTGCCCGAGCACAAGATCCGGGTGATCGCCCCGGACATCGGCGGCGGCTTCGGCAACAAGGTGGGCATCTACCCGGGCTATGTGTGCGCGGTGGTCGGCTCCATCGTCACCGGCAAGCCGGTGAAATGGGTGGAGGACCGCTCCGAGAACCTGATGAGCACCTCCTTCGCCCGCGACTACCACATGACCGGGGAGATCGCGGCGACCCGCGAGGGCCGCATCCTGGGCGTGCGGGTCAAGGTCCTCGCCGACCACGGCGCCTTCAACTCCACGGCCCAGCCGACGAAGTACCCCGCGGGCTTCTTCCACATCTTCACCGGCTCGTACGACATCGAGGCCGCGCACTGCGAGGTAACCGGCGTCTACACCAACAAGGCCCCGGGCGGCGTCGCCTACGCCTGCTCCTTCCGCGTCACCGAGGCGGTGTACCTGATCGAGCGCATGGTGGACTGCCTGGCGGCCGAACTGGGCACCGACCCGGCGGACCTGCGGATGCGCAATCTGCTGCGGCCGGAGCAGTTCCCGTACCAGAACAAGACCGGCTGGGAGTACGACTCCGGCGACTACCCGGCGTGCCTGCGCAAGGCCATGGACCTCGCGGGCTACGAGGAGCTGCGGAAGGAGCAGGCCGACAGGCGCGAGCGCGGCGAACTCATGGGCATCGGGCTGTCGTTCTTCACCGAGACGGTCGGCGCGGGCCCGCGCAAGCACATGGACATCCTGGGCCTGGGCATGGCCGACGGCTGCGAACTGCGCGTCCACCCCACCGGCAAGGCGGTGGTGCGGCTCAGCGTGCAGACCCAGGGGCAGGGCCACGAGACGACGTTCGCCCAGATCGTCGCCGAGGAACTGGGCATCCCGCCCGAGGACATCGACGTCGTGCACGGCGACACCGACCAGACGCCCTTCGGCCTGGGCACCTACGGCTCCCGCTCGACCCCGGTGTCGGGCGCCGCCGCGGCGCTGGTGGCGCGGAAGGTGCGGGACAAGGCGCGGATCATCGCCGGGGCGATGATGGAGGTGTCCCCCGACGACCTGGAGTGGGGCAAGGGCCACTGGTCGGTCAAGGGCGATCCGTCGATGACCCGGACGATCCAGGAGATCGCCCTGGCCGCGCACGGCGCGCTGGAGCTGCCGGAGGGCGTCGAGGGCCACCTGGAGGCCACCACCGTCTACAACCCGCCCAATCTGACGTACCCGTTCGGCGCGTACATCTGCGTGGTGGACGTGGACCGGGGAACGGGCGCGGTGAAGGTGCGGCGCTTCATCGCCGTGGACGACTGCGGCACGCGCATCAACCCCATGATCATCGAGGGGCAGGTGCACGGCGGGCTGGCGGACGGCGTCGGCATGGCGCTGATGGAGTTCATCGGCTTCGACGAGGACGGCAACTGCCTGTCGGGCTCCTTCATGGACTACCTGCTGCCGACCGCGCTGGAGGTGCCCGCCTGGGAGCTGGGCCACACGGTCACCCCGTCGCCCCACCACCCCATCGGGGCCAAGGGCATCGGCGAGTCCGCCACCGTCGGCTCGCCCCCGGCCGTGGTCAACGCGGTGCTCGACGCGATCGGCGTGCGCCACGCCGACATGCCGCTGACCCCGGGCCGGGTCTGGCAGGCGATGCGGCACGGCGAGGTGGAGGCACCGCAGTGAGCGGCACACCCGTGCTGGACGAGCGGATCGCCGAACTCACCGCCCGCCATGTCCCGTTCGTCCGCGCGACCGTGGTGCGCGCCCGCCGGCCGGCGAGCGCGCGTCCCGGGGACACGGCGGTGGTCCTGGCGGACGGCCGCATCGAGGGGTTCGTCGGCGGCGTCTGCGCGGAGGCCACGGTCCGCGCGCAGGCGCTGCGGACGCTGGCGAGCGGCGAGGCGCTCCTGCTGCGCATCTCCCCGGAGGCGCCGGAGGACGGCGCCCCCGGACAGCCGGAGGCCGACGAGGGGGCGCTGAGCCTGCGCAACCCCTGCCTGTCGGGCGGCGAGCTGGAGATCTTCCTGGAGCCGCGGCGCCCCGTCCCGCGCGTCGTCGTGCTGGGCGGCACGCCCATCGCCCGGGCGCTCCTCGCGTTCGGGCCGGCCCTCGGCTACGAGATCGCCGGGCCCGCCGGCGACGGGCTCACCGAGGAGGCACTGACCGGGGTGCGGGCCGTCGTGGTGGCCTCCCACGGCCGCGACGAGGACGCGGCCCTGACGGCCGCGGTCCGCGCGGGAGTTCCGTACGTGGGCCTCGTGGCGAGCCCCCGGCGCGGGGCGGCGGTCCTGGCGGGCCTGGAGCTGACGCGGGAGCAGCGGGGCCGGGTCCGCACCCCCGCCGGGCTGTGGATCGGCGCGCGCACGCCCGGCGAGGTGGCGCTGTCCATCCTCGCCGAGGTGGTCGCCTCGGTGCGCGGGCCGGCCCCGGCCGAGGCGGCCGAGGCGGCCGAGGCCGTCGAGCCACCGGAACCCGCCGTGCCCACGGCGACGGACCCGGTGTGCGGGATGTCCGTGGCCGCCACCGCGGACACCCCGCACACCGACGCGGGCGGCGAGCGCCGCTGGTTCTGCTGCGAGGGCTGCCGCACCGCGTTCGAGGCCGCGCCCGGCCGCTATGCGGAGGCACGGTGAGCGGATTCGCCGAGGCACGCGTCCCGGACACCGGCAGCCTGCGCCATGCCCTCGACGAACGCGGCTACCTCGCCGACCCCGGACTCGTCACGGCGCTCTTCCTGGCGCTGCGGCTGCCGCAGCCGCTGCTGCTGGAGGGCGAGTCCGGCGTCGGCAAGACCGAGGCGGCCAAGGCCCTCGCCGGCGTCCTGGGCGGACCGCTGGTCCGCCTGCAGTGCCACGACGGCCTGGACGCGGCGGAGGCGCTGTACGAGTGGAACCACGCGCGCCAGCTCCTCGGCATCCGCCTCGCGGAGGTGCGCGGCGAACGCCTCGCCGAGACCGATCTGTTCACCGAGGAGTACCTGCTGCGCCGCCCGGTGCTGACCGCGCTGACCCACCCCGGCCCGGAGCCGGCCGTCCTGCTGATCGACGAGATCGACCGCGCCGACGACGACTTCGAGGCCTTCCTGCTGGAAGTGCTGGCGGAGGCCGCCGTCACCATCCCGGAGATCGGCACCGTGCGTGCCCTGGTGCCACCGGTCGTGGTGCTCACCTCCAACCGGACCAGGGACCTGCACGACGCCCTCAAACGGCGCTGCCTGTACCACTGGATCGACTACCCGGAGCCCGAGCGGCTGGTGCGGATCGTGCGCCGCCGGGTGCCGGGCACATCGGCCGGGCTCGCGGACGAGGTGTCCGCGGCGGTACGGCGGCTGCGCACTGCGGAGATCCAGAAGTCGCCGGGCATCGCCGAGACCATCGACTGGCTCTCGGCCCTCGCCCTGCTGGGCGTGCGCCGGCTGGAGCCGGAGGCCGCGGCGGCGACCCTGGGCACCCTGCTGAAGTACCGCGAGGACCAGGAACTGGTGCGCGAGCGCGGTCTGGACTGGCTGGTCGGCAGCGGCCGTGACAGCTGAGCCGCACGCGGCGCCGCTCCCGCTCTTCGACACCGCCGAGTTCGGCGGCCGGCTCGGCGCCGCCCTGCGGCGCGGGGGCGTCCCGGTCACCCCCGACCGGGCGGTGTGCTTCCTGCGGGCGCTGCGACTCGTGCCGCCCGTCGACCGCGAGGCGCTGTACTGGGCGGCGCGGCTGGCGTTCGTCACCGGGCGGGAGCAGGTCGCGCCGTTCGAGCGGGTCTTCGACGCCGTCTTCGGCGGCCTCGGCGGCCCGGCCGCCGTCCCTCCCGGCCGGTCCCCCGCGCCGCCGCCCGACGCGGCGGAAGAGGTACGGGCCCCCTCCCCCGGCGTCCGTGACGCGCCCGGCACGACGCCCGCCGGTGCCGCCCGGGCGCGCGCGGCCGGCACCGCCGGCGGCAGCGGCCCCGACCGGGCGGCCGGGGTGCTGCCCACCCTCGGCAGCATCGCCGAGACCCTGGCCCACAAGGACTTCGCCGCCCTCGACCCGGGCGAACTGGAAGCACTCGACCGCCTGATGGAGCTCATCGTGCTGCGCACCCCGCTGCGCCGCACCCGGCGGCGGGACGCCGACCCGCACGGCCCGCGCGTGGACCCGCGCCGCACGCTGCGGGCGATCCGCTCCACGGGACTCGAGCCCGTGCGCCTCGCCAGGTCCCGCAACCGTTCGCGGCGCCGGCCGCTGGTGATGCTCTGCGACGTCTCGGGCTCGATGGAGCCGTACGCCCGCGCGTACGTGCGGCTCTTCCCCCGCGCGGCGGCCGTGGGCGTGGCCGCGGAGGTCTTCGTCTTCGCCACCCGGCTGACCCGGCTCACCCCGGTGCTCCGGCGGGCCGGCCGGCACGGGGTGGACGCGGCGCTGCGCCGGGCCGGCACGGCTGCGCCCGACTGGTCGGGCGGCACCCGCATCGGCCACGCGCTGGCCGAGTTCATCCGCCTCTTCGGCCGCCGCGGGATGGCCCGGGGGGCGGTGGTCGTCATCTTCTCCGACGGCTGGGAGGGCGAGGACCCGGCCGCCGTGGGCCGCGAGACCGCCCGGCTGCGCCGGCTCGCCCATCGCGTCGTCTGGGTCAACCCCCGTAAGGCGGCGCCGGGTTACCTCCCACTGGCGGGTGGCATGGCCGCGGCCCTCCCCCATTGCGACGCCTTCGTCAGCGGCCATGACTTCACGGCCCTCGGCGAACTGGCGGAGGCCATCGGCGGGACCGAGTGGCGACGGACCGGAAAAATTTGACAGGCCATCAACTGCTCGATCCCGCCTATCCCGCCTCTGTTCGCTTTCAGCCCCCGAATTCCCGGGATTCGCGGTACGGGTCATGCCGGGCGTCGCCGAATTGGTCGTACGTACCCGGACCGGAACCCGGGCCGTGGTGCGCCGCCGAAGCCGCCGACGGGACAGGCTGGGAAACGGGTCCGCCATTCCGGCGCACTCCCGCGAATTCCTCAGCGGAGGCCGCCGCGCCGTTCTGCGTCTCCCTGACGGGGCTCATGAGAACGGCGAAGGTGATCAGCATGAGCTCGAGACCGAGGCCGATGATGAGCGGTGCGACGAGAACCAGGCCCCTGACACCGCCGTCACTCACGACGCCCGACACATTCCGCACGTTCACGGCCGCCATCCCCGTGTAGTGCATGCCGCTGATCGCGACGGCCATCACCAGGGCCGCGCCGGTCGTCGCCCAGGTCCCCTCCACCCGCAGCGTGAACCACAGCGCCACGGTCGCGGCGGCGACGGCGATCACCACGGAGAGCACCACGAGCCAGGTGGTGTAGACGACATCGCCCGGGAACAGCAGGGCCGCCATGCCCATGTAGTGCATCGCGGCGACACCGAGCCCGGCGCCGACACCGCCGATGAGCAGCCCGGTCCACGAACGCCACACTCCGGCGACGAACATCCCGAGGCCGACGATCACGATGGCGACGATCAGGCTGACGATGGTCAGCGGCACGTCGTAGTGGAACTCGATGTCGTCGACGGCGAAGCCGAGCATGGCGATGAAGTGCATGCCCCAGATGCCCGACCCGAGGGTCAGCGCCCCGGCGGCGAGCCACGACCAGCCCCGGGCGAGACCGCGGGCGTGGAAACGGGCCGCACAGGCGAGCCCGAGTCCGGAACCCACGGCCGCCATGAGGTAGGCGAGCAAGGGATAGACGCCATGCGAATAGAGATGCTGATGCTGCCCCACGAAGGAACTCCCCACCTGGCAAAGACGGTACGCGCGATCCGCCGGCGACGGGAATGGAGGGGTACGGCCCGCCGGTCACCCGGCACCTGTGCCCACAAACCTCGCCGGCGTACCGCCTGCAATTCGGAATCGGGGCTCCCGCGACGGCGGCGCCCTTGCCGGTCCACGGGGCATGGCCGGGGCGGCTCCCCCGCCGCCCGGCCTCCGATGCTTGAACCTTATAGTAAGTGCCGGGAGATGTGGCACGCCGACGGAATAGGAAACACGCCGTTCCCATATGGGTAATTCTCACCGACGGGAAATTCATCGGCCGGCGGACCGAATGGACGGCGCGGGCCGCCCGCCCGCGAGGGGGAGGCCCGTTCAGCGTCCCGCGGGACGGCGGAGTGTGCTCGCGTAGGCCCCGGCGAGGGTGCCCAGTGCGCTGGCGACCGGGCGCCGGGCGGGTCCCTCGAGCAACGCGGCGCCGCTGCGTTCCGCGGCGCGCAGCCGGTGGCCCTGAAGGTCGACGAGGGCGCGCGTCATGGGCCGGTGGGGCCGGGGGACGAGGTCGATCAGACGGCGGGCGTCGGCGAGGCCGCGCCGGGTGGCCGCGGCGACCTCGTGCACGAGGCCCGCGAAGTCGCCCGCCCGCTCGCCGCGTTCGAGGGCGGCACGGGTCAGCCCGTGGCGGGCGAGAGCGTCCTCGGGGATGCCGAGGCGGCCGGCGCGCAGGTCCTCGGCGACGTCCTCGAGGAAGTCCAGGCGCTGGGCGGCCTCGACGAAGGTACGGCAGGCGGCGCGGTAGCCGGCGTATCCGGTGGGCGGCGCGAGCAGGCGGGCGACGAGGAGGAACGCGGGCAGGGAGTACGCGTCCACGTAGGCCTGGAAGTCGGCCTCGGTGGCGAAGCCACGCCAGCCGGCGTCGGCCGGGGCGGCGACGAGGTACTCGGCCACGACGTCACCGAGCACGGGCCGCCGGGAGACGGTGTGGGCGAGCGCCCGCAGCAGCAACTCGCCATCACTGCCGCTGTCGCTGTCGCTATCGCCGCCGTCGCCCGTCAGGGCCTCGCGCACGCGGCGCTCCCACGCGGTGAAGGCCGCCCGGCCGTCCGGTCCCCGGTCGAGCAGGTTGTCCGTGTGGTGCATGAACGCGGTGGCGGCGACGACGTCGGGCACGAGGTCCGCCGGCAGCAGGAGCCGGATCCCGGCGGAGGCGGCGCGGTCGAAGCGGGCGACCAGGCGGCGCTGGGCGGTGTAGGCGTCGCGCAGCGCCGGGTCGGCGATGCCCGCCCGGTCCAGGGTGTGCCGCCACGTAGTCATCGTCCTGCCGCTCCGTTCGTCCGGCCACCAGGGTCCCGGCGGCGAGTCAAACGCAGAAAAACCGGCAAACTCACTGCCCGGATGCCGCCGGACGCCCTCTGAGCTGGGGTTCACCGTACCGGGAAACGGGCAGATCCGGGCAGAGTCTGCCCTTGTACGGGCTGACCGGCCCGCGCCCCGCGGCGGTATAAATCTCAGGCGGGCCGAAACGGGCACCGGATGCCCGAAGTTGCCCGAAGGGTTGTGGGGCGTCGGCGAAGGGCGCACGCGACCGGCGGGACCGGCGGACCAGGGAGGTGCGGGACATGCGGGGCGACGAACGGCAGCACCGGATCCTGGCCCTGGTGCGGCAGTCCGGCCAGGTGGAGGTCACCGCGCTGGCCTCGGACTTCAAAGTGGCGCCGGAGACCATCCGGCGCGACCTCAGCGAACTGGAGCGCAGGGGGCTGGTCCGCCGCACCCACGGCGGCGCCTACCCCGTGGAGAGCGCGGGCTTCGAGACCGATCTGGCCCGGCGCGAGACCCATCAGGTGGAGAGCAAGCGCCGGATCGCCGCGGCCGCGGTGAAACTGCTCGGCGAGGCCGAGACCGTGTTCGTCGACGAGGGCTACACACAGCAGTTGCTGGCCGCCCTGCTCCCCACCGACCGGCCGCTGACGGTGGTGACCGCCTCGCTCCCGACCGCGGCGGCGATCGCCCAGTCCTCCGAGACCACCGTGCTGCTGCTCGGGGGCCGGGTACGGGGCCGCACCCTGGCCACCGTCGGCTCCTGGGCGACCCAGATGCTGTCCTCGTTCGTCATCGACCTGGCGATCATGGGGGCCAACGGCATCTCCCGCGACTTCGGGCTGACCACCCCCGACCCGGTCGTCGCCGACGTCAAGGCGCAGGCGGTGCGCTCCGCGCGGCGGCGCGTACTGGTCGGGATCCACACCAAGTTCGGCGTCTCGAGCTTCTGCCGGTTCGCGGAGATCGGCGACTTCGAGACCGTCGTGACCGACACGGGCCTGCCGGCCGCGGAGGCCCACCGCTACTCACTGCTCGGACCCAGCGTCATCCGCGTCTGATCGATCCGTTCCCCACCCCAGCCCGTGTGCGAGCCGCCGCGGGCCGGCCCGGCACACCCTCGCGCGCCCCGGACACGGCGCGCGCCGCCGGGACCCATCCAGAGAAAGGCCTCCCCGATGCGTGCCTTCGACCCCGGAACGACACGACGGCGCCCCGCCGTCGCCCGCACCGCAGTCCCCCGCCTCACCGCCGTCGCGGCGTGCGCCGCCCTGCTGGCCACCGGCTGCGCCGGCGCGGGCGGCAGCGGCAGCTCCGACGACGGATCCGGCGGCGGCTCGGTGAACGTCCTGATGGTCAACAACCCGCAGATGCTGGACCTGCAGAAACTGACCGCCTCCGACTTCACCAAGAGCACCGGCATCAAGGTCAACTTCACGGTGCTGCCCGAGAACGACGTCCGGGACAAGATCAGCCAGGAGTTCTCCAGCCAGGCCGGCACCTACGACGTCGCCTCCATCAGCAACTACGAGGCGCCGATCTACGGCAAGAACGGCTGGCTGGCGCCGCTGGACGACACCGTCGCCAAGGACCCGGACTTCGACCAGGCGGACATCCTGCCGTCCATGAAGGAGAGCCTGACCGGCGCCGACGGCAAGCTGTACGCCGAGCCGTTCTACGGCGAGTCGTCGTTCCTGATGTACCGCAAGGACGTGCTGGAGTCCAAGGGCCTCACCATGCCCGCCCACCCCACCTGGCAGCAGGTCGCGGACCTCGCGGCGAAGGCGGACGGGGCCGAGCCCGGCATGAAGGGCATCTGCCTGCGCGGACTGCCCGGCTGGGGCGAGGTGATGGCGCCGCTGACGACCGTGGTCAACACCTTCGGCGGGACGTGGTTCACCAAGGACTGGCAGGCGCAGGTGAACGCGCCGGCCTTCAAGGAGGCGACGAAGTTCTATGTCGACCTGGTCCGCTCGCACGGCGAGGCGGGCGCCCCGCAGGCCGGTTTCGCCGAGTGCCTGGGCGCCTTCCAGCAGGGCAAGACGGCCATGTGGTACGACGCCACCTCGGCGGCCGGCATCCTCGACAGCGCCGACTCCCCCGTCGCCGGCAAGGTCGGCTACGCGCCGGCGCCCGTGGTGAAAACCGACAACTCCGGCTGGCTGTACACCTGGGCGTGGGGCATCCAGAAGGCGAGCAAGCACCAGGACGACGCCGCGAAGTTCGTCGCCTGGGCCTCGGGCAAGGGGTACGAGGAACTGGTCGGCAAGAAGCTCGGCTGGGCTCGCGTCCCGGCCGGCAAGCGCACCTCGACGTACGCGAACGCCGACTACCTGAAGGTCGCGGGGCCGTTCGCCAAGGCCACGGAGGAGGCCATCGCGGGCGCCGACCCGCGCGACCCGGGCACCCAGCCCCGGCCGACCCTGGGCATCCAGTTCGTCGACATCCCGGAGTTCCCCGACCTCGGCACCAAGGTCTCCCAGGAGATCGCCTCCGCCATCGCCGGACGCACCTCGGTGGACGCCGCGCTGAACAAGTCCCAGCAACTGGCCGAGAAGGTCGCGGCGCAGTACCGGAACGGGTGATTCGGACATGACCGGTACATCCGGCACCATCACGGAGAAGGCGCGCAGCCGGGCCCCGGCGCGGCCGGCGGCCACCCGGCCGCCCGGCCTGGAGCGGGCCGCGGCCTGGGGCCGCCGCGCACCGCTCATGCCGGCCCTGGTGTTCATGGTGATCGTCACGCAACTGCCCTTCGTGGCCACGCTGGTGATCTCCTTCATGAACTGGAACGCCCTCTACCCCGACCGCCGCGGCTTCACGGGACTGAGCAACTACGCCGACGTGTTCGGCGACGCCGATCTGCGGAACTCCGTACTGACCACGGTGTGGCTGACGGCCGGCGTCGTCCTGGTCAGCCTGCTGCTGGGGCTGCTCCTCGCCCTGCTGCTGGACCGCCGCTTCCGGGGCCGTGGGCTGGTGCGCACCCTGCTCATCGCGCCCTTCCTGCTGGTCCCGGTGGCCTCCGCGCTGCTGTGGAAGCACGCGCTCTACAACCCGGAGTACGGGCTGTTCAACGGCGCGCTGACCTGGCTGTGGAAGCTCTTCGGCAGCGACAGCCCGCCGCAGCCGGACTGGATCACCTCCATGCCGCTGGGCGCGATCACGGCCTCGTTGGTGTGGCAGTGGACCCCGTTCATGATGCTGATCCTGCTCGCCGGGCTGCAGAGCCGCTCCACGGAGGCGGTGGAGGCGGCCCGGGTGGACGGCGCGAACGCCTGGCAGGTCTTCCGTCACCTGACGCTGCCTCATCTGCGCCGCTACCTCGAACTGGCCGCCCTTCTCGGCTCGATCTACGTCGTGCAGAACTTCGACGCGGTCTTCACCCTCACCTCGGGCGGCCTCGGCACCGCCAACCTGCCGTACACGATCTACGAGTCCTTCTACAAGGCGCACGACTACGGCCGGGCGTCGGCCGCGGGCGTGGTCGTGGTGGCAGGGACCATCGTCGTCGCCACCCTCGCCCTGCGCCTGGTGTCGACACTGCTCAAGGAGGAGTCCTCATGAGCGCCGTCGTCGCGCCGCCGGCCCCCAGGCGGCGTTCCGGCTCCCTGTGGGGGCTGGTCGCCTGGGCCGCCGGGCTGCTCTTCGTCCTGCCGATCGTCTGGATGGTGCTGACCTCGCTGCACCACGAGACGGACGCCGCGACGAACCCGCCCTCACTGGGGGCCGGGCTCACCCTGGACGGCTACCGGGAGTTCTTCGGCGCCTCCACCGGCGCAAGCCCGTGGCCCGCGCTGATCAACTCGCTGACCGCGAGCCTGGTTTCCACCCTGCTGGTACTGGCGCTGGCCGTGCCCGCCGCGTACGCGCTGTCGATCCGGCCCGTGCGCAAGTGGTCCGACGTGCTGTTCTTCTTCCTGTCCACCAAGATGCTGCCCGCGGTCGCCGGTCTGCTGCCGGTCTACCTCGTGGCGCAGAACCTGGGCCTGCTGGACAACATCTGGCTGATGGTCCTGCTCTACACGTCCATGAACCTGCCGATCGCGGTCTGGATGATGCGGTCCTTCCTCGCCGAGATCCCGGTGGCGATCCTGGAGGCCGCGTCGATCGACGGCGCCGGGCTGCCGACCGTCTTCCGCCGCATCGTGCTCCCGCTCTCCGCGCCGGGCATCGCCGCCACCTCGCTGATCTGCTTCATCTTCAGCTGGAACGAGATGCTCTTCGCGCGGGTGCTGACCGGCGTCCGCTCGGTGACCGCGCCGGTCTTCCTCACCTCCTTCGTCACCAGTCAGGGACTCTTCCTCGCCAAGGTCTGCGCCGCGGCCGTCGTGGTGTCCCTGCCCGTCCTCGTCGCCGGATTCGCCGCCCAGGACCGCCTGGTCCAGGGCCTGTCCCTGGGAGCCGTCAAGTGAAGGCAGTGGTCATCGCCGAGCCCGGAAAGATCGAGCTCGCCACGGTCGAGGACCCGGTGCCCGGGCCGCGGGACGTGGTCGTCGCCGTGTCGGCGTGCGGGCTGTGCGGCACCGATCTGCACATCCTGCAGGGCGAGTTCGCCCCCACGCTGCCGATCGTCCCGGGACATGAGTTCGCCGGCGAGGTGGTCGCGGTCGGGTCGGCCGTCACGGAGGTGGCGGTCGGCGCGCGGGTGGCGGTCGACCCCTCGCTGCACTGCGGTGAATGCCACTACTGCCGCCAGGGCCGGGGCAACCTCTGCGAGCGGTGGGCCGCGATCGGCGTCACCGAGCCGGGCGGCGCCGCGGAGTTCGCGGTCGCTCCGGTCGCCAACTGCGTGGTCCTGCCCGAGCACGTGGCGACCGCCGACGCGGCGCTGATCGAGCCCCTGTCGTGCGCGGTGCGCGGCTACGACGTGCTGCGCGGCCGGCTCGGCGCCCATGTGCTGATCTACGGCTCCGGCACGATGGGCCTGATGATGCTGGAGCTGGCCAAGCGCACCGGGGCCGCCAGCGTCGACGTCGTGGACATCAATCCCGAACGGCTCGTCACGGCGCGGTTGCTGGGGTGCGACAACACGGCGGCGTCGGCGGAAGAGATCATGCGCCCGCGCGGCTGGGACGTGGTGATCGACGCCACCGGCAACGCCGCCGCCATCCAGGACGGCCTGGAACGGGTCGGCAGGGGCGGCACCTTCCTGCAGTTCGGCGTCGCGGACTACGCGGCCCGAGCCGTCATCGAGCCGTACCGGATCTACAACCAGGAGATCACCATCACCGGCTCGATGGCCGTTCTGCACAGCTACGAACGGGCCGCGGAACTGTTCGCGGCCGGGGTGCTGGACCCCGGGGTGTTCATCAGCGACCGCTTCCCGCTGGGCGACTACGCCCACGCCATCGAGCGGTTCGCGGCGGGCCGGGGCCGCAAGATCCTGGTGCAGCCGTGACCGTGCCCGCCACGCGTGCCGCGCCCGCGACGCTCGTCGTCGGCGCGGCGCTGGCGGACGTGGTGGTGGGCGCCGACGGCGAGCACGCCCACCCCGGCGGCAGCCCCGCCAACGCCGCCCTGGGCCTGGCCCGCCTCGGCCACCGCGTGGAACTCGCCACGCGGTTCGGCCGGGACGCGTACGGCGAACTGCTGCGGCGGCACCTGACCGGCTCCGGGGTCGTACTGGCCCCGGGGTCGGCGGCGGACGGCCCCACCTCCACGGCCCGCGCCTTCCTCGACGGGCACGGCAGCGCCGCGTACCGGTTCGACATCACCTGGGATCCGGCGCCGCCCCGGCTGCCCGCCGTCCCCGGCCACGTCCACACCGGCTCGATCGCCGCCGCCCTGGAGCCGGGCGCGTCCCGGGTCCTGGCACTCGTCGAGGCCGCCCGCGCGGCGGGCCACACCGTCTCGTACGACCCCAACCTCAGGCCCGCGCTGCTCGGGCCGCCCGAGGCCGAACGACCGCGTGTGGAGCGGCTGGTGACCCTGTCCGACGTCGTGAAGGCGAGCGAGGAGGACCTGGCCTGGCTCTGCCCCGGCCGGGCGCCGGAGGACGTCGCGGCGGACTGGGCGCGGCGCGGACCGTGCCTGGTCGTACTGACCCGGGGCGCGAGCGGGGCCGAGGCCTACTGCTCACCGGACGGCCGGCACCGTGTGCCCGGGCGCCGGGTCCCGGTGGCCGACACCATCGGCGCCGGTGACGCCTTCATGGCGGGGCTGCTCGCGGGGCTGCTCTCCGCCGGGCTGCTCGGTGACCGCGCGGGCAGGCACCGGCTGTGCGCGGCCACCCGCGGGGGCCCGGCGTTCCCCGATGTGGCGGCCGCCCTCGGGCTCGCCGCGCGGGTGGCGGAGCTGACGTGCACGCGCCGGGGCGCCGATCCACCGTCCCTGGAGGAGGTGACGCGGGCCGCCGCCGTAGGATGACCGCGCCCGGTGGCCCGTCCGGCCACCGGCCCGGCCCACGACCGCGCGGGAGGCGAGAAGCGATGCGGATCAGGATCGAGGGCCACGACCTGCCCGGGCGGACGCAGGCATGCGGCCCGCAGGGCTCCGTGTACACGGACGTCCATGTCGGGATCCAACGGCGCAATCGCCCCGCGGAGTTGCTGGATCTCCAGCCCGCGGACGCCGCGTCGGTCGCGTGGAACCTGGACTGCGTCACCGCCCCCGCCCCGGAGGGTGTCGACCTCAAGGGCCCGCATGTGCAGGGTGGGCCGGGCGGTCGGTTCGTCTATCTGTCGTGGGGCGCCGTGGACGCTGCCGGCGGCTTCACGATGTTCCGCCGGGCGAAGCTGATGCTGGACGCCGTCGACCGCGACGTGCTCGCACGATCCGCCCGTTCCGGGCTGCTCGTCGGCACACTCGGCCTCACGGACGGCGGCGGGCACCCCGTGTGCGCCGCCGTTCGTCCACCGCGTATCGCCTGGTCGGCGGGATAGGGCGCGTAGGCCGAGTCAGATCAGTCCTCGCCCCGGACGATGTTCCAGTCCGTGCTGCTCTCCTGTTCCCGCTCCGGCTTGTCGGCGCGCTTGCCCGCCTTCACGACGGCCGGCCGGCAGGTACGTATCTGCTGGTCACGCGGTATTCGGGTGCTGATGGGATGGCCGTTCCTGTTGTCCACGGTCCGGTGCCTCCTCGATTCCTCTCAAGTGACGACATACCCACTTAAATAGTACATACACGAACGACCTCGCCCCCGTCCGGGCACACTGCGTGACGGGCCTTCGCCGAGATGCCACGACGCGCTACGGTCAACGGCGGAGCAGGGGCATTCTCGGTCGCGAGAACCCGCCCGGAGGGCAACGCCCGCCACTGTCGCGCCTGCCCCGTCCTGCGAGACGAAAACGCTCCCGGCGCCCGGACCGCGGGCCGGCGGGAGGGCCACGCGTGGCCGACGGCCGCCGGTTGCAGAAATCGCCACATTCCAGCAGATCGAGTGTCATCACGGGCGTGCCGCTCTCGCTGCCGCACCGTCGGGGCCGAGGCTTGCCCTGTCCAACCCGGCGGGTGCCCCCGGCACCCGCAGAGACAGGAGGTCCCCATGCGTCTTCCCCGTTTCGCGACCGCGGTCGGTGTGGCCGTCGTCGTCGTCATGGGTGGTGCCGCCGGTGCCGGCGCCGCCACCCCGGAGCTGGTGGGCACCCACGCCGCCCACGCCTCGCACTCCACGCACGACGGCCACGGCCGCCACGGGCACCACGCCCGGCACCACAACCGCCACCTGCCGAAGTGGCACGGCCACCGGCACCACCGCGACAGCCACCGTCACCACCACTCCTTCGCCAAGCACCACCACCACCGCTGACCCTCGGCGGCACACCCTGCGGCGGCGGGCACCGGCGGGTGCCTGCCGCCGCCGCGTCAGGCCGTCTGGGCGCTGCGCAGCGCCGCGTACGAGCCGCCGGAGCCCAGCAGTTGGTCGTGGGTCCCGATCTCGGTGATCCGGCCGTCCTCCATGACGACGATCCGGTCGGCGTTCCTGATCGTGGACAGCCGGTGTGCGACGACGAAGACCGTCCGGTTGCGCACCAGCCGCTCCAGGGCCTGCTGCACCAGCGCCTCGGACCGCGAGTCCAGCGCCGAGGTCGCCTCGTCCAGCACGAGGACACGGGGGTCCCGGATGAGCGCCCGGGCGATCGCCAGCCGCTGCTTCTGCCCGCCCGAGAGCCGGGCCCCCCGCTCGCCGACGACCGTGTCGAGCCCGGCCGGCAGCCGCTCCACGAACTCCATGGCGTTGGCGGCACGCAGCGCCTCCCGCACCGTCTCCTCGGCCACGCCGGGCATGCCGTAGGCGACGTTGTCGCGGATGGTGCCCTCGAAGAGGATCGACTCCTGGGGCACGACGGAGACGAAGCGGCGGTAGCTGCGCAGGTCCAGGCTCTCCATGTCGGCCCCGTCGAGCAGGATGCGGCCCTCGGTGGGCCGCAGGAAGCCGATCACGAGGTTGAGCACGGTCGACTTGCCCGCCCCCGAGGCACCCACCAGCGCGACGGTCTCCCCGGGCCGGACGGAGAGCGTGAAGTCCCGTACGGAGTGCCGCCCCGCGTCCTCGTAGACGTGGCCGACGCCCTGGAAGTCGATCCGGCCGCGGACCGCGTCCACCCCGGTCTTGCCCGCGTTGTGCTCCAGGTCGGGTGCCTGGAGCACCTCGCCGGCCGAACGCACCGACTCCAGGCCCTTGCTGACCACCGGGGTGAGGCTGAGCAGGGTGGTCACGGCGGCCGTGAGCGAGGAGAAGTACGTGGTGAGCATGACGACGTCGCCCGGGGTCACGCCGAGCCAGCCGTGGTACGCGGCCAGGGCGGAGCCGAGCAGGCAGCAGGTGCCCAGGACGTTGAGGATGATCCAGGCGAGCGAGCCGAAGCGGCCGTTGAGCCGGTCCAGGCGCAGTCCGGCGGTGAGCACCTGGCTGAGGGTGCCGTCGACGCGGCGCAGCGCCGTGGACTCCAGTCCGTGCGCGCGGGTGATGGGGATCAGGGTCGTCATCTCGGTCACCCGGGAGGAGAGTTGCTCGACCTCCTGGCGGAAGGACTCGTTGGACTCGCGCAGCCGCCCGCGCAGCCACATCACCAGCGCGGAGGTCGCGGGCACCACGACCAGGAAGACGGGCAGGAAGGACGGGGTCTGCACCGCGATGACCACGAGCGCCCCGCTGAGGGTGGCGAGCGCCGACAGGCCCATGTCGCCGGTCTGCTGCACGGCCGTCTCGATCGCCTCGACGTCCCGTATCACCTTGGTCTGCAGGACCGCGGAGTTGACCCGGGAGTGGTAGCCGATGGACAGCTGCTGCATCCGCTGGCAGAGCGCCGAGCGCAGCCGCATGCCCATCCGCCGTGCGCTGCCGTACCAGCAGCGCACATAGAGCAGGTGGAAGGGATAGTTGAGGAGCAGCATCAGCAGCAGGACGGCGGTGCCCAGCATCATGCCGGACAGCGGGCGGTGCTGCACGATGACGTCGATGACCTGGGCGGTGACCAGCGGGGTCAGCCAGATCGGCGTGTGCTTGACCATGAAGGCCAGGACCGCCACGGTGAGCCGGCCGCGGTCGTGGCGGAAGAGGTAGGCGAGGGTGCGGATCGGGTGTTCACCGCGGTAGCGGTGGTCGAGCGGGCCGTGCGGCGACGCCATGCGGGGACTCCGGGAGCACGTGGGTGCGGCGGGATGAGACGGCGCTGGCTCATCGTCGGGTCAACGCGGGATCTTAGGGTGTGCGCGCTCCCACGGTCACGGCGCGGAGCACCGGCTGTCCGGTCCCGGCCGACTGGAGACGCCCTCCCGGGGAAGCCGGTGGAGGACAGGGCGCGACGTGGCGCCCGGAAACCCCTGGGGAGTCAGCCATGTTGGCCATCATCGCGAGCGTCGTCTTCGCGATCGCATTCATCATCAACGCCACCGGGACCGAAACCGAGGCGGTGTTCACGCCGACGAGTCTGCTCCTGGTCGGGCTCGCGCTGGTCGCCGCCCACCTCGGTGGCCTGGGCACCAGTGCCCGCTGGTCCGGCTACCGCGGCCGGCGGCGCTGAGACCGCGCGGAGCGCGAGGAAGAGGGAAGAGGGAAGAGGGAGGGGACGATGACCGAGCGCCCTGAGGAGCCCGCGCCGGAGGAGAACGGCCGGCACCGGCCGGGCTTCTCCAGTCCTGGCTTCTCCACGTCACCCGACCAGGAGGGGGAGGGCCGCGTGCCACCGGCCCCGCCGGTCCCGGAGTACGAGGTGCCGGAGCCCGAACTGCCGGAGCCCGGACCGACGGACGCGCACGGCCCCGGCTTCGCGTCGCCCGCGTTCGAGTCCCCGGGCTTCGCGTCGCCCGGCTTCTCGAGTCCCGACTTCAGCGGTCCCGGCCCGCTCGGCGACGACGCCGACGAGGCCGACGAGGACAACACCGCCTCAACCAGCGGGCTCTGACGTCCCGCCGGCCATCACGGCCCGGCTTTCGGTGATGAGCCGCCGGGCGTCCCGCTCGATCTCGGCGGGGGCCGGCCCGAGCGCCCGCAGCATGCGCGTCGATCAGACATCCGGTCCGCCCGGATGGTGTCGCGCGCGTACGCGAAGCCCGTCGTGTCGGGGGCTCGGGAAGAAGCGGGACCCGGCATGCGTTGACATGCCCGTATCGGGTGGATCCGGTGGATCCGCTGCCACCGACAACGGAAGGAGTCACCGTGAAGGTACGTGCTTCACTGCGCTCCCTGAAGAAGGCGCCCGGCTCGCAGATCGTCCGCCGCCGCGGGCGGGTGTTCGTGATCAACAAGAGGGACCCGCGGTTCAAGGCCCGCCAGGGCTGAGCCGCCGCTCCGGGAACGGGCGCCGCGAGCCGCCTCATGGCGGCGCGGCGCCCGTCCGCGTGTCCGGGCCGGTCACGCCACGGGAGTCCGCGCGCGCAACAGGAGCAGCACGACGTCGTCCGTGTGACCGCGCCGCTCCGCGGTGTGCGCGAGCAGGCCCTCGGCGACGTCCTCCAGCGGCAGGTGCCCGGTGAGGGCGAGGTGCCCGGCGAGGCCGGCGAGCGCGTCGTCGATGTCCGTGCCCGGGGCCTCGACCAGGCCGTCGGTGTAGAGGGCCAGCACCGAGCCCGGCGGGAAGGGCACCTCGGTGGTGGGGTAGCACGCGTCCCCCTCCACCCCCAGCAACGGGCCGCCGGCGACATCGAGCACGCTCACCCGGCCGTCCGGTTCGCGCAGCAGGGGGTGCGGGTGGCCGGCGCGGGCGACCAGGGCGCGCTGCCCGGGCAGGTCCAGGTGGAGGTGCACACAACTGGCGAACAGCCCGGCGTCCAGGTCGACCAGCAGCCGGTTGGTGGACTCCATGACCCGGCCCGGCGACTGCCCGGCCGCACTGTAGGCCCGCACCGCGGTGCGCACCTGGCCCATCAGCCCCGCCGCCCTGACGTTGTGGCCCTCGACGTCGCCGACGACCGCGGCCACCCGGTCACCGACGCCGGTCATGTCGTAGAAGTCGCCCCCGATGTCCATGCCCTCGGTGCCCGGCAGATAGCGGGCGGCGCTCTCCAGGCCGCGTGGCGACGGGAGCGTGTGCGGCAGGAGCGCCGCCTGCAGCCCGTGGGCGAGCCGGTGCTTGATGTCGTACAGCCGGGCGCGCTCCGCCGCCTGCGCGATCAGGCCCCCGAGGGCGGTCAGCACGGCGCGCTCGTCGGCGGAGAAGGCGTGCGGCTCGGGGTAGCCCAGCACGCAGGTGCCCACCGCCCGCCCCGAGGCGATCAGCGGCAGGAACGCCCACGAGGCCATGCCGTCACTGACGGCCGGCCGGTTGGGATAGAGCTGCGCCAGGCGCTGCGGGGACTCCACGAACGACGGCGCCCCGCGCACCAGCACCTGCGCGGTGGCGGTGGGCGCGGTCAGCGGCAGCCCCTCGAAGTGGTCGAGCATCCGCGGGTCCGGATAGCCGCGGTGCCCCAGCACCCGCAGCCGTCCGCCCTCCGAGGCCAGCAGGGCGACCGTGCGGCCGCCGATGGCGGGCACGATCTCGCCGGCCAGCAGGTCCACGACGTCCTGTACCCCGGCCGCCTCGGTCAGCGCGCCGGCCAGGTTCAGCAGGTGGGAGATGGTCACCAGCCGCGCCGGGCCGTCCGGCCCGGGGCCTGTCCGGTCACCGGGGCCAACGTGCTCACCGCGCTCACCGGGGACGTCGGACGAGACGGTCGGGGCGGGGGTGATCCGGACGGTCACGCCGTCGGTACCGGGGTGGAGGCCGAAGCCGAGCCAGTCGTTCGGCGGGCGCAGCGCCACGAAGGACATGGGCCGCTGGCTGATCAGGGCCCCGCGGAAGCGGTCCTCGTACGCCGGGTCGTTGAGCCACGGCATCGCCGTCCAGAGCTGGACTCCGTTCAGTGCCTTGAGGGGGACGCCGAGGAGTGCGGCCGCGGCGGCGTTGGCGAACGTGACGCGGCCGTGCACGTCGAGGGCGCAGAGCCCCTCCGGCAAGCGGGCGACCATGTGCTCGGCCTGGACGAGGGCCGTCGCCGCGGTCCGTGGGGCGATCTCCCCCGCGTCCGGACTGGCGGGCTCGCGGCGCACCGGCCGGCCGGCCGCGGCCTCGCGTTCCAGGCGCAGGGCCAGCCGGCGGCAGGCGGCGGTGAGCAGGTCGCGTTCCAGGCCGCCGAGTTCCGGCGGGTGCGCGGCGGCCAGGGTGACGAAGATCGCGCCGTAGGGGGTCTCGTCGGTGGCGACCGGCATCGCCGCCATGGTGTACGGATACGGCAGCACCAGCGCGATCCGCGGGTAGACGCGCGCCATCTCGTCCTCGCCGCCGATCCAGACCAGGCGGCGCTCGCGCAGGGCGTCGGCCACGGGGAGCCGGGAGGCGAGCCCGATGCGTTCCCAGGGGGCGGCGAAGGCGCGCGGCAGTCCCGCGGTGACGGCCATCTCCAGGACCGGTTCGTCGGGTGCGAGCAGGTAGACCGCGCCTGCGTGGGCGTGGACGTCGTCCATCATCGAGGCCAGGGCGAGGGAGAGCAGGGCACCGCCGGCCGGCCCCCCGTCGTCCGGGCCCGGCAGGCCGGGAGGCATCCCGTCGGGCACGGGGACCACCTCCTCGGGCTCTCTCGGTCCAGCCTGCCTCCGAGCGGCGCCCGGCGCATGCGGGAGCCGCTTGGAGCCGCGCGGTCCGAGGGAGGCAGGCAGCCCGGCCCCACCAGGACCGGCCGGGGAGCCCGCGGGGATCCGGCCGGCCGGCCCGGCGCGGTGGACCCAGTGCGGGGTCAACTGCCTTATCCCATCGCACAGATGGCGCACTGCGTTTTTGTTCGACCTCTTGGCGTTCGAAGGAAGCGATGCTTCAATGTGGCGCTGTTAGGAAGGTTTCCTAACCTCTGACTTCCGGAGACCCCCGTGCAGATCCCCCCACACCGTCATGCACGCACCGTCAACGGCAAGCGCGTGGCGCTCTGCGCGACCGCCGTCCTCTCGGCGGGCGTGCTCGCCGTGGGCGTCGGCTCGCTCGCGTCCGCCGCCCCCGCCCCGGCCGCCGCTCCCGCGACCGCACACGCCGCCACGGCGGCCAAGGCCGCCGCGACCGGTCTCGACGACCCGCACAAGAAGGACATCGCGATGCAGCTGGTGTCCAGTGCCGAGAACTCCTCGCTGGACTGGAAGGCCCAGTACAAGTACATCGAGGACATCGGCGACGGCCGCGGCTACACCGCCGGCATCATCGGCTTCTGCTCCGGCACCGGTGACATGCTCGACCTCGTCCAGCTCTACACCGACCGCAAGCCGGGCAACGTCCTCGCCCGCTACCTCCCGGCGCTCCGCAACGTCAACGGCACCGACTCGCACAGCGGCCTCGGCTCCGGCTTCGAGAGCGCCTGGCGGACCGCCGCCGCCGACACGGCCTTCCAGCAGGCCCAGAACGACGAGCGCGACCGCGTGTACTTCAACCCCTCGGTCCAGCAGGCCAAGGCCGACGGGCTGCGCGCGCTCGGCCAGTTCGCGTACTACGACGCGATAGTGATGCACGGCCCCGGCGACGACAAGGTCAGCTTCGGCGGCATCCGCAGGACCGCCCTGTCCAAGGCCAAGAGCCCGGCGCAGGGCGGCGACGAGAAGGCGTACATCAACGCCTTCCTCGACGCCCGCAAGGCGGCCATGAAGACCGAAGAGGCGCACAGCGACACCTCCCGGGTCGACACGGAGCAGCGCGTCTTCCTCAACAACGGCAACTTCGACCTCACCCCTCCGCTGAAGTGGAAGGTCTACGGGGACAGCTACACCATCAACCAGTGAGCTCCCCGCACCACAGGACCGGGCCGGCCCCCCGTGCGAGG
>NZ_JBHXSO010000063.1:0-43830 GCF_042714775.1 Streptomyces sp. NPDC058691 | reverse complement strand
AGCGTTAGGGAAACGCCCGGTTACATTTCGAACCCGGAAGCTAAGCCTTTCAGCGCCGATGGTACTGCAGGGGGGACCCTGTGGGAGAGTAGGACACCGCCGAACAATCTTTCTGGACCCTCGGTCCTGGCCAAGCGCTGGGACCGGGGGTCCTTTTGTTTTTCACGGCGGTGCGCAGTCTCCGGACGGTACGGGAGACTGGCACTACAGCAGTACGAACGACAGGAGTCATGTCGATGTCCAACACGCCCGAAGAAAGGCCGGATCGGCCGGAGCGGCGCGCGCCGCGTCAGGGCGGCGACCGGGGTGGTTTCCGCAGCAGCGGTCCCCGCCGCGAAGGCGACCGGGCCGGCGGTGGATTCCGCCGCGACGATCGCCCCCGTTATGACCGGCCCCGTGAGGACCGGCGGGACGATCGAGGTGGCTTCCGTCGCGATGACCGTCCTGGTGGCGACCGTCCCCGTGAGGATCGTCCGCGTCAGGACCGTCCCGGCGGCGACCGCGGCGGTTTCCGCCGTGACGACCGTCCGCGTCAGGATCGTCCTGGTGGGGACCGTGGTGGTTTCCGTCGTGACGATCGGCGTGATGAGCGTCCGCGTTTCGACCGTCCCCGTGACGACCGTCCTCGTGAGGATCGTCCGCGTCAGGACCGGCCCGGTGGTGACCGTGGTGGTTTCCGTCGTGATGACCGTCGTGATGAGCGTCCGCGCTATGACAGGCCGCGCGAGGACCGTCCTGGTGGGGACCGTGGCGGTTTCCGTCGTGACGATCGGCGTGATGAGCGTCCGCGTTTCGACCGTCCTCGTGAGGATCGTCCGCGTCAGGACCGGCCCGGTGGTGACCGTGGCGGTTTCCGTCGTGATGACCGTCGTGATGAGCGTCCGCGCTACGACAGGCCGCGTGAGGACCGTCCTGGTGGGGACCGTGGTGGTTTCCGTCGTGACGACCGTCGTGATGAGCGTCCGCGCTACGACAGGCCGCGTGACGACCGTCCCCGTGAGGACCGTCCGCGTCAGGACCGGCCCGGTGGTGACCGTGGTGGTTTCCGCCGTGACGACCGTCGTGATGAGCGTCCGCGCTATGACAGGCCGCGTGAGGACCGTCCCCGTGAGGACCGTCCGCGTGATGACCGTGGTGGTTTCCGTCGGGACGAGCGTCCCCGTGAGGACCGGCCGCGCTACGACCGCCCCCGTGAGGACCGGCCGCGTCAGGACCGGCCCGGTGACGACCGTGGCGGCTTCCGCAGGGACGACCGGCGGGACGACCGCCCGCGTGGCCCGCGCAGGGACGACGATCGCGGTGGCCGGCGTCCGTATGTGCAGGGGCGCGGCCGTTTCGCGGACACGCGGGGCCGTGACGACCGTCGGGAGGAGCGGGAGCCGATCAAGCGGCTGCCGATCCCGGATGACGTGACGGGGCAGGAGATCGACCCGAGTGTGCGGCAGGAGCTCATGAGCCTGCCGAAGACTCTGGCCGAAGACGTGGCGCGCAACCTCGTGATGGTGGCCCGGCTGCTCGACGAGGACCCGGACGCGGCCTACGGGTACTCCCGTGTCGCGCTGCGGCTCGCGTCGCGCGTCGCCGCCGTTCGTGAGGCGGCCGGTTTCGCGTCGTACGCGACGGAGCGGTACTCCGAGGCGCTGGCCGAGTTCCGGACCTGCCGCCGGATGACGGGCACGGTCGACCTGTGGCCGGTCATGGCGGACTGCGAGCGCGGCATGGGCCGCCCGGAGCGGGCACTGGAGATGGCGGGCGCCCCCGAGGTGCACAAGCTGGACCGCGCCGGCCAGGTGGAGATGCGCCTGGTGGCCGCCGGGGCCCGGCGCGACATGGGCCAGAACGAGGCCGCGGTCGTCACGCTGCAGAGCTCGGAGCTGGCGTCGAACGCGGTGCACCCGTGGACCGCGCGGCTGCGCTACGCGTACGCCGACGCCCTGCTCGCGGTGGACCGTGAGGACGAGGCCCGCGAGTGGTTCGCCAAGGCAGTGGAGGCCGACCACACCGGCAGCACGGATGCCTCCGACCGTCTGGCGCAGCTGGACGGCGTGGCCTTCGTGGACGCGCTGGACGATGACGACGACTCTGCCGTCCCCGGGGACGACGTGGAGGAGTCTTCCGGCGCCGTCGCGGACGATGAAGACGATGAAGACGACGAAGAGGACGAGGACGACGACGAGGAGGAGGGTGACGAGGACGAAGAGGACGACGAAGAGCCTGAGGCGAAGGCGACGGCGGACGAGCGTCACGCCGCCCCCGCCGAGGAGCCCGAGGTCGACCTGACCGACGAGGCCGATCCTTCCGCCTTCCTCGAGAACCCGTTCAAGGAGCCCTCGCGCGACACCGAGGACTGACCCCCGCGAACGAAAAGGGCGGCACCCGCATCGCGCGGGTGCCGCCCTTCGTCGTTTTTCCGTCAGACCGGTGTCAGGCCGGTGTGCCGTCCGGCTCCAGGCTGCGCAGCACCAGGCCGGAGGCCGGCTTGGGCCCGAACGAGGTCGACTTGCGGGGCATCGTGACGCCCTGGCGGGCGAGTTCGTGGACGACGCTCTCGCGCACCGGGTGGATGAGCACGGCGGTGCCGCCCAGCCGCTCGGCGTGCGACACGGCCGCCTCCGTGTCGTGGATGTACTGGATGTGCTCGGGGTCGTCCGGGATCTCCCAGACGCGGTCCAGCAGCAGGCTGTGCAGCACGGTCGCGTCGAGCCGCCGCCATTCCTCGGGGCGGTCGTGCGGGACGGTGAGGGCGGTCAGGTCGGGATCGGGCCGGTCCAGGAGGTGGAAGCGGTTGTCGCCGCTCAGGACGAAGGCGTTGCCCTCGGCCGTGGCGTCCTCCAGGGCTGCCAGGGCCTGGGGGAGTGCGCCCGGCAGCTCGCGTACCCGGAAGGCCTTGCTCGCGGCTTCCAGGGCCAGGGCGACGGGAAGCTGAGGCAGTACGCGGTGGATGGCGCGGACCCGCAGCGGATAGCGGGCGGTGTCGACGAGCAGGACGAGGCCGTAGTCCCAGGGGCTCGGTCCGGCGTGCTCGGCCTGCAGTCGCAGATAGGTGGCCCAGCGGTGGTGGCCGTCGGCGATCAGCGCCTGATGGCGCGACAGATCGGCGCCGACGGCCGCGATGGCGTCCTCGTCGGTGATCGCCCACAGGCGGTGCCGGATGCCGTCCTCGGTGGTCGTGGCGAGCAGCGGGGCGTCCTGGACGGTGCGCTCGACGAGCCGGCCGGCGGGGCCGTCGTCGCCGCGGTACGAGAGCAGCAGCGGCTCGAGGTTCGCGGCCGTGGCGCGCATGAGGGCGGCGCGGTCGGCGACCGGTCCGGGCATGACGTCCTCATGGGGGAGGACCACGCGCTCCTCGGGCGGGGTCAGCCGCAGGGCGCCGATGAGTCCGCGCTGCAGATGGCCGCCGTCGCGCTGCTCGTAGACGTACAGCGCGGGGGCGGGGTCCAGGGCGAGGACGCCGTCCTTCTGCCACTGGGACAGCGTGCAGGCCGCCTTGAGGTGCCGGCCGTCGGGGGGCTCGGCGCTGGGCAGGATGAGCCGCACGACATTGTGCGGGTCGGCGGTCTCCAGGTGCCGCTGTCCCTCGGGCCGGACGACGACGTCGTACGGTGGCGAGGTGACCGCGGCCAGGCTGCCGACCCGCTCGGGGACGTAGCGGAGCGCGCGGAACGGCGCGAGCCGCAAACCACCCGGTGCAGCGGGTCCGGAAATGCTCATCCGGGAATGCTACGCGGGTCATGCGCGCGGGGAGTGCCGAGTGATCGACAACATACGAGGAGCGACAGGCCGATGACGACCCACCGGATCGTGCCGGACCGCAGCGAGCGGCCCTTGGACCAGGAGTACGACACGGCGCTGCTCGACCTCGACGGGGTCGTCTACGCCGGCGGCGACGCGATCGCGCACGCGGTCGACTCGCTCGGAGCGGCGCGCGGGCACGGTATGCATCTGGCGTACGTCACCAACAACGCGGCCCGCACGCCGCAGGCCGTGGCGGAGCACCTGACCCGGCTGGGCGTGCCCGCGGAGGCGTCGGAGGTCATCACCTCGGCGCAGGCGGTGGCCCGGCTGATCGCCGACCAGGTGCCCGCCGGGGCGCGGGTGCTGGCGGTCGGCGGCGAGGGGCTGGTGGAGGCGCTGCGCGAGCGCGGACTGCGGCCCGTGGACTCCGCCGACGACGACCCCGCGGCGGTCGTCCAGGGCTACTCGCCCAAGGTCGGCTGGGAGCAGCTCGCGGAGGCCGCGTACGCGGTCAACCGGGGCGCGCCCTGGTTCGCGTCGAACACCGACCTGACCATTCCGACCGCCCGCGGCACGGCGCCCGGCAACGGCGCGCTCGTGGAGGTCGTGCGGATCGCGACCGGGGCGACGCCGCAGATCGCCGGCAAGCCGTTGCCTCCGATGCACCGCGAGACCGTCATCCGGACGGGGGCCGAGCGGCCCTTGGTGGTGGGCGACCGGCTCGACACCGACATCGAGGGCGCGCACGCGGGCGGCGTGGACTCCCTGCTGGTGCTGACCGGGGTCACCACGGCGGCGCAGCTGCTCGCCGCGCCGCCCGAGCACCGGCCGACGTACGTGGACGCGGACCTGCGCGGGCTGCTCACGCCGCAGCCCGAGGTGACGGCGGCGGGCGGCGAGGGGGCGTACCGCTGCGGCGACTGGACGGCGCTCGCGGGCGAGGGCGCGCTGCTGCTGGACGGGCAGGGCGAACCCATGGACGGGCTGCGGGCGCTGTGCGCGGCGGCCTGGACGGCGGCGGGGAGCGGGACGTGCACCCTTGACGCGGAGAAGGCCCTGGCCCGGCTGGGCCTGAGTTAGCCGGGCGGGGTCCCGGGCCCGGCCCGGGACCCCGGCTGGAGCCTCGGGAGGCTTCCCGGGCTCAGTGGGGGCTCAGAGGGCTCAGAGGAGCTTGCGCAGCCGCAGGACGTCGCGCAGGGCCGCCTCCAGCTTCACCCGGCCGCTGCCCCACGCCTTCGCGAAGTGCAGTCTGCCGTCGACGAGCGCCACCAGGTCGTCACCGGCCATGGTGAGCCGTATCTGCGCGCGCTCGTCCGGCGTGCCGGGCACGGTGACGACATCCTGGATGCGGCCGCCGGCGAGGCGGCCGACGAAGGTGATGTCGAGGTCGGTGATGCGGCAGCTCAGCGAGCGGTCGAGGGCGGCCGCGCTGTGCACGTCGCCCTCCGCCTTGGCGAGGTTGTCCGACAGCCGGTCGAGTGCGCTGCGGCACTCCTCGATGGTCGCCATCGGTTGTGCGTCTCCCGTTCGGATGCTGACGTGTGCTGATCGACGGTACCGCAGCGGACCCTTGGCAAGGTGCGGGCCGCTACGGGGTAGCGTCATGACCAACGAGAAGCACGGTGACCGGTGAACCCGAAGGTGAGGAGTGAGGGCGATGCGGGACGCGCTGCGGACCTGCCTGCAGATTGCGGGCGGCCTGACCGAGGCCACCCGGCGACGGGCGGTGGGAGCGGCGAGAGAGCTCCTGGACCAGGCGGGGATAGACGTCGAGGAAGTCCAGCGTTCGATCGGCCGGCGCATCCCGGCGGAGGTCCAGACGCTCGCCGACGAGCTGATGACGGCCGGGCGCGCCAACCGGGACCTGCTCGTCGGGCTCATCCGTGAGGAGATCGACAAGGCGATGACCCGGGTCAGCCGACTGGCGGACGACGTCACGCGGGTCGGGGTCGTGCTGGAGACGCTGGAGCGGCGCATCCGCAACCTGGAGGGCGACGGGCGCGGCAAGGCGGCCGCCGGCGCCTCCGGCACGGCGGACCTGGCGGACTCGGTGGACTTGGCGGACACGGTCGACCTGGACGGCGTGGAGGCCGAACCGGGGCTGTACGTGCCGCCGCAGCCGCCCGTGGAGCACGTGCGGGTCGAGGGGGAGGAGCCGTCGGCCGGGGCCGCCGCGCCCACCGCGCGCAAGAACGCGGCCCCCGCGACGTCCCCGGCCGCCCCCAAGGAGGCGGCCGCGCCGTCCAAGACCCCCGTCGCCGCGCCCACCGCGCGCAAGAACGCCGCCCCCGGCGCGGCGCCCGCGGCGCCGAAGCCTGCGGCTCCTGCGGCTGCTGCCGCGAAGAAGGCGGCTCCGGCCGGCAAGACCGCGCCGGCGGCGAAGAAGGCCGCGGCCAAGAAGACGGCTCCCGCCAAGAAGAGTGCCGCGGCCGCCAAGGCCACGCCGGCGGCCACCAAGGCCACCCCCGCGGCCAAGAAGGCCGCCTCTGCGGCCGGTGGCACGTCCGCGGCCAAGGCGGCACCGGCGAAGACCGTTCCGGTCGGCAAGACCGCGCCTGCGGCGAAGAAGGCTGCCGCCAAGAAGACCGCTCCCGCCAAGAAAGCCGCTCCCGCCGCCAAGACGGCTTCCGCCGTGAAGACGCCGGCGAAGAAGACCGCCACGGCGAGTACTCCGGCGAAGAAGACCGCCACCGCGGGCACGGCGGCGAAGACGACCGCCACCGCGGGCACGGCGGCCAAGAAGACCACCGCCAGGAAGACCGCGGCGAAGAAGACCACTGGGACGCGGGAGGCGGGCCGTGACTGAGGCGGGTGCGGTGCAGGCGACGGCTGAGCCGACGGCCGAGGCGGCGTCCGGGCCCGCGTCCGGGCCGGAGGGCCCGCAGCCCCTGGGGGTCGTGGTGGAGGCGACGGGGAATACCGAGGTGGACGGCGTGCTTGTCCGCCTGGAGGACGCCGATGCGCTGCCCACCGAGGACCACATCGAGGTGTACGAGGATGTACACCGTGGGCTGCGTGACGCCCTCACGAGACTCGACGACAACAGGAGCTGAACCTCACGTGGCACGACGCCGACTCGACGCCGAGCTGGTGCGCCGGAATCTCGCCCGCTCTCGGGAGCACGCCGGGCAGCTGATCGCCGCCGGCCGGGTGACCGTGGGCGGGGCCACCGCGACCAAGTCCGCCACACAGGTGGAGACCAGTGCCGCGGTGGTCGTGGCCGAGGACGGCTCGGACCCGGACTACGTCTCCCGCGGCGGGCACAAGCTCGCCGGGGCGCTGGCGGCCTTCGTGCCGCTGGGGCTGGCCGTGGCGGGCCGCCGGGCGCTGGACGCCGGGGCGTCGACGGGCGGGTTCACGGACGTACTGCTCCGCAACGGCGCCGCGCACGTCGTCGCGGTGGACGTCGGCTACGGCCAACTCGCGTGGTCGCTGCAGAGCGATGAACGCGTCACCGTCAAGGACCGTACCAACGTACGCGAGTTGACGCTCGAGCAGATCGACGGACAGCCGGCCGACATCGTCGTGGGCGACCTGTCCTTCATTCCGCTCGGGCTCGTGCTGCCCGCCCTCGTCCGCTGTTCCGCGCCCGACGCGGACCTTGTCCTCATGGTCAAGCCGCAGTTCGAGGTCGGGAAGGAACGGCTGGGCAGCGGCGGCGTCGTGCGCAGCACTCAACTGCGCGCCGAAGCCGTACGCCAGGTCGCCGGACAGGCGGCCGGACTGGGACTGGGGGTGCTGGGCGTGACCGCGAGCCCGTTGCCGGGACCGTCGGGGAATGTGGAGTACTTTCTTTGGCTGCGTGCCGGGGCACCCGAGCTGGACCCGGCCGACGTCGACCGCGCCGTGGCGGAGGGGCCCCGTTGAGCGAGACACTTCAGACGCAGGAGCGCACCGTCTTCCTGCTGGCGCACACCGGCCGGCCGGCCGCCATCCGCAGTGCGGAGCGGGTCGTGCAGGGCCTGCGGCGCTGCGGCATCGGCGTGCGGGTGCTGGCCGAGGAGGCCGAGGACCTCACTCTGCCGGACAGCGGCGCGGTGCAGCGGGTGCAGGAGATCGGTCCGGAGACCGTCGAGGACTGCGAGTTGATCATCGTCCTCGGCGGTGACGGCACCCTGCTGCGCGGCGCGGAGTTCGCCCGCGCCTCGGGCGTGCCGATGCTGGGCGTCAACCTGGGCCGCGTCGGTTTCCTCGCGGAGGCGGAGCGGGACGACCTGGACAAGGTCGTCGACCGGGTCGTCACGCGCGACTACGAGGTCGAGGAGCGCATGACGATCGACGTCCTGGTGCGCAACGACGGCCGCGTCGTGCACACCGACTGGGCGCTCAACGAGGCGTCGGTGGAGAAGCAGGCGCGCGAGCGGCTGCTGGAGGTCGTCACGGAGGTGGACGGCCGTCCGGTCTCCCGGTTCGGCGGCGACGGAGTGGTCATGGCGACCCCGACCGGATCGACGGCGTACGCCTTCTCGGCGGGCGGCCCGGTGGTCTGGCCGGAGGTCGAGGCGCTGCTCATGGTGCCGATCAGCGCGCACGCGCTGTTCGCCAAGCCGCTGGTCACCTCGCCGAGGTCGGTGCTCGCCGTCGAGGTGCAGCCCAAGACGCCCCACGGGGTCCTGTGGTGCGACGGGCGGCGGTCGGTGGACCTGCCCGCGGGGGCGCGCGTCGAGGTCCGGCGGGGCGCCGTACCGGTGCGGCTGGCGCGGCTGCACCACGCCTCGTTCACCGACCGGCTGGTCGCGAAGTTCGCCCTTCCGGTGGCGGGCTGGCGGGGCGCGCCGCACTGAGGAGTGAGGCCCGTCGCGCGGCGGGCCGTAAACCTCGTATGGTCGTATCCGTGTTGGAGGAAATGCGGATCAGGTCGCTGGGAGTCATCGAGGACGCCGTGGTGCAGTTGTCGCCCGGCTTCACGGCGGTGACCGGCGAGACCGGCGCGGGCAAGACCATGGTCGTCACGAGCCTCGGGCTGCTCCTGGGCGGCCGTGCCGACCCCGGTTTGGTCCGGATCGGCACGAAATCGGCGTCCGTCGAGGGACGGATCACGCTGAGTGCCGACGCGCCCGCCGCGGTGCGGGCCGAGGAGGCCGGTGCCGAGCTGGACGACGGCGCGCTGCTCATCAGCCGTACGGTCTCGGCGGAGGGCCGCTCCAGGGCGTACGTGGGCGGCCGTGCGGTGCCCGTGGGGCTGCTGGGCGAGCTGGCGGACGAGCTGGTCGCCGTGCACGGCCAGACGGACCAGCAGGGGCTGCTGCGGCCCGCGCGCCAGCGCGAGGCGCTGGACCGTTACGCGGGTGACGCCGTCGCCGTGCCGCTGGCCAAGTACGGCGCCGCCTACCGGCGGCTGCGCGAGGTCGCGGGCGAGCTGGACGAGCTGACCACCCGGGCCCGGGAGCGGGCCCAGGAGGCCGACATGCTGCGCTTCGGCCTCGACGAGGTCGCGGCCGCCGAGCCGCTGCCGGGCGAGGACGCGGAGCTGGCCGCCGAGGCGGAGCGGCTTGGCCACGCCGAGGCGCTCGCCTCGGCCGCCACCCAGGCGCACGCCGCCCTGGCGGGGAACCCCGAGGACCCCGAGGGCGTCGACGCCGGGATGCTCGTCGCGGGCGCCCAGCGCGCCCTGGAGGCCGTGCGCTCGCACGACCCGGAGCTCGCCGTGCTGTCCGACCGGATCGGCGAGATCGGCATCCTGCTCGGCGACGTCGCCGGGGAGCTGGCCGGTTACGCCGACAACCTGGACGCCGATCCGCGGCGGCTGGCCGTCGTGGAGGACCGGCGCGCCGTCCTCGCGCACCTGACGCGCAAGTACGGGGAGAACATCGACGCCGTCCTGGCGTGGGCGGCGGCCGGCGGCGCGCGCCTCGGCGAGCTGGAGGGCGACGACGACCGGATCACGGAGCTGACCGTCGAGCGGGACGCCCTGCGGGCCGAACTCGGCGACCTGGCGCAGGCGCTCAGCGACGCCCGCGCGGAGGCGGCGGACCGTTTCGCCGGGGCCGTGACAGCGGAGCTCGCCCAGCTCGCCATGCCGCACGCCCGGGTCACGGTCGCCTTGCGGCAGACCGAGGACCCCGAGGGCGTCGTGGTGGGCGGGCGTCCGGTCGCCTTCGGCGCGACCGGCGCCGACGAGGTGGAACTGCAGCTCGCGCCGCACCCGGGCGCACCGCCCCGGCCGATCTCCAAGGGCGCCTCCGGCGGTGAGCTCTCCCGCGTGATGCTCGCGGTCGAGGTCGTCTTCGCGGGGTCCGACCCCGTGCCCACGTACCTCTTCGACGAGGTCGACGCCGGCGTCGGCGGCAAGGCGGCCGTCGAGGTCGGCCGCCGCCTGGCCAAGCTGGCGCGGACCGCGCAGGTCGTGGTCGTCACACACCTGCCGCAGGTGGCGGCGTTCGCCGATCGCCAACTGCTCGTCGAGAAGACCAACGACGGCTCCGTGACGCGCAGCGGGGTGCGCGTGCTGGAGGGCGAGGAGCGCGTGCGCGAGCTGTCGCGCATGCTCGCCGGCCTGGAGGACTCCGAGCTGGGGCGCGCCCACGCGGAGGAACTGCTCGCGGCGGCCCGCGAGGCCCGCTGAGCCGCTTCGCGGCGGGACCGGGGCCGGCGGTTCTTTGCCGCCCGGTCTCTGGCGGCTGGGGTTCTGTCTGCCGCGGCCGTCCCGCTTCGACGGGATGCCGTGGCGGCGCGATCTGCCGGCCGTGCCGGTAGGGGCCTTGGGCGGGGTACCGCGTGCCGCCCTGACGCGGTTTTGCAGGCCGGCGGCGGTTCGGGCGGGTGATGACCGCGCTCGGTGGCGTGCTGCCCGCGCAATGCGCGCGTCGTAGGGCGGCGGCGGGGTGGGCCGTGGGGCTCGGTCGCCCGGTGTGTTCGGTGGTGCGCACTATGTGCCGCCGGTTTCGGCCGGGTCGGTGGTTGGAGTGGCGGCTTCTGGTCGCAGCGAGGGTCTGCGTCGGCCGTCCGGGGCCGGTCCGTGCCTTGGGCGCGGTGCCGCGTGTCGCATGCCGCCCGGGCGCTGCGGAGGCGAGTTCTGCAGGCCGGGGGCCGGGGACGGGTCGGGCGGTGCGGCTTGGTGTGTTCGGCCCGCGGTGTGGTCGATGTGGCGGGGTGGGCCGCGGGGCTCGGTCGCTTGGTGGTGCGCATCATGTGGCGCCGGTTTCGGGCGGGTCGGTGGTTGGCGTGGCGGTTTCTGGTCGCAGCTGGGGTGCGCGTCGGCCGTCCGGAGCCCGTCCGGGCCTTGGTCGATGTGCCGTGCGCCGCATGCCGCCCGGGCGGTCTGCTTCGACGGCGTCGGGCGCTCTGGGGGCGGGTTCTGCAGGCCGGAGGCCGCTGCCCGGTTCGGGCGGGCGACGACCGCACTTGCCGGCGTGCTGCCCCGGCCGGCAGGGGCTGGGTGGGACAAGCCGGGAGGCAGGCGGCGTCCGCCGGTGGCGCCGCCCTGCACGGGGGCTGAACTGACAGAGCTGTGGCCCAGGGGCAGGAAGACTGCGCGCGTCGTCGGCCGCCCGGGGACGGGTGGGGCGGGCGGTGGGGCCCGGTTCGCCTGGTTTGTTCGGGATGGTTTGTTCGGCCCGGGTCCGTGGTTCGACCGCCGGGCGGCGACGGGACAGCGGTGTGTCGCCGCCACGGGGCCGGTTTGGTGTCCGTGGCGTCGGGCGGTGCGGAAGAGCGATCCGGGTGGTAGGCGGCGGGCGGGCTTCCCGAGCCAAGCGGCCCGGTGAGCTGGCCGTTTTCGCGATGGGGCCGGGCCGGCCCGGCACGGGTTGGGGCACGATGACGCACTCGTAAGGGTGGTCCCGCGGACGTGCGACCGGGCGCGCGCTGCCCGGCGCTCCCTGGATGGCGGATCGGCCTGGCATCCTGGAGGGCAGCACACTGCAAACCCCTTCGCCCGATGCCGAGTCAGGAGCCCGACCGCGCGTGAGCAGTACTCCGAGCCCTCTGCATGGGCAGCTGCACGCCGTCCATGTGCTGGGTGAGACGGGGCGGGCCCATGTGGCCTCGGTCGCGGGCGGGTTGGTGGCGCGCGGGGTGCAGGTGACGGTCTGTGGGCCGGGCGCGGCCGAGGAGCGGTACGGATTCGCCGCGGCCGGGGCGCGGTTCGCGCCGGTGGAGGTCACCCGCCGTGCCGCGCCGCGCGCGGACGCGGCGGTGGTGACCGCGCTGCGGGCGGCCTGCGCCGGAGCGGACGTCGTGCACGCGCATGGGCTGCGGGCCGGCCTGCTGGCCACCGTGGCGCTGGGCGGGCGGCGCACCCCGCTGGTGGTGACCTGGCACGGCGCGGTCTTCGCGGAGGGCGCGCGCAAGCCGCTGCTGCGGCTGCTGGAGCGGCGCGTGGCGCGGGCCGCGTCCGTGGTGCTGGGCGCGTCCTCGGACCTGGTGGACCGGGCCCGTGCGGTCGGCGCCCGGGACGCCCGGCTGGCGCCGATCGGCGTGCCGCTGCCGCCGGTGATCGCCGCGACACCCGAGGCGGCCGCCGAGGCGGAGCGGCGCCGCCAGAAGGCGCGGGACGAATTCGGCGCCGGGGAAAGACCGTTGCTGCTCGCGGTCGGCCGCCTGGAGCCGCACAAGGGGTACGGCCAGCTGCTCGACGCCGTGCACGGCTGGACGCGGGTGGACCCGCAGCCGCTGCTGGTGGTCGCGGGTGAGGGGTCGCTGCGTCCGGAGCTCCAGCAGCGGATCGACACCGAGCGGTTGCCGGTGCTGCTGCTCGGCCTCCGCGACGACGTGCCCGAACTGCTGGCCGCCGCCGACGCGGTGGTGCTGCCCTCCCGCTGGGAGGCCCGCTCGGTCATCGCCCAGGAGGCCCTGCACGCGGGGGTCCCGCTGATCGCCACGGCCGTCGGAGGTACGCCCGAACTCGTCGGCGAAGCAGCGGAGTTGGTGCCCTACGGCGACCCGAAGCGGCTCGCCGACACCGTCGTGCGCCTGCTCGGCGATCCGGCGCGGCGGTCCGTGCTGACCGCCGCCGGTCCCATGCAGGCAGGCACCTGGCCGACCGAGGATGACACGGTCGCCCAAGTGCTCAGCATCTACGACGAGTTGTCCTCGCGCTGAACGGGCAGGCGGCGTTCAGCCGCCGTACGCGCCGCTCGCCGTCAGCCGCAGCGCGGTGTCGATCAGCGGGACATGGCTGAACGCCTGCGGGAAGTTGCCGACCTGACGCTGCAGCCGCGGGTCCCACTCCTCCGCCAGCAGGCCGAGGTCGTTGCGCAGGGCCAGCAGCCGCTCGAACAGCCGGCGCGCTTCGTCGACCCGGCCGATCATGGCGAGGTCGTCGGCGAGCCAGAAGGAGCAGGCGAGGAACGCGCCCTCATCGCCGGGGAGGCCGTCGAGGTTCTCGCCACCGGGCGGGGCGTCGGTCGGGTAGCGCAGCACGAAGCCGTCCTCGGTGGACAGCTCCCGCTGGATCGCCTCGATGGTGCCGATGACGCGCTTGTCGTCCGGCGGCAGGAAGCCGACCTGCGGGATGAGCAGCAGCGACGCGTCCAGTTCGCGCGAGCCGTAGGACTGCGTGAAGGTGTTGCGCTCCTTGTCGTAACCCTTCTCGCACACATCCCGGTGGATCTCGTCACGCAGGTCGCGCCAGCGCTCCAGCGGGCCGTCGACCTCGCCGGACTCGATGAGCTTGACAGTGCGGTCGACGGCGACCCAGGCCATGACCTTGGAGTGCACGAAGTGCCGGCGCGGGCCGCGGACCTCCCAGATGCCCTCGTCCGGCTCGTCCCAGTGGTCCTCCAGGTACGTGATGAGCCGGATCTGCAGCAGAGAGGCGTAGTCGTTGCGGGCGAGGCCGGTCATGTGGGCCAGGTGGAGCGCCTCGGTGACCTCGCCGTAGACGTCGAGCTGCAACTGGTGGGCCGCGCCGTTGCCGACCCGGACCGGGGTCGAGCCCTCGTAGCCGGGCAGCCAGTCCAGCTCGGTCTCGCCGAGTTCGCGCTCGCCGGCGATGCCGTACATGATCTGCAGGTTCTCCGGGTCGCCGGCGACCGCGCGCAGCAGCCACTCGCGCCAGGCGCGGGCCTCGTCCCGGTAGCCGGTGCGCAGCAGGGACGACAGGGTGATCGCCGCGTCGCGCAGCCAGGTGAAGCGGTAGTCCCAGTTGCGGACGCCGCCGATGTCCTCCGGCAGGGAGGTGGTCGGCGCGGCCACGATGCCGCCGGTGGGCCCGTACGTCAGCGCCTTGAGGGTGATCAGGGAGCGGACCACGGCGTCCCGGTAGGGGCCGTGGTAGGTGCACTGGGCGACCCACTCGCGCCAGAAGTCCTCGGTGGCCTCCAGCGAGGACTCGGGGTCGGCGAGCGGAGGAGGCTCCTTGTGCGAGGGCTGCCAGCTGATCGTGAAGGCGACCCGGTCGCCGGGCGCCACGGTGAAGTCGGCGTACGTGGTGAGGTGCTCGCCGTAGGTCTCGACATCGGTGTCGATCCAGACCGAGTCCGGGCCGGCGACGCCGACGGTGCGGTCCCCGACCTTGTGCACCCACGGCACGACCCAGCCGTAGCTGAAGCGCATGCGGAGCGCCGAGCGCATCGGCACGCGGCCCCGCACGCCCTCGACGATCCGGATCACCTGGGGGGCGCCGTCACGGGGCGGCATGAAATCGATCACACGGACCGTTCCGCGGGGGGTGTCCCACTCGGACTCCAGCACCAGGGAGTCTCCCCGGTAGCGGCGCCGGGTGGCGGTCGGCGGCTGCGAGCCGTGCGGGAAGGCGGGGCCGAGCCGCCAGTAGCCGTGCTCTTCGGTGCCGAGCAGGCCCGCGAAGATCGCAGGGGAGTCGAAGCGGGGCAGACACAGCCAGTCGACCGTGCCGTCCCGGCACACCAAGGCGGCGGTCTGCATATCGCCGATGAGTGCGTAATCCTCGATACGCCCGGCCACGTAGGTCTCCAGTCGAACGACGGCGGCGCCCCGTGGGACTGGGGCGGTGATTGCGGTCTGTGGATCTTTCGACGAGCTCTTTCCCGGGAGCAGGCGGGGTGGTGCCGTGCCGGTTCACTCGCATCGAATCGATGTGTCCGAGCAGGATACGACGACAACGCGAGCGGTGCGGAAGCCCCGACCGAGCCTGCTGGGCCGGTCGGGTGCATTTTGTCGTACCAATGTCCCGGCGACCTCCCTTTTCGTCAGAGAGCCGCCCCCCGCGACTGGTGCGCGTCACTGATACCCTGGTAGCCCGTGGGCCGGTGGCCTGAACCACTGAACCGCCGCGACGACACCACCCCTCTTCACCGCCATGGTGCCGTCCCGACCACCACCTCGCGACCACGGGAGCCCCCTCTTGGCACTGCCGCCCAAATCCACGACGACCAAGCACCTCTTCGTCACCGGGGGTGTCGCCTCCTCGCTCGGCAAGGGCCTGACGGCCTCCAGCCTGGGGGCGCTGCTCAAGGCCCGGGGCCTGCGGGTCACCATGCAGAAGCTCGACCCGTACCTCAACGTGGACCCGGGCACGATGAACCCCTTCCAGCACGGTGAGGTGTTCGTCACGGACGACGGCGCCGAGACCGACCTGGACATCGGTCACTACGAGCGCTTCCTGGACGTGAACCTCGCGGGCTCGGCCAACGTCACCACCGGCCAGGTCTACTCCTCGGTGATCGCCAAGGAGCGCCGCGGCGAGTACCTCGGCGACACCGTGCAGGTCATCCCGCACATCACCAACGAGATCAAGTCCCGCATCCGGCGCATGGCGACCGAGGACGTGGACGTGGTCATCACCGAGGTCGGCGGCACCGTCGGCGACATCGAGTCGCTGCCCTTCCTGGAGTCCGTCCGCCAGGTCCGGCACGAGGTGGGCCGGGACAACGTCTTCGTGATGCACATCTCGCTGCTGCCCTACATCGGCCCGTCGGGCGAGCTGAAGACCAAGCCGACGCAGCACTCGGTGGCCGCGCTGCGCAGCATCGGCATCCAGCCCGACGCGATCGTGCTGCGCGCCGACCGCGACGTGCCGACCTCCATCAAGCGCAAGATCTCGCTGATGTGCGACGTGGACGAGGAGGCGGTGGTCGCCGCCATCGACGCCCCTTCGATCTACGACATCCCCAAGGTGCTGCACACCGAGGGCCTGGACGCCTATGTCGTCCGCAGGCTGAACCTGCCGTTCCGCGACGTGGACTGGACGCAGTGGGACGACCTGCTCAAGCGGGTCCACGAGCCCGAGCACGACCTGAAGGTCGCGCTGGTCGGCAAGTACATCGACCTGCCCGACGCGTATCTGTCGGTGACCGAGGCGCTGCGCGCCGGCGGCTTCGCCAACAATGCCAAGGTCAACATCAAGTGGGTCACCTCCGACGACTGCAAGACCCCGGCCGGCGCCGCGCGCCAGCTCGGCGACGTCGACGCGATCTGCGTGCCCGGCGGCTTCGGCGACCGCGGCGTGGAGGGCAAGGTCTCGGCGATCACCTACGCACGGGAGAACGGCATCCCGCTGCTCGGGCTGTGCCTGGGCCTGCAGTGCGTGGTCATCGAGGCGGCCCGCAGCCTCGCCGGCATCACGGACGCCAACTCCACGGAGTTCGACCCGGCCACCGCCCACCCCGTGATCTCCACCATGGCCGAGCAGCTCGACATCGTCGCCGGCCAGGGCGACCTGGGCGGCACCATGCGGCTCGGCCTGTACCCGGCCAAGCTCGCCGAGGGCTCCATCGTCCGCGAGGTGTACGGCGGCGAGCCCTACGTCGAGGAGCGCCACCGCCACCGCTACGAGGTCAACAACGCCTACCGGGGCGAGCTGGAGAAGAAGGCCGGTCTGCAGTTCTCCGGCACCTCGCCGGACAACAAGCTGGTCGAGTACGTCGAGTACCCGCGCGAGGTCCACCCCTACCTCGTCGCCACCCAGGCGCACCCCGAACTGAAGTCCCGGCCGACGCGCCCGCACCCCCTGTTCGCGGGTCTGATCGCGGCCGCCGTCAAGCGCCGCCAGGGCTGATCGATACGGTGGCCGTGGTGGGCCGGCAGCCCGGCCCGCCCCGGCACCACGTACGGAGGGCACAGCATGCTGCAGGACACCCCTGAGGAATGGCGGACCACGGCCACCGCCACCCCCTTCACCGGGAACAAGACCGGCGTCCGCACCGACGAGGTCGTCATGCCCGACGGCGGCGTCGCGAAGCGCGACTACCAGGTGCACCCGGGCTCGGTGGCCGTGCTGGCCCTGGACGACGAGGACCGGGTTCTGGTCCTCAAGCAGTACCGGCACCCCGTGCGGATGAAGCTGTGGGAGATCCCCGCCGGACTGCTGGACATCCCCGGCGAGAACCCGCTGCACGCCGCTCAGCGCGAGCTGTACGAGGAGGCGCACGCCAAGGCCGAGGACTGGCGGGTGCTGGTCGACGTCTACCCCTCGCCCGGCGGTTCCGACGAGGCGGTGCGCGTCTTCCTCGCCCGCGGGCTGTCCGAGGTGGAGGGCGAGCGCTACGAGGTGTCGGAGGAAGAGGCCGACATGGAGCTGGCCAGGGTCGCGCTGGCCGATCTCGTGCGCGGCGCCCTCGCCGGCCGTCTGCACAACAACTGCCTGATGATGGGCGCGCTGGCGGTGCAGGCCGCACGCGCCGGGGACGGTCTGGACGCCCTGCGGCCGGCGGAGGCGGAATGGCCCGCGCGGCCGTTCGACGCCTGACATTCCCGGCCCCGGGGCACTCGCGGGACCGCGTGGCCCGGACGATCCGGTAGGACCATCGGATCGTCCGGGAGGGTGATCATTGGGGCCGCCCGCCGCGTCGCGCGCGGGGGCCGGACCCGCCCGGTGAACTAGGCTCATGCCGTTCTCATTCAGAACGGGAGTGGGCCCGTGGCGGATCACGTGCTGGACGCCGACGCATCGGTGGCGGCTTCTGACGACGGCCTCCGGGAGCCGCCGGTACAGACCCCCGCCCCCGGCACGCTCCCGCCCGACGTGCCCCATTTCGTCGGCCGCCGCCGTGAGCTCGAGGAGCTGCGGGCCGACATCGACCGGCCGGGCCTGGCGACCCTGCGCGGCCGGAGCCCCGACGGCAGCCGGGTGCTGCTGGTGGCCGGCCGGCCCGGCTCGGGCCGCACCTCCCTGGCGCTGCGTCTCGCCCACGATGTCGCCGGTCGCTACCCCGACGGGCAGTTCTTCGTCCGGCTCAGCGACAACGAGGGCGAACCCGTGCCCCCCGAGCAGTCCGCGCGGGCCCTGCTGCGGGCGCTGGGGGTGGGCGCGGAGCCGGGCGCGGAGGGCGGGGAACTGTCCGCGGCGCTGCGCACCGCACTGACCGGGCGCCGGGCGGTGCTCGTGCTGGACGACGTGGTCGACCCCCGGCAACTGCTCGACCTCCTCCCCAAGGGCTCCGGCAATCTGTTCGTGGCCACCTCGGAAGGGCCGCTGGCCGGCGTGCCCGACGTACGGCCCTGCACGCTGGGCGGCCTCGACCCGGCCGCCTGCGTGGACCTGCTCGCGCAGGCCGTCGGACGGGTCCGGGTCACCAACGACCCCAAGGCCGCAGAGGCGCTGGCCCACGAGTGCGGCGGCCATCCCGCGGCGCTGCGGCTGATCGGCGCCTGGCTCGCCACCCAGCCCCGCACCTCCGTGGCCGACGCGACCCGCCGCCTGCACGACATCCGGGCCGAGCCTCCGGCCCCGGCCCCGGCCCCGGCCCCGGCCCCGGCCCCTGCCCCGGTCCCGGCCCGCGACTCCGCGCCGGGCGGCCCGACCTCCGGTGACGGGGTGCTGCGCGAGGACGTCGGCCGCCGCGGTGCCGCGGACGCCCTGCCGGTGGACGAGCGGGCCCGGGTGGTGCCCCGCACCGCCCCGACCGCGGCCCCCGCTTCCGCTCCCGCCGGGGCGGTCACGACCGCGGCCGCGCCGCGCGCCACCGCCCCGCCGGAACTGCTGCGCGCCTTCCGCTTCGTGTACGGGGCGCTCGCCCCCGCCGTGGCGCGGATGCTGCGGTTGCTGGCGCTGGCCCCCACGGGTCTGGTGGACGCCCAGATCGCCTCCGCCCTCGCGGGCTGCTCGGTGGGCGACGCCGAGGGGACGCTGGAGAACCTGGCGGGCTGCGGGCTGCTGCACGCGGAGCCGGCCGTGGACCCGCTGCCCCGGCAGTACCGGGTGCCGGGCTGGCTGACCCCGTCCCTGCGCGAGCTGCTGCGCGGCACCGACAAGCCCTCCGAGACGCAGCTCGCGCGCGCCCGGATGCTGGAGCGCACCGTACGGCTGCTGCACGCGTGCCGGCTGAGCCTGGAGGACGCCGGCACCGAACCGGACGGGCTGCCGAAGTCGCTGCGCTTCGCGGACCGCCCGGCCGCCGCCGCGTGGCTGCGCGACCGGCTGCCGGTCCTGCTGGCCGCCGCGCGGCTGGCCGTCGCCGACGGCGAACTCGACACCCTGGCCCGGCGGCTGATGGCCGCTCTCGTACGCGCGCTGGCCGCGGATCCCGGCGGCGGGGAGAACGCGGCGGAGCGCTACCAGTTGCACCACCTCGTCCTGGACGTCGCCGAGCGGCGCGGACTGCATCGCGAGAAGGCCGCGGCGCTGCTCAACATCGGCGACCTCGACGTGGAGGGCGTCCGCCCGCTCGACGCCCTCGACCGCTACCGCGCCGCGCTCGTCGCCGCCCGCGAGGCGTTCGACGGGGACGCCGAGGGCCGTGCCCTGGAGGCCATCGCCGGCACCTACCTGGAGCTGGACGATCCGCAGCGCGCGTCCGACTGGTACGGCAGGGCGCTCGCCCTGCGCCAGGCGCGCGGCGAGCTCGCGCACGCGGCCCGGCTGCACGGCAGGCTCGGCGCGCTGCACACGTACGCCGCCCGGTACGGGCCCGCGCTGCGTGAGTGGCGGGCCGCAGTGGCCGCGCACCGGCGGCTGAAGGACCTGCCGGCCCAGGCCCGGGCACTGACCGAGGTGGCCCGGGTGCAGGAGTACGCGGGGCATCCCGAGGACGCGCTGCGGACCTGCCGCGACGCCCTGTACTGGGCCCGGCAGGCGGGGGAGCAGCGGCTGGAGGGCGCGGTGCTGCTGCGGATGGCCGACACCCTCGACCGGCTGGGCGACCCGGCGGGCGCGCGGCTGCAGCGGGCGGCGGCCCGGCGGCTGCTCCCGGCCTCCGAGATCCCCCGGACACCGGATGCCGAGGAGGGCTGACGTCAACGGGGGCAAGGGTTGACCGGTCGCAACCTACGAAACTGCTAATGCCTTCGGAGAAAGTAGTCACTTTGTAAGGCTGGACAGCGAGTCTTCCTTCACTACACTTGGTCGCACCGTGAACATCGCGGCCAGGTCCGGCGTACCCTGACATCGGCTGGTTTCGGCTGTATTCGACTGCGTTCAGCTGTTATTGCCAGACACGTCAGATGTCGGAGACCTGTGCAGTGGCAAACCCGACGCTCCCCACACAAGGACCGTGATCGACGTGAAGGTCGGCATCCCCCGCGAGGTCAAGAACAACGAGTTCCGGGTGGCCATCACCCCCGCCGGCGTGCACGAGCTCGTCCGAGGCGGCCACCAGGTCTTCGTCGAGCAGGACGCCGGCCTCGGCTCGTCCATCCCGAACGAGGAGTACGTGGCCGCCGGTGCCGCGATCCTCCCCACCGCCGACGAGGTGTGGGCGACCGCCGACCTGCTGCTGAAGGTCAAGGAGCCGATCGCGGAGGAGTACCACCGGCTCCGCAAGGACCAGACGCTCTTCACCTACCTGCACCTGGCCGCCTCCCGCGAGTGCACCGACGCCCTCCTGGAGTCCGGCACCACCGCGATCGCGTACGAGACGGTCGAACTGGCCAACCGCCAGCTGCCGCTGCTCGCCCCGATGTCCGAGGTGGCCGGCCGGCTCGCCCCGCAGGTCGGCGCGTACCACCTGATGCGCTCGGCCGGCGGCCGGGGCGTGCTCCCCGGCGGCGTCCCGGGTGTGGCCCCGGCGAAGGCCGTCGTCATCGGCGGCGGCGTCTCCGGCTGGAACGCCGCGCAGATCGCCATCGGCATGGGCTTCCACGTCACGCTGCTCGACCGCGACATCAACAAGCTGCGCGAGGCGGACAAGGTGTTCGGCACCAGGGTGCAGACCATCGTCTCCAACGCCTTCGAGCTGGAGAAGGCGGTCCTGGACGCGGACCTCGTCATCGGCGCCGTCCTCATCCCGGGCGCCAAGGCGCCCAAGCTGGTCACCAACGAGCTGGTCTCCCGCATGAAGCCGGGTTCCGTGCTCGTCGACATCGCCATCGACCAGGGCGGCTGCTTCGAGGACTCGCGTCCCACCACGCACGCCGAGCCGACCTTCGCGGTGCACAACTCGGTCTTCTACTGCGTGGCCAACATGCCCGGCGCGGTCCCCAACACCTCGACGTACGCGCTCACCAACGCGACGCTGCCCTACATCGTGGAGCTGGCCAACCGCGGCTGGCGCGAGGCGCTGCGCCGGGACGCGGCGCTGGCCAAGGGCCTCAACACCCATGAGGGACAGGTCGTTTACGGCCCGGTCGCCGAGGCGCACGGCATGGAGTCGGTGGACCTGGCGTCGCTGCTGGCGTGATCGTCGGCTGAGTCGACTGATCGACTTTTTGGTCCGGCGTCAACGCGCCGCCCCTTCGGTACTCACGGCCGGGCCTTGCGAGTTCAGGGCCCGGCCGTTGGCGTGGAACCATACCGTTTTGCCGATTCGTCCCTCTGCGAAACATCCGCGACGACCCCGTTACACCCTTGACAGCGGCGCGTTCGGTTGCCGACACATCGTGCCGTGTCCGGTGGATTGTGTTGCTGTGAACCACCGACACGCCATAGAGTCGCCAACCGTCGGCATGCTGCAACGCTGACCTATTGAGAAGTTTCCTGGTCACCAAGGAGGTAAGACGACTTGTGAATGAGTCGACATTTGCTCCCGGGGGTGGTCAGCCAGGAATGACCGTTCAGGCCGAGGGCTCCTCGCGGCTCGAGGCGGTGGGCTCCGTGGCCGTCCGCACCTTCGAGGCGCGCCGGCCCGGACAAGGCAACCAAGGCAACGAGGCACACACCCCGAATCCCATGGCGCACTACGAAGAAGAGCTGCAGGACGGCCAGTTCTACGACCCCGACGCCGAGTACGAGCCCGACCCGGAGTACGCGGCCACCCTCGCGCCCGACGCGGCCCGTCAGCGGCGCGAGCGCGTCGGCCCCACCGGCCGTCCGCTGCCGTACTTCCCGATCCCGGGGCCGCTGACCGACCACGGTCCGGCGAAGATCATCGCCATGTGCAACCAGAAGGGCGGCGTCGGCAAGACGACGTCGACCATCAACCTCGGTGCCGCACTGGCCGAATACGGCCGCCGGGTGCTGCTGGTCGACTTCGACCCGCAGGGCGCGCTGTCCGTCGGACTCGGCGTCAACCCGATGGAACTGGACGTCACCGTCTACAACCTGCTGATGGAGCGGGGGCTCTCGGCCGACGAGGTGCTGCTGAAGACCGCGGTGCCCGGCATGGACCTGTTGCCCAGCAACATCGACCTGTCCGCCGCCGAAGTGCAGTTGGTCAGCGAGGTGGCCCGCGAGTCCTCCCTGCAGCGCGCCCTCAAGCCGCTGCTGCCGGACTACGACTACGTCATCATCGACTGCCAGCCGTCGCTGGGCCTGCTGACCGTCAACGCGCTGACCGCCGCGCACCAGGTGATCGTGCCGCTGGAGTGCGAGTTCTTCGCGCTGCGCGGTGTGGCGCTGCTCACCGAGACCATCGAGAAGGTCAGGGAGCGGCTCAACCCCGAGCTGGAGCTGGACGGCATCCTCGCCACGATGTACGACTCGCGGACCGTGCACAGCCGTGAGGTCCTGGCGCGTGTCGTCGAGGCCTTCGACGATCACGTCTACCACACCGTCATCGGCCGGACCGTGCGCTTCCCGGAGACCACGGTCGCCGGCGAGCCGATCACCACGTACGCGTCCAACTCGGTCGGCGCCGCCGCCTATCGCCAGCTCGCCAGGGAGGTGCTCGCCCGGTGTCACGCCGAGTGAGTCTCCCGGGGGCCGACGAACTGTTCCGGACCACCGGGGGGCGGGGGCTCCAGGCCTCGACGCCGCGGCAGCACGCCAACGGTGAGACTCCCGGCGACAGCGCGGACCGCCCCCTGAGGCCCGTCCCGGCCCCCGCAGGCCCTTCGGCGGCGGAGGAACCGGAGGCCGCCGAGGAGGCGCCGGTACAGGAGTCGGCGGCCCCCGCCGAGGCCGCCGAGCACACCGGCCGGGAGAGCGAGACCGCCCCGGCCGCGCGTCCCGTCCCGGAACAGGCCTCCCCGGCCGGCCAGCCGGGCCGCCGCACCCTCCAGCCGCCCGCGGGGTCCCCCGGGGCGGCCCCGGCCGCCCCGCAGCCCGTGCAGCCGGCCCAGCAGCAGCCGCGCCGCAAGTCCGGGCGGGCCCCACGGCGGCCCAGCGGCCGCGAGCGCCACGACGAGAAGATCACGGTCTACGTCTCCGCCGAGGAGCTCATGGACCTCGAACACGCCCGCCTGGTCCTGCGTGGGGAGCACGGCCTCGCCGTGGACCGGGGCCGCATCGTCCGCGAGGCCGTCGCGGTCGTCCTCGCCGACCTGGAGTCCCGCGGCGACGCGAGCATCCTCGTCCGCCGCCTCCGAGGCCGCTGACACCTCCGGCGCGATACGGTGCCGTCCTCCGCACGGCCCCGCAGCACGACCTGGACCTGAATGCCCTCCGACGACTCCGCCAGCTCCTCCCGCTCCCGCCGCCTCCTGGGCCGCGGTCCCGGTGCCGCACCGCCGCCCCCGGACGCGGAGCCCCTCGCTCCCGTGGCCCCGGCAGCCTCCGACGTATCCGCGGACGCTGCCCCCGCGCCTGCCCCCGCCCCCGCCGTGCCGGCCGCTGTGGAACCCGCGGAGCCGGCCGCCGCGCTCCCGGCGCCCGCCGCGGCCCCTGACGACGCCCCCGAGGCCCTGTCCACCGCTCCGGCGCACCCCGAGCCCGACGTCGCCCCACAGGCCCCCCACAAGGCGCTGGGCGGCTCGCCGGAGGCGCCGCCCGAGGAGGGCGACGGGAAGTTCACCGTGCGGCTGGCGAACTTCGAGGGGCCCTTCGACCTTCTGCTCCAGCTGATCTCGAAGCACAAACTGGACGTGACCGAGGTGGCGCTGTCGAAGGTCACGGACGAGTTCATGGCGCACATCCGCGCCATGGGGCCGGACTGGGACCTGGACCAGACGACGGAGTTCCTGGTCGTCGCCGCGACGCTGCTGGACCTCAAGGCGGCGCGCCTGCTGCCCGCCGCCGAGGTGGAGGACGAGGAGGACCTCGCGCTGCTGGAGGCGCGGGACCTGCTGTTCGCGCGGCTGCTGCAGTACCGCGCGTACAAGCGGATCGCGGAGATCTTCGCGGAGCGCCTGGAGGCGGAGGCACTGCACCATCCCCGGACCGTGGGGCTGGAGCCGCAGCACGCGGAACTGCTCCCCGAAGTGGTGCTGAGCATCGGCCTGGAGCGCTTCGCGCAGCTCGCCGTCAAGGCGATGCAGCCCAAGCCGAAGCCGCAGGTGTACGTGGACCACATCCACGCGCCGCTGGTGAGCGTCCGGGAGCAGGCCGAGCACGTGATCGCGATGCTGCGCGAGCGCGGGGAGGCCAGCTTCCGCGAGCTGACCTTCGACGCGCCGGACACGCTGACGGTGGTCGCGCGCTTCCTGGCGCTGCTGGAGCTGTACCGCGAGAAGGTGGTCGCGCTGGACCAGGAGGAGGCCCTGGGGGCGCTCCAGGTCCGCTGGACCGGCGGCGAGAGCGCACCGGACCAGCCGCTCGTCACCGAAGAATTCGACCAGGACCCCGCGGCGAGGAAGGACGGGAAGGATGACTGACGAATCCGCGGAGGCGGCCGTCCCCGGGGAGCGGACCCGGGAGCAGGCCGGGGAACAGGCTCGGGAGGCGCCCGCCGGGCTGCTCTCGCCGGCCGACCTGGAGCTGCGCCCCGCGCTGGAGGCGGTCCTGATGGTCGTGGACGAGCCGGCCACCGAGGAGACCCTCGCCAAGGTGCTGGACCGCCCGCGCCGCGAGGTCGCCGCCGCGCTGCGCGGGCTGGCCGAGGAGTACACGGAGCAGAACCGCGGCTTCGACCTGCGGCTCGTCGCGGGCGGCTGGCGTTTCTACACCCGTCCCGCCTTCGCGCCGGCCGTGGAGAAGTTCGTCCTGGACGGCCAGCAGGCCCGGCTGACGCAGGCCGCGCTGGAGACCCTGGCGGTCGTCGCGTACCGCCAGCCCGTGTCCCGTTCGCGGGTCTCGGCGGTGCGCGGCGTCAACTGCGACGGCGTGATGCGCACCCTGCTGCAGCGGGGTCTGGTCGAAGAGTGTGGGACGGAACCCGAGACAGGTGCGATCCTGTACAGGACGACGAACTATTTCCTGGAGCGAATGGGCCTGCGCGGCCTGGACGAGTTGCCCGAGCTCGCGCCCTTCCTCCCGGAGGCGGACGCCGTCGAGGCGGACTCCCTGGAGGGCGTCCCCTCATTCGACCCGGACTCGACGACGGAAACTTGATGCGAAGCAGTAGCGGCAGCGGCAGGAACAGCGGTGGCAACCGGAACAACCGGGGCGCCGGTGGTGGCACGCCCGGGTCGAGGTCCGGGGGTGGGCGCGACGACCAGCAGAAGCGCGCGGGCCGGCCGCGTCCGGAGGAGCGCCGCTACGACGTCGGCGGCGGCGCCCCCGGCGAGGCCGGGAAGGGCAGGGGCGGCGCGGGCAGGCCCGGCGGCGCCTCCGGCAAGCCCCGCAAGTCCGTTCCGGCGCGCCCGCGGGAGCTCGACGCGCAGATCGAGGAGCGGAACCGGGCCCGGCACGACAAGCCCAAGCTGAACCTGCCCAAGACCTTCCCCGGCGCCGAGCAGGAGGGCGAGCGGCTGCAGAAGGTGCTGGCCCGGGCGGGCATGGGCTCGCGCCGCGCGTGCGAGGAGCTGATCGAGCAGCGCCGGGTCGAGGTCAACGGCACGATCGTCACCGAGCAGGGTCTGCGCGTCGACCCGGAGAAGGACGAGGTGCGCGTCGACGGGCTGACCGTGGCCACGCAGTCGTACCTGTTCTTCGCGCTGAACAAGCCGGCCGGTGTGGTCTCCACGATGGAGGACCCGGACGGCCGCCAGTGCCTCGGCGACTACGTCACCAACCGTGAGACCCGGCTCTTCCATGTCGGACGGCTGGACACCGAGACCGAGGGCATCATCCTGCTCACCAACCACGGCGAGCTGGCCCACCGCCTCACCCACCCCCGCTACGGCGTGCAGAAGACCTACCTCGCCGCGATCAACGGGGTGCTGCCGCGCGACATCGGCAAGCAGCTGAAGAACGGCATCGAGCTGGAGGACGGCTACGCCCGCGCCGACAACTTCCGCGTCGTGCAGCAGACCGGCAAGAACTACCTCGTCGAGGTGACCCTGCACGAGGGCCGCAAGCACATCGTGCGCCGCATGCTGGCCGAGGCCGGCTTCCCGGTGGACAAGCTGGTGCGCACCAGCTTCGGCCCGATCGCGCTCGGCGACCAGAAGTCCGGCTGGCTGCGGCGGCTGACCAACACCGAGGTCGGCATGCTCATGCGCGAGGTCGATCTCTGATCCTGGCCCCGGCCCCGGGATGCGTCGTCGGATCCTCTGATCGACTGCTCATCCCATAAAGACTTTCCCGCAGGCCCCGCCTCCGGGAAGGATGGGGCGATGACCATCCACGCCGAGCGGCTGCGCGAGGCCGGGCTGCCCGAACTCACCCCGGTACTCGCCCGGCAGGGGCACCAGCTGCTGTTCGCCACCGTCTCCGGGGCGCATCTGTACGGCTTCCCCTCCGACGACTCGGACGTGGACGTGCGCGGCGTCCACCTCCTGCCGTTGGCCGAACTCATAGGGCTGCGGGAGGGGGAGGAGACACAGACCCGCATGTGGGAGCAGGACGGCCTCGAACTCGACCTGGTCACCCACGACCTGCTGAAGTTCGCGCGCCTGATGCTGCGCCGCAACGGCTACGTACTGGAGCAGCTGCTGTCCCCGCTGGTGGTGCACACCAGCGGGGTCCACGCGCAACTGGTCGACCTCGCGCCCGGCGTCATCACCAGCCGGCACGCGCACCACTACCGCGGCTTCGGCCGCACGCAGTGGGAGCTGTACGAGAAGACCGGCGAACTCAAGCCGCTGCTCTACACGTTCCGCGTCCTGCTCACCGGCATCCACCTCATGCGCACCGGCGTGGTCGAGGCCCATCTGCCGACGCTGCTGGACCACCTTGACGCGCCGGAGTACGTCCGCGACCTCATCAGGGACAAGTCCTACGCCGAGCACGGCCTCGCCATGGACCTCGACCCGCGCCGCGTGCGTGCCGACGTCGAGGCCCTGCAGGCCACCCTGGACGACGCCGAGCAGGCCTCCCGTCTGCCCGCGGAGCCGGCCGCGTACGACGCGCTGCACGACCTGGTGGTCCGCACCCGGCTGGCGGCGGCGTGAGGCGGCCGGCCGCCGGGGCGATGGCGGGACTCGCCATCGGCGACGCGCTGGGCTTCCCGACCGAGTTCAACACCGTTCCCGCGATCCTCGCCAAGTGCGGGCCTTGGCGCTCCATGGAGCTGCCCCGCCCGGCCTTCGTCACCGACGACACGCAGATGACGCTGGCCTTCGGGCGCGGCCTGCGCACCGCGATGGACCGCGGCCCGCTGACCCCGTCCCGGCTCGCCCGGCCGGTGCGGGAGGAGTACGTCGACTGGTACCACTCGCCCGACAACAACCGGGCCCCCGGCCGCACTGCCTGGTCGCCTGCGAGAAGCTGAACCACCAGGACCTGCGCTGGCAGGAGGCCAGCCAGACCGGATCCAAGGGCTGCGGGGCCAACATGCGGGTCGCCCCCGCGGGTCTGGTTCCAGGACTCACGCCGGGCGAGCGGGCCGGCGCCGCCCAGTTGCAGGCCGCGCTGACCCACGGGCACCCCACCGCGCTCGCGGCGAGTGACCTGACCGCGTACGCCGTGCACGTGCTCGCCCAGGGCGCGGCGCCCGGCGAACTGCCCGCGCTGCTGCGGGCGTACGCGAGCGAGAACCGCGGGACGTACCAGGAGTGGTGGCTCGGCGACCTGTGGCGGTTCGCGCACGACCACACCCCCACCGACTTCGCCCGCCGTGGCTGGGACGAGTGCCTGGGGGTCCTGGACCGCCTGGACGCGGCGCTCGCGGCGCCCGACCCGGAGGCGGACCCGTGCCTGGCCACGGGGGCGGGCTGGATCGCCGAGGAGGCCATGGCGACCGGACTGCTGTGCTTCCTGCTCTTCCCTGAGGAGCCGCTGACGGCGGTGCGCCGGGCCGCGTGCACCTCCGGGGACTCGGACTCGATCGCGTGCCTCACGGGGGCGTTCGCGGGCGCCCACCTCGGCCTGGCGGCGTGGCCCCCGGAATGGGTGGCGCGGATCGAGTACCGCGAGGAGCTAATGGCGCTCGGTGACCTCTGGGACGGCGGCACCGGCTGACGTCCGGCGGACGCGGACGAGGAAGTCCTCGACGCGGGCACGGTCAGGCTCGGCGGGCAGCGGGGAGCGCGCCGCCGCGGCGGCCGCCTCCTCGTGGAGGCGGTTCATCCAGGACTCGGCCTCCGGCCAGGGGACGTCACCGCGCTTGACGTCCAGCAGGCGTGCCCGCAAGTCGCCGACGTCGACGCGCAGTTCGCCGGTGCGCAGCAGGTCGCGCGCGGAGACCAGCAGGCGCAGCAGGTGCATCACGTGCTTCCACCGCGGCGCGCCGTGGTTGCGCAGGTCCGCCTCCAGCTTCCCGCGCTGGCCCAGGGCGTAGCGGGTGAACGTCTCGTGGACCTGCCGGGAGAGGAACGCGCCGCGCAGGTCCAGCAGTTCGCGCCCGGTGGCGTCGGCGTGCTCGACGAGCGGGGAGTGCAGGCACTCCAGGACGTTGGGGTTGGCGCGCAGGGCCAGTTCGCAGAAGCGCTCCAGCTCCCAGGAGAACTGCTCCGGCGCGGGGCCGTCGACGTGCGTCGGGGGCTTGGCGAAGCGCCAGAACAGTTCGGTGGGCGCGACGAAGACCCCGCGGCGGTCGGTGTCGCTGCCGTCGGTGGCCAGGCCGAAGGCCCGGGAGCCCATGACGCAGGCGTAGACGGTGTGGTGGCGTACGAGGTCGTGGTCGCGCATGGGGCGCGATCGTACGCGTCAGGCGAGCCGGACCTCACCCGCTTTCACGGTGACCTGCCGGGGATCGAGCGGCCGCGGGGCGGGACCGGCGGCCACCGAGGCGTCGGCAACCTTGAACCTGCTGCCGTGGCAGGGGCAGTTGATCGTGCCGCCGGAGACGTCCTTCACGACGCAGCCCTGGTGCGTGCAGACCGCGGAGAACGCCTTGAACTCACCTGCGGCCGGCTGCGTCACCACGATCTTCCGGTCGGCGAGGACCGTGCCGCCGCCGACGGGCACCTCGGACGCGCGCACCAGTACCTCGCCCCCGCCCCCGCCTCCGGCCGATGCCGCCGGCGGCGACCCGGCGGCGTCGGCCGGCGTGTTCTCGTCGCCGTACTTGGCGCACCCCGCCAGGGCCGCCAGGGACAGCAGCAGAGCGCGCCGCCTCATGTCGTGATTCCGTTGGTGCGGAAGAACCAGAGCGCGGAGGTCAGCCACAGCACGGTCAGCACGGTGAAGACCAGCCCGCCGACGACCGGCAGCAGCCACCCCGGCAGCCGTTCGGCGCGCAGCAGCAGCATCTTGGCGCTGAAGGCACCGAAGAAGAAGCAGCCCAGCAGCGAGTGCCACAGCACGCGGGCGCTGTAGGTCTGGTAGCCCAGCGCGTAAAGGCAGTGCACGGCGACGGGGACCGACAGCAGGAACGCGATCCGCCCCGACCAGCGGTGCAGCGCCCCGGTCCAGGAGGGCGCGCGCAGGCCCGGCACCTTGCCGTACATCGCCAGCGCGGAGCCCAGCTGGACGAGGGCGAAGGCGAAGGCCGAGGTGGCCAGCCACGACTTGACCGCGCCCGTGCTGGAGAAGCCCGCAAGGTTGAAGGCGGTGCCCGCGGGATCGTGCAGTCTGCCGTAAGCGCCCAGCCCGACCGCCACCGCGGCGGCGGTGAGGGCGGGCACGAGGTACACGGCTGCGGCACGGAGACCCGCGCCGCGTTGCGGTGGCACCGGGAAGGACGTGGTGGCGGCGTTCGGGTCCACGCTCATGGGACGCTCCTGCTCCTGCCTGCGGTCAGGGGATGGGCCGTGCGGTGAGCCGCTCGCCGTCGACGGTCACCGCGCCCGACCCGGTGTCGATACGAGGCGCGGCGGACGGCTCGCCGTCGCGCGAGACGATCCCGACCTGTGCGCCGCCCTGGAGCACGATCCAGCCGCCGACGACCTTGGCGCCGCGCACGGAGGCCGTCGCCCGGTACAGGCCGGAGGGCTTGACCGCCTTCCGCGCCTCGAAGGGCTGCCGCAGGCCGGTCAGCCTGACGTCACCGCTGATCGTGGCGCCCCGCAGGGTGCCCTCCAGGCGGGCGCCGTGGCCGTCGGTCAGCCGCAGGGCGCCGTCGTCTCCGACGTCGCCGCGCAGCCACGCCTCCTTGGTGCGGCCGTCGCAGACATAGGCGACCGCCTTGCCCATGCGCAGGGCGACCGCGACGCTCGCCGCGCCGTCCGCGGTGCGGCCGGCGTAGTCGGCGTCGGGCGGCGCGCTGCGGGGGGAGGCAGTTGAGGGTGTCGAGGGAGTCGGCGCCGAGGGCGACGGCGTGGACGACACAGGGGGCGTGCGGGACGCCCTGGGTGACGGTGCGGGCGCGGGTGAGGACGACGTGGAGGGTGCCGAGGAGGCCACGTCCCCCGTCGTCGCGTTGAGCGACAGCATGATCAGCGCCAGGGCCAGCCCGGCGAGAAGCGTGTAGAGCGGTCCGGAACGCTGCATGTCCGCCTCCCCCGCGGCCGTGCGGCCAAGGCACCATGCAAGCGGACATCACGCCCCGCGTCCAGGGCGTATTCGGACATAACGGCGCCTACGACCACACCGCGAGCGCCACCGCCCGGCCCTCCTCGTCCCGGCGCACCTCCAGCATCCCGACCACCGCGCTGCGGTTGACGCGCCCGTACACATGAGGGAAGCGCGTCTCCGTCGGTACACCCGGCGGCGGCACCGGTTCCGCCTCCTCCCACAGCACGCGGGCCTCCAGTGCCTGCTCGTCGATCAGCAGCACCATCAGCGGGCCCGGCGTGCCCCGGTAGAAGGCGTCGGCGACCGCGAGCGCCACGTCCTCGTCGGGCGAGCAGTGGACGAAGCCGTCCTCGGCGAGCGACGAGGGGGCGTACGGCCGGTCCGGGTCGCGCAGCCAGTCGTCCAGGGGAACGAGGTGGTAGATCATGCCCAAGTTGTACCGCGCCCGTCTCGCGGGACGGGCGTGTCCACCGCGTCCGGGCCGCCCCGACTACGCTGACGAGGTACGCGCGGGGTCGAGGACACAGGGAGCAGGGACGTGGCGGTACGAGCGGTCCGCGGGGCCGTCCAGCTGGAGCGGGACGACGCGGAGCACATGCACGGACAGGTGGCGGAACTGCTCACCGCGATCCTGGAACGCAACGACATCGCGGTGGACGACCTGATCAGCGTCTGGTTCACGGCCACCCCCGACCTGCACAGCGACTTCCCGGCGGTCGCCGCGCGCAAGCTCGGCATCACCGATGTGCCGCTGATCTGCGCGCAGGAACTCGACATCACCGGCGCGATGCCCCGGGTCGTCCGGATCCTCGCGCACGTCGAGAGCGATCTCACCAAGGGCGAGATCTCCCACGTCTACCTCGGCGCCGCCGCCGCCCTGCGCAAGGACATCGCCCAGTGAGGACCGCTCTCGTCATCGGCACCGGCCTCATCGGCACCTCCGCCGCGCTCGCGCTGGCCGCGCGCGGTGTGGAGGTGCACCTGGAGGACCACGACCCGCACGCCGCCCGCACCGCGGCCGCCCTCGGCGCCGGCACCGACGAGCCGCCCGCCGGCCCGGTCGACCTGGCCATCGTCGCCGTGCCGCCGGCCCATGTGGCCACGACCGTCGCCGAGGCGCAGCGCCGCGGCCTGGCCCGCGGCTACCTCGACGTCGCCAGCGTCAAGGCCGGGCCGCGGCGCGACCTGGAAGCCCTCGGCTGCGACCTGGCCTCGTACATCGGCACCCACCCCATGTCCGGCCGCGAGCGCTCCGGCCCGCTCGCCGCCACCGCCGACCTCTTCGAGGGCCGCCCCTGGGTGCTCACCCCGACCCCGCGGACCGACACCGAGGTCCTCAACCTGGCCCTGGAACTGGTGGCCCTCTGCCGCGCCGTGCCGGTGGTCATGGACGCCGAGGCGCACGACCGCGCCGTCGCGCTCGTCTCGCACACCCCGCACCTGGTCTCCAACATGGTCGCCGCGCGCCTCCAGCACGCCGAGGACAGCGCGGTGCGGCTGTGCGGCCAGGGCATCCGCGACGTCACCCGCATCGCCGGCTCCGAGCCCGGCATGTGGATCGACATCCTCTCGGCCAACCCCGGGCCGGTCGCCGACGTCCTCGCCGAGATCGCCGCCGATCTGACCGACACCGTCGAGTCGCTCCGGGCCCTGCAGTCCGCGGACGACGCCAAGCGCCGGGACGGCGCGGGCGGCATCGAGGACCTGCTGCGCCGCGGCAACGCGGGCCAGGCCAAGGTCCCCGGCAAGCACGGCTCCGCCCCCAAGGCCTACGAGGTCGTCGCCGTCCTCATCGGCGACCAGCCGGGCGAGCTGGCCCGTCTCTTCGCCGACGCCGGGCGCGCGGGCGTCAACATCGAGGACGTCCGCATCGAGCACTCCACCGGCCAGCAGGCCGGCCTCGTCCAGCTCATGGTCGAGCCCGCGGCCGCGGCCCGGCTGTCCGCCGCACTCCGCGAGAAGGGCTGGAATCTGCGGGCCTGAGCCCGGCCCGCGCGGGCGGTCCCGGTGGCCGGGGGACAAACGTGGTACGGAGCCGAATGGGTGGCCCGGTAACCTTGTGGGGATGGCGTTCGCCAGCAGCACCCGCTCCGCGTACAAGGAAGGTCCCCCGACTGTGTCGAATCCGGTGATCGTCGCGATCGACGGCCCCTCGGGCACTGGCAAGTCCAGCACTTCGAAGGCGGTCGCGGCCCGGCTCGGGCTGAGCTACCTCGACACCGGTGCCCAGTACCGGGCGATGACCTGGTGGATGCTGAGCAACGGTGTGGACGTGGACGACTCCGCGGCGGTGGCCACGGCCGCCGAGAAGCCGGTGATCATCTCGGGGACGGACCCGTCCGGGCCGTCGATCACGGTGGACGGCGTGGACGCGTCGGGCCCGATCCGCACGCAGGAGGTCACCGGTGCGGTGAGTTCCGTGAGCGCGGTGCCGGAGGTGCGGACCCGGCTGGTGGAACTGCAGCGCTCGGCGGCCTCGGGCGCGCCGGCCGGCATCGTCGTCGAGGGCCGGGACATCGGCACCACGGTGCTGCCGGACGCCACCCTCAAGATCTTCCTCACCGCGTCCCCGGAGGCCCGTGCCGCCCGCCGCGGCGGCGAGCTGACGGCCGCCGGCAACACGGTGGACCTCGCGGCCACCCAGGCCGCCCTCGTCCGCCGGGACGCGGCCGACTCCGGCCGCAAGACCTCCCCGCTGACGAAGGCGGAGGACGCCGTCGAGGTCGACACCAGCGACCTCACCCTCGACCAGGTCATCGATCGCATCGTCGCCCTGATCGGGGAGAAGCGGGACGCTTCGTGAGTGGCACATCCGCGGTTCCGGGGCCGAAGGGCGTGGCCGTCGGCCGCCGCCTCGGCATCGGGATCATCAACGGCCTGTGGCGCCCCCGGGTGCTCGGCGCCTGGCAGGTGCCCGCCTCGGGCCCGGTGATCCTCGCCGTGAACCACGCGCACTACGTGGACGGTCCGGTGCTCATGGGGACCTCCCCGCGACCGGTGCACTTCCTGATCAAGAAGGAGGCGTTCATCGGGCCGCTGGACCCGTTCCTGCGCGGGATCGGCCAGCTTCCGGTGGACCGGCACAGCACCGACCGTACCGCCGTGACGGCCGCCCTCGGCGTGCTGGAGCGCGGCGGGGTGCTCGGGATCTTCCCGGAGGGCACCCGGGGCGAGGGCGACTTCGCCGAGCTGCGAGCGGGCCTGGCCTACTTCGCGGTGCGCTCCGGCGCGCCCATAGTGCCGGTCGCGGTGCTCGGCACGACCCGGCCGGGCCGGCTGATCCGCGGCCTGCCGCCGCTGCGCGCCAAGGTGGACATCGTCTTCGGCGAGCCCTTCGAGGCCGGGGACGGCAGCGGACGGCGCACCCGCACCGCACTGGACGCCGCCACCGTGCGCATCCAGAAGCACCTGACCGCCCATCTCGACCACGCCCGGCGCAGTACGGGCCGCGTGTCGTAGCGCCGCCCTGATCCACACTGGGGCAGACGGCCCCCGCCGGGCCCCGCACATTTGACGATCGACGGAGAAGCTTTCATGGACATCGAGAACGAGTACGGCGAAGTCGGCGCGCTCGGCGACGCCGAGTACGCCGAGTTCATGGAGCTCGCCGCCGAGGAGGGCTTCGACCTCGACGACGTCGCCGGCGACCTCGCGGCGGCGGGCCACGGCCCGCTGCCGGTGCTCGCCGTCGTCGGCCGCCCGAATGTCGGCAAGTCGACTCTGGTGAACCGGATCATCGGCCGCCGCGAGGCGGTCGTCGAGGACCGCCCCGGCGTCACCCGCGACCGCGTCTCCTATGAGGCCACCTGGAACGGCCGCCGCTTCAAGGTCGTCGACACCGGCGGCTGGGAGCAGGACGTGCTCGGCATCGACGCGTCCGTCGCGGCGCAGGCCGAGTTCGCGATCGAGGCTGCCGACGCGGTGGTCTTCGTCGTGGACTCCACGGTCGGCGCCACCGACACCGACGAGGCCGTCGTCAAGCTGCTGCGCCGGGCCGGCAAGCCGGTCGTGCTGTGCGCCAACAAGGTGGACGGCCCCTCCGGCGAGGCGGACGCGGCGATGCTGTGGAACCTGGGCCTGGGTGAGCCGTTCGCGGTCTCCTCGCTGCACGGCCGCGGCACCGGCGACCTGCTGGACGCCGTCCTGGAGGCGCTGCCGGAGGCGCCGATGCAGACCTTCGGGAACGCGCTGGGCGGCCCGCGCCGGGTCGCGCTCATCGGGCGCCCGAATGTCGGCAAGTCGTCACTGCTCAACAAGGTGGCGGGCGAGGAGCGCGTCGTCGTCAACGAGATGGCCGGCACGACCCGCGACCCGGTCGACGAGCTGATCGAGCTCGGCGGCAAGACCTGGAAGTTCGTGGACACCGCCGGTATCCGGCGCCGGGTCCACCTCCAGGAAGGCGCGGACTACTACGCCTCACTGCGCACGGCCGCGGCCCTGGAGAAGGCCGAGGTCGCCGTCGTCCTGATCGACGCCAGCGAGACGCTGGCGGAGCAGGACACCCGGATCATCTCGCTGGCCGTCGAGGCCGGCCGCGCCATCGTCATCGCCTACAACAAGTGGGACATGATGGACGAGGAGCGCCGCTACTACCTGGAGCGCGAGATCGAGAAGGATCTCGTCCAGATCCAGTGGGCGCCGCGGGTGAACGTCTCCGCCCTGACCGGGCGGCACATGGAGAAGCTCGTCCCGGCCATCGAGACCGCCCTCGCCGGCTGGGAGACCCGGGTCCCCACCGGCCGTCTCAACGCCTTCCTGGGCGAGCTGGTCGCCGCCCACCCCCACCCGATCCGGGGCGGCAAGCAGCCGCGCATCCTCTTCGGCACCCAGGCCGGCACCAAGCCCCCGCGGTTCGTGCTCTTCGCCTCGGGCTTCCTGGAGGCCGGTTACCGCCGCTTCGTCGAGCGGCGGCTGCGCGAGGAGTACGGCTTCGAGGGGACGCCGATCCAGGTGTCGGTCCGGGTCCGCGAGAAGCGCGGCCGCAAGAAGTGACCTCAGAGCCCGGGGGCCTGGCTCACAGGCCCCCGAGGCGGTTGTTCGCCGCGCCCGGGGGGAGGGCCGCCGGCCCCTGCAGGTTCGTGCGGTGCCGTCCCGCCCGGTAGGCGGCGGATGACGGCAGGTGGCGCGGGCCGAAGCCGTTGAACTGCAGTTCCTCCTCGCCCGTGCGGTCGCCGGGGAGGGTACGGAAAAGCCTGCGGTACTCGGAGTAGAGCGCGTCGTAGATCGGCGTGCCCTCACTCGTGGACGCCTCCTGCGCGGTGCGCATGGGGGGGATCGGGCTGCGGTACGGGGCTCGTGAGGAAGCGTCAAAGGTGTGCACGTCGTGCCAACGATGAGGAAATGTCGCGGGATGCGGTTCGTACGGATGAATCACGCATATGCACCCGCACAGGCCAAAGGCGCGTACGGACTTCCGTACGCGCCTTGACGGGGGGCCGGTTGGCTCAGGTGCCGGAGAGGGGCATCGTCGCCGCGACGAGGACCCCGCGCCCGCACGCCCGTTCCAGTGCCTCGCGCAGCAGGTCCTCGCGCGGCTGCTGGCCGATGGTGCCGTGCGGGGCGGCGTAGACGTACACCTCGTTGGACTTGTTGACGGCCGCGCGCCACCCCTCGCTCACCGCGAGCGGCTGGTGCGCCTGCCACCACGCGCCGGCCGTGCCGGGCTGGAGGATCGCGTGCAGCTGGCCCATGGCGAGCAGCACGGACCAGCCGGGCAGCGGGGCGGGCGGTGTGGTGAGGCCGCCGACGGGCATGAAGCCCTGCTCGATCAGGATCGGCAGGAAATCGTCGCCGAGGCCGTTCTCGCCGGGCCGGGCGATCGGGCCGGTGGGCTCGATGACCAGGGCCGGGCAGACCTGGTCCTTGACCAGGATCAGGCCGCAGGTGATGCCGAGCACCGCCTGGCGCGGCGTGGCGCCGGCCTCCGCGGCCCCGGGCGCCTCACTGCCGGAGATGCTCTGCACGGCGCCCTGCAGTTGCTCCTCCGAGACCGGGACGACCTGGGAGGGGATGCAGGTGGCGTGCGCGAAGGCGAGCACCGCGGTCTCCTCGCCGACGAAGAGCACGGTGCTGGTGCGCTCCGTCGAGGTGTCGCCGGGCGTGCGGCAGGAGGTGCAGTCATACGTGCCCGGCGCGCCGGCGCCTGCCAGCAGGCGAGCCGCCTCCTCATCGCCGATCTCGGCTCGTACCTCGTCGCTGACGTCGAGCATGGGCGGCACGAAAGCCTCCTTGGAATGTACGGCTACGGGCTCCTCTGCCGGGCTTCGCCCGGCACATAGTGACAACGGCCGATCTGTGGCGGGAGTCACGGCTTACCTCGCTCGCACTCCTCTTGCTGCGTGCACAGGGTGAACGGCCGTGCGGAGCCGGTCACTCCTTGTCCAACGATGGCCCTTCCCGGGCCCCGTGTGCATGTGAAAGACGTCACACGGCGCGTATTCCCTGTGCTGACATGCACTGATAAAGACGGATCAATCAGGTGTCCTGAATGCGCTCTTACTCCAGGTAACCGTCAACTGGCCTGCAGGAAAGGGGATTTGTTTGGTGGCAGGGGGTTGCGCTGCCTAGATTTGCCCGCCGTGTGCAGAGAGCACCACCCGGGAGAGCTCGCACGGAGGGTGACGGCGGATCAGCAAGCCGCCGTTCAGCGAGCGCGGGGGACGGGGCACCGCGTCCAATGCGCGGGGTCGTTCGTCCGCCGAGGCGCCGTACGTCATGTACGGAGCCATGGGGGAACCCCGGGTCCGTGGAGAGGGATTCCATGGCCGTAAACGCCAAGTACCGACAGACCGCACTGCTCGCCGGCGCCGCCGCGCTGACCCCGCTGGCCCTCCTGGCCGCCGCGGGGCCCGCCAAGGCCGCCGACAGCGGGGTCTGGGACCGCATCGCGAGCTGCGAGAGCGGCGGGAACTGGCACATCAACACCGGCAACGGGTACTACGGAGGGCTCCAGTTCTCCGCCGGTACCTGGCGCGCCTACGGCGGCACCGCTTACGCGGCGACCGCGGCAGGGGCGAGCCGGGAGCAGCAGATAGCCGTCGCCACCAAGGTGCAGCGGTCGCAGGGCTGGGGAGCCTGGCCGACCTGCTCCGCCCGCGCTGGGGCGTACGGCAGCGCGCCGGGCGGCGGTTCGGCCCCGGCGGCCCCCGCGGCGCCCCAGGCCCGGCCCAAGGCCGCCACGGCGCCCGAGCACTCCGCCCCGCGGCACAGCGACCGCGGGCACCAGCGGGCCGAGGGGCACGGCAACTACCGTGTCCGGCCCGGTGACACGCTCAGCCGCATCGCGGCCGAGCACGGCATCGGCTGGAAGAAGCTGTACGCGGTCAACGCGTCGGTGATCGGCGCCGATCCGAACCTGATCTACCCCGGTCAGCGGCTCTCCGTCTGAGGCCGCGGATCCCGTAAGCGCCACGCCCACCCGGTCGTGCTCCGACCGGGTGGGCGTCGTGCCCACCGGGCGCGGCGGACGACGGCCCCCGCCGGGCTGTCCCTAGCGTGCCCCCCATGTCCCCCACGTCCCCCCGTCGCCGCGCCGTGGTCGGCGCTCTCACCCTGCTTTTCCTGTGGCCCGCCCTGGTGACCGGGCGGGCTTTCGCGTATCCGGTCGCGCACGCCCCGGTCTGGCAGGACGTGGCGCAGTGCGAGTCGGGCGGCCGCTGGGACACCAACAGCGGCAACGGCTTCTACGGCGGCCTGCAGATCTACCAGCCCACCTGGGTCTCGTTCGGCGGGCTGGACTTCGCCGACCGGGCCGATCTGGCCTCCGCCGACGACCAGATCACCGTCGCCGAGGCGATCCTGCGCAGCCAGGGCTGGCAGGCCTGGCCGAACTGCTCGCGCCGGCTCGGGCTCTACGGCCGTGCCCACGCCGTCCAGCCCGGGGACACCCTGCAGAGCGTCGCGGAGCGCTTCTCCGTCCCCGGCGGTGCCGCCGAGCTGATCCGTCTCAACGGGACCGCCGTCACACCCGACCCGCTGTCCCCGCTCTCCCCGGGGATGCTGGTCCGCCTGCCCTGAACCCGGCCGTGCCCGCCCGCGGCCGCCTTACCGCCCTGGGTACTCGAGGAGAACAAAAGGTTGCGCCGAGCCGTCTACCAGATTCGTCACGGCTCTGGAACAAAGATGTGATGACGGACAACTCGGCACCCCGGATCACGGTCTTGTTGCACACGGCGGGCGGACTGTCCGCCGCAGCCGCGACGACGACGGGGACGCATGCGCATCTCATTCCTGATCCACAACGCGTACGGCATCGGCGGGACGATCCGCACGACCTTCAACCTGGCGGCCGCCCTGGCCGAGCAGCACGAGGTGGAGATCGTCTCGGTCTTCCGGCACCGGGCGAAGCCGACGCTGGAACTGGACCCCGCCGTGCCGCTGCGCCACCTGGTCGACCTGCGGAAGAAGAGCGAGACGTACGACGGCGAACACCCGCTCGCCCAGCGGCCCGCCGTCGTCTTCCCGCCCTCGGAGGCCCGCCACCGGCAGTACAGCGCGCTCACCGACGAGCGGATCGGCGCCCACCTCGCGCGGCTCGACGCGGACGCCGTGATCGGCACCAGGCCCGGCCTGAACGCCCACATCGCCCGGCAGGCGCCGCGCCGGGTGGTGCGGGTCGCCCAGGAGCATCTGACCCTGGACACCCACTCCGTGCGGCTGCGGCTCGCACTGCGCCGCCTCTACCCGCGCCTGGACGCCGTCATCACCACCACCGAGGCCGACGCGGACGCCTACCGGCGCAGACTCGTGCTCCCCGGGGTGGTGGTGCGGGGCATCCCCAACAGCGTCCCCGACCCCGGGATCGCCCCCGCGGCGCTGGACGCCAAGCACGTGGTCGCCGCGGGCCGGCTCGCGGCGGTGAAGCGCTACGAGGACCTGATCCGCGCCTTCGACAAGGTCAGGGCGGAGCGCCCCGACTGGAGCCTGCGCCTGTACGGCGGCGGTGACCGGCGCGAGTCGCTCGCCCGGCTCGTCGAGGAGCTGGAACTGGGCGGGCACGTCACGATGATGGGACCGGTCTCACCGATCGAGCCCGAGATGGCCAAGGGCTCCGTCCTCGCCGTCTCCTCCGCGATGGAGTCCTTCGGCATGACCATCGTCGAGGCCATGCGGGTCGGCCTTCCCGTGGTCAGCACCGACTGCCCGCTCGGCCCAGGGGAGATCATCGAGCACGGGGTGGACGGCCTGCTGGTGCCGCCCCGCGACACCGACGCCATGGCCGCCGCACTGCTCCGGCTGATCAACGACGACGAGGCCCGCAAGCGCATGGGCCGCGCCGCCCTGGTCAAGGGCGGCCACTACGATCCGCACCGCATCGCCGGGATGTACACCGACCTGCTTCAGCGACTGCTGGACCGCCGGGCCGGCGCCGCGGGCCGGGTGCGCGGCGCCGGCCGGCACGCCGGCGGCCTGGCGCTGGCCGCGGCGTACGCGGGCAACGACGTCGCCAGGGGCACGGCCCGGCGGGCCCGTACGCTCGCGAAGCGGGCGGCGGGACGTGCGGGACGGGCGGCGGCGAAGTAGCGCCCCCGTCACCGCGGGCCGGGCTGCGCGTCCCGCTCCCGGACCGCCGGGTGGTGGAGGTCGAAGGCGGGGGACTCGGAGCGGATCCGGGGGAGCGCCGTGAAGTTGTGCCGCGGCGGCGGGCAGGAGGTCGCCCATTCCAGGGAGCGGCCGAAGCCCCACGGGTCGTCGGCCTCCACCTTTGTGCCGTGCCGCGCGGTGTGCCAGACGTTGTAGAGGAACGGCAGCGTCGAGATGCCCAGCAGGAACGCCCCGATCGTCGAGACCGTGTTGAGCGCGGTGAAGCCGTCCGCCGCCAGGTAGTCGGCGTACCGCCGGGGCATCCCCGCCACCCCCAGCCAGTGCTGGACCAGGAAGGTGGTGTGGAAGCCAACGAACAGCGTCCAGAAGTGGATCCGCCCCAGCCGCTCGTCGAGCATCTTCCCGGTGAACTTGGGCCACCAGAAGGAGAAGCCGGCGAACATCGCGAACACCACGGTCCCGAAGACCACGTAGTGGAAGTGGGCGACGACGAAGTACGAGTCGCTGACCTGGAAGTCCAGCGGCGGCGAGGCCAGGATCACGCCTGTCAGGCCGCCGAACAGAAAGCTCACGAGGAAGCCCACCGCCCACAGCATCGGCGTCTCGAAGGAGAGCGAGCCGCCGACCATCGTGCCGATCCAGTTGAAGAACTTCACCCCGGTCGGCACCGCGATCAGGAACGAGGTGAAGGAGAAGAACGGCAGCAGCACCGCGCCCGTGACGAACATGTGGTGCGCCCACACCACCATCGACAGACCGGTGATGGCCATCGTCGCGCCGATCAGGGTGGCGTAGCCGAAGACCGGCTTGCGCGAGAAGACCGGGAGGATCTCGGTGATGATGCCGAAGAACGGCAGCGCGATGATGTAGACCTCCGGATGCCCGAAGAACCAGAACAGGTGCTGCCACAGCAGCGCCCCGCCGTTCGCGGGCTCGAAGACCAGTGACCCGAAGCGCCGGTCCGCCTCCAGCACGAGCAGCGAGGCCGCCAGCACGGGGAAGGCCATCAGGACCAGTACCGAGGTGAAGAGCACGTTCCAGGTGAAGACCGGCATCCGGAACATCGTCATGCCCGGTGCCCGCATCCCGACGATCGTCGCCACGAAGTTGACGGCGCCCAGGATCGTCCCGAAGCCCGCCAGCGCGAGTCCCATGATCCACATGTCGGCGCCGATCCCGGGCGAGCGGGTCAGGCTGTTCAGCGGCGCGTAGGCGAACCACCCGAACGACGCGCCGCCGGTGGGGGTGAGCAGGCCGCCCACCACGATCAGCCCGCCGAAGAGGAACAGCCAGTACGACAGCATGTTCAGCCGGGGGAAGGCGACGTCGGGGGAGCCGATCTGCAGCGGCATGATCTCGTTCGCGAATCCCGCGAAGGTGGGGGTCGCGAAGAGCAGCAGCATGATCGTGCCGTGCATCGTGAACAGCTGGTTGAACTGGTCGTTCGTGATCAGCTGCAGTCCCGGGCGGGCCAGTTCGGCGCGCATCAGCAGGGCCATGGCGCCCGCCGCGAGGAAGAAGCCGAACGAGGTGATCAGGTAGAGGTGCCCGATCTTCTTGTGGTCGGTGGTGGTCAGCCAGTCCACCAGGAGGCGCCCCGGGCGCCGCGGCGTCCGCACCCGCTCGTCGGTGGCCGGCGCCGCGTACGTCCCCATCCGCGCGCTCCCTCGTGGTCGGAGTTGCTGCCGGTGTGTGCACGGTAGCCCGGGGTAAGCGTCATGGTGGCGCGCCTCGCCCACCCGCCCCGGACGCAACCGCCGGGGCGTGCCGAGGCCGGCGGGTGACCGTGGCGGACCGTTTTCGGGCGGCTTCACGGCACCGTTGAGCACGAGGTCGAACGAAAGTACGATAAAGGTGTCATGCCGTAGCGCAGCGAGGGGGGCACCCCGTGACGCACCCGGACTTCCACCGCGCGCTCGCCTGCGCGCTCGCGGCCGCCCGGCGCGGCTTCCCGGTCATCCCGCTGTCCCGCACCAAACTGCCCGCCGTACGGTCGCCGCACCGCGGTGAGACCGGCGGCGGGATGTGCCGACGCCAGTGCGGTCGGTTCGGCCACGGGGTGCACGACGCCTCCACCGACCCCGTGCGGATCGGCGAGCTGTTCGCGGCGGCCCCCTGGGCCTCGGGGTACGGGATCGCCTGCGGTCGCGCGCCGCACTATCTGATCGGCCTCGACCTGGACCGCAAGGGCGGGGCGGACGGCTTCGCCGACCTGGTGGACCTGGCGGCGCGCCAGGGCTTCGCGGTGCCGTGGACGCGAACGGTGCTCACCCCGAGCGGCGGACGGCATCTGTGGCTCACCGGCCCGGCGGAGGTCGTCGTCCCCAACTCCGTGAGCCGGCTCGGCCGTGGCATCGACGTGCGGGGCAGCGGCGGCTATCTGGTGGGACCGGGCTCGGTCACCGTCGCCGGCCGCTACCGATGGGACCCGCCGACGGCGTCCATGCCGCCCGCCGCCGTGCCGCGGCGGCTGCTGCGGCTGCTCATGACGCCCTCGCCGAAGCCGTGGGCGGCGCGCGCGGGGGCCGCGAGGGCCGGGAGGGCGCGGGGCGCGGGCGCGGACACCGCGGGCCCGCTGATCCGCTTCGTCCTCGGCTCGCTGGAGGGGGAGCGCAACGAACGGCTGTTCTGGGCCGCCTGCCGGGCCTACGAGAACGGCCACGGTGAGGACGTGGCGGCCGAGATGGTCGGCGCGGCCGTCCGTACCGGCCTCCCGGAGCGCGAGGCGGCCGCCACGGTGGGCTCGGCGCGCAGACATGTCCTGCGGGGGTCTGGCGGCTCAGGCGCCGCGGGAGCACGCTGACGGCATGACCTCCACCGTATCGAGTGCCGGCCGGGTCGCGATCACCGAGGACGCCGCGGGGCTGCTGCGGCGCCTGGCGGACGAGCACGGCCCGTTGATGTTCCATCAGTCCGGCGGCTGCTGCGACGGCAGTTCGCCGATGTGCTATCCGCAGGGCGAGTTCCTCACGGGGGACTCCGACGTGCATTTGGGCGACCTCGGCGTCCCCGGCATCGACCCGGTGCCGGTGTGGATGTCACGGGACCAGTTCGCGTACTGGAGCCACACTCATCTGACGATCGACGTGGTGCCGGGGCGCGGCAGCGGCTTCTCGCTCGAGGCGCCCACCGGCAACCGGTTTCTCATTCGGTCGCGGTTGCTGACGGACGATGAGCTGGCCGCCCTGGGGATGTGATGTGAGGGAAGTGTGAGGGCCGTTTCCGGTAATTCCGGGATCTCCGGACGCGGTGATATCGGCGGCGGATGGCGTGAATTCAAGAGGCGATTGGAAAAGCGGGTGCGGATCGCATGAACGGTGCACGCCAAACGGGACTCGGCATTCTGTGACAGAAGTGTGACGATGGCGCGTCGGCGTGTCTTCCGTCACGGCTCGTATGCGCCTACGGTGGCTCACATGGCTACCGATCCGGGCGGCACGCCCCACGCATCGCATCCCCAGGACCCGCCGGACGCCTATGTAGGCCTCGCGGCGGACGAGGCCGAGCGCCGTGCCACGGAGCGTGGCTGGACCTCCGTCCGCTCCCTGCCGCCGGGCGCGATCATCACCATGGAGTACCGCGCGGGGCGGCTGAACTTCACCGTCGACGGCGGCCGGGTCACCCGCTGCTGGTCAGGCTGACGCGCGCCGGCGACCCCGCGTACGGCGATGGCCCCGGCCCCCTGAAAGGGTTGCGGGGGCAATCGCCGTACAGGCCGGGGG
>NZ_JBHXSO010000062.1:0-44498 GCF_042714775.1 Streptomyces sp. NPDC058691 | reverse complement strand
CCCTTGGGGTTCCCCCCGTGGAACCCTTTGGGTTCCACCGGTGGAACCCTGCCCTCGTCGTCACCAGGGTTCCACGGGTGGAACCCTGGCCGCTTCACACCCTCGCCAGCGGCCAGCGCCTGCACGTCGAGGTCGTCCCGCGCGGAGAAGTCCTCACGTGTCATCGCGGGCCTGGACGGTGCCGCACGCGTGACGCCAGAACGGGCCTTGCGCGGGTTCTTCGGCGCGGCGTCAGCGGCCTGGAGGCGGGCGTCCAGCTCGTCGTTGGACGGGATCGACGGCACCCCCAGCGGGAAGACCCGGTAGGTCGCCCGGCGCCCGAGCATGCCGACCTCCACACGCTCGATCAGGCCCTTGGCGACCAGCTCGGTAACGATGGTCGTGCACCGCTTCTCTCCCACGCCGACCCACGCGCGGACACGCCGCATGCCCGGCCTGGAGATACCCGACTCGTCGTCGGCCGAGTCGCATATCTTCATCAAAGCCAGCTTCTGGCCCTGGTTCACGACGTCGTCCGGCAGGTACGCAGCGACGAGCATCAGGTGAATGGACAACGCACTTTCCTTCCTGCCGACCGCTGCCGCCCACCCGAACAAGGGGCGGGCGGCAGCGGTCCGATCAGGCCTTGTAGGCCCGCACGTTGATGGTCCTGGGCGTGGTCTGGGCGCTGCGCTTCTCCGGGACGGCCAGGCCAGCCGCCTTCAAGTTGGCGACCATCCGCTTCTCGTCGGGGACCATCGGCACCGTGATGCCCGCCTCCTCGTGCACGTCGACCATCGCCTGCACGTCGAGGTCCCACTTGGCGTTGCCGCCGCCCCACACCAGCTCGTTGGCGCCGTAGACACCCGCCGGCGAGGCGTCGATCTTCTTGCGCGCCAGGGTCTTGATGCGGTTGCCCTCGGTTGCCAGCTCGTGGCCGCGCACGTAGTCGGCGAGGGTCTGGGTGCGGTCGGCGTCGTTGTGGATGAGGACGGTCTGCACGGGCGTTCCGGGGGACTCGGGCAGGCCCCAGCAGGCCGTGACGAACGGGCAGTAGTCGCACATGGCGTCCACGCCCGGCCCGTCGAAGTCGCGGCGCCCCTCCTCCGGGCTGTTCAGCTCCCGTACCCGCTGGACCCACCAGCGGGCGCGGATGGCCTCCATCGGGTCGAACGCGAACTCCTCGATGTGCTCTTCGCCGTTGTCGCGGTTGACGAAGCGGAAGCGGATCCGGGCGACCTCCAGCGGGCCAAGCTTGGCCAGGTAGCGCTGGCCGCGCACGTCCTCGAAGCCGACCGTGCGCAGCAGATCCGCGTACAGGTACACCTGGCGCAGCTCGGCCGCGGTCGGCCCGTAGCGGCGCACCTTGTCCCACAGGAACGTCGTCTTCGTCTTGACGTCCTCCACCGTCACCCCGCCGGCGGCCGCCACCTTGGGGCGATGGCGGGAGGCGACGCGGGCGGAGGTCTCGGCGTCCAGCTGCACGGCATCGATGTGGCCTCGGATGGTGTCGTCGCCGACGGTGCGCTCCACCAGCCAGCCGTACTCGGTTCGCGCCGCGCCCAGCAGGCCTTCGTGGATGTACGTGCCGAGGATCGCGGCACGCTTGTCGGACTGATCGGTCGGGGCGGCCCCGGCCACGATGTAGGCGGCGCGGCGCTCGCACACCGTGTCCGAGGCGCCGAGCTGCCGCTGCAGGGAACGGGGCCGTCGGGCGTCGACATCGTGCGCGGCTGTCCACAGGGACGGTGTGGATACTGTGGATTCCGCAGGCTGAGCGGTCATCAGGTACTCCCAAGGTCGTGGGGCGGGCCGGGCCGCAGGGGGCCCGGCCCGCGGGGGCAGGTCAGCTCCGGGCGGCGGCCGGCTTGGCCGCGCGCTTGGCGGGGCTGCGCTTGGCGGCCGCGCGCTTGGCGGGGGCCTTGCGGACGGGGCGACGGTCCGGGTCGGGTTCGTCGTCGGGCTCCTCGCCGTCGTCCTCGTCCCGGCGCTCGACGGCGGCCCGCAGCCGCTCGGCGTCACTGACCGGGCCCTGGCCCATGTCAGTGGGCGGGTTCTCGATCTCGGCGACCATCCGCTCGATCGTGGCGCGGATCGAGACGACCTCGCCGCGACTCAGCCCGGTGTCGTCCTTGGCCGCGTCCCACCACAGCTCACGCAGCTTCTCGACGTCCCGCAGGTCCTCCACGTCGTGCTCGTCCAGCCACGCCTGCACCCGGTCGCCGACGAGGGCGGGCATCTGGCGGGGCTGGGACTCCAGCGAGCAGCCGAGCCGGTTGAACACCAGGTCCTCGATCGTGAAGTCCGGCAGTTCCAGCGGCTTGCCGTCCTCCACGCGCAGCTGCAGCGAGCGGGCCTTGATGACCTGCGGGACCCGGCCGCGGCGCATCCGCACCCACACCGAGCAGTCGAACGCCAGGTCCTTCTGCGCCTGGACCTTCCACTCCCGCAGCACGCGGCCGCGGTTGTCCTTGACCGGGTTGCCGCCCTCGTCGATGGCGGTGATCTGCTTGCCGCGGGCGGTGATGATCGCGATACCAGGGAAGGTCTGCAGGAGGTGGATGACTTCCATCCACCGCTCGGTGGCGTCGTTCCACAGGTTCATGCCGACGTCGATCGCGGCGTCCGGGTCCTCCTGCAGCCGCTGCGCATTGCTCCTGCCGCGCCGGGCCCGCTCGCTGGTCCAGGTTCTGAGCATCCGCCACAGCGAGCTGCCCGAGTCGACGGACAGAACCACCGGCGGTTCGCCGGCGGCCGCTACGCGGCGGGCTTCGAGGTACACCGCCCGGATCTGCTCCAGGATGTCGCGGTAGGTGCCGTCGTGGTCGATGATCTCGTAGTCGGCACCGGGGATCGCCGCGTACTCGTCGGCGCTGCCCTCCGCCAGGTCAACCCAGTACATCTGGCCGATGCGCTTCGAGGCGGAGAACTCGGCGGCGGAGTAAGTCTTTCCGCTGCCCTCTTCCCCTTCGATGAGGATCAGGGGCCAGGGGACGATGCCGGTGGGTCTGCGGGTCTTCAGCTTGATGGCCATTCGGGACTCCTCCAAGAAGTCGGTGTTCTCATGCGGTGCGCAGGGCTCTGCTCTCGAACAGCGGCGCCCACTCGGGGTGCTGTTCGGTCAGGAGCCGCACGTACCGGCTGAGGAAGTCGTTGTGAGCCGGAAGGCGACGCCTCGGGTGGCTTGTCCGTAGCGCCGGCCCAGGAGCTCGGAGAGCATCCCGGTGCCGACGCGGGGAGGGCCTCGGCGACGCAGTCGGTGGTCAGCGCCTCCAGGTGCCGCAGCACCCATGGGTTGAGGTGGTGGAACGCCTGGAACCGCTGCTGGATGGACTGGCCCGGGTGGCTGGAGGGCAGCTGCACGGGCTGGATGTCGTCCAGGCCGGGCAGCTGGTCCTGCTGGGCGGGCACGGAACCCCCGAAAGTGCGCTCACTCTTGAATGGTGTGGCACATCTTTACGGAAGGGCGTCGCGTGATCAACCCGTGAGCCGCCTCCGGGCCCACGACGGCGGGTCGGCGAACGGATCGCACCGGCGGTGGCGTGCATGTATTCCTCCCAAGAGCAAGACCGGCGCCGCTCCCTGCGGCGCTGGTCTTATTCTATTCGATTCGGGGAGGTGCGTCTAGCCGTTTGCGCTGCTCAGAGCACGTTTCGCGGCCAGTCCGCGCGGGACGATGACGGAGCCAGGGCCGGTGTACCGCTTCTGCCGGAACGCCGCCTCCACCTGCGGGTCGACCGCCCACGACACGGTGCGGGCCCTCGCCTGCATCATCGGCGCCGCGACATCGACCAGGGTGTCCAGCAGCCAGATCGGGGACCCCGACAGCGAGTAGTCCGGCGGCACGAACCCGCCCTTGCGGAACACCGCCGACATGTTCTGCTGGCTGCTCAGGCCGAACAGTTGCGTCGTCTCCTGCAGGCCCAGAAGCGGAGGCACCTCGGCGACGCTGGTCGCCCACTCGCCGGGCTCCTGCTCGGCGAGGATCTGCTGCACCACCCTGTCGTCCGTCTGCTTGGGCCGCGGCATCCTCTTCCCAAAGTCCCGCACGAACGACATCAGCCAGTACGGAGACCCCGACACGATCACCGCATGGTCGTAGTTCATGACCCCACGGCCCAGCCACTGCGTGATCTGGGTCCCCTTGACCCCGTACACGGCAGCGAACTCCTGCCTGCCGGCCAAGAACGGCTTCTTCGGCATCGCCGGCCCCCTCATCCCTTCCACGCTTGCCCTTAGATTCTAACCAGCGTGGTCGGGCGCCCCCGGGGCCAAGCTCTCCATCTGGGACGACGGAACGGGGCTGGGAAGAGACGTCTGAAGTGTCGCTTCGACGACGCTCGCCGGCTCCCAGGTGCACCGCTCGATGCCGTCGTTCCATTCGTAGAGAGCACCTTGGCCGTCGCGGAACCTCCTGTGCGCCCTCCCTGCCGCAAGGCAGCGCCATCACCGCTGTTCCCCGTGACTCCCCGCTCGGCACCGCCTCACATTGCACGACTGTGACACTCAGGACGAAGTTCGGCTCCGCCGGGCACGGCTCGTGACCAGCGGGGATTCAAGGGCGGGGCATACACCGTTTCGAGCGGCCGCTAAGCTCTCGGCGTGACGAGAAAGCAAGGCCCCGAAACGTGGGGCGTGGTCCTCTCCGTCGCCTTGCGCGCTCTGCTCGGCCTTGCTGTCTGGGGAGTCGTAACTCTGGCGCTTTGGCACTTCGAAGACCACGGGATCTACAGGACACTCACCCTCGCGGTCGCGGTGTTCGCCGCTGCCCCGATGCTCGGGCTCTACATCACCGAGCCACCGCGCCGGCGCGTTGGATGCGCCATCGCTCTCGCAGCCGTGCCCGTGATGGCGGTGATCGGCTTTGCAGTGCAGCTGTGGCTCCGCCCCACGCTCGATGTGGGATTCCCGGTAGGCGAGATTGTGGGGGTACCCGTTGGGGCAGCCCTGTTCGCTTTGATCGTCACCCGGGCAAAGGCTGCCTGAGCGTTCACCCGGGCTGCACCTGCCCGCAAAGCCTGCGGGCGCGCGGTCGCGGACGGCGCGCCAACTCCGCCGAGCTCGGTCGGCGCGACACTGCCGGGTCTCCGTGCCGGGTGCCCTAGTGCAGCGAGTGACGCTGGTAGCGCGACTCCGGTGGCCCGAAGGTCAGCTCATTCTCGTCGAGGGCGTTGGCGATGGTCAGTTGGCTGTGGGGAAAGCGGAAGCTGACGGCGACTGCTCCCTGGGCCATGTCGCTCCCGGTCCACTCGAGGAGCTCTACGTCCTGAAGGATCTGGCCCTGGAGGGCGTGCAGTTCGGCGCGCATGGCGTGGCGCCACTGGAGATCGAAGTCGGGCCACAGGACCGGCTCGTGGGGGTCCACCGTGTTCCAGGTGATCGAGAGGTCGTTGAACTTCTGGTGGTTGATCTCCACCTGTTCGCCGGTGAAGTCAAGCAGGACCGGGCAGTCGGAGAACCACTCGTTGTCCTGAACGTCCCAGACCAGCCAGACATGGGTCAACGGACGGCCGATGAGCGCATGCAGTTGCTGGCCGTGGCCTACCACGACCGCGGAGCGACCGTTAAGCCAATCGGGCCGGTAGCTTTCGATCCCGAAGTTGAACACGCCAGGATTCTCTCAGAACCAGACATCACGCGCTGTTGCCGAGGCTCCGGGGCCGGTCCGGGAATGGGTGCGGCCACCGGTGATCATCGGTGTGTGAAGACAGAAGATCAGACGGTGGCCGCAGGTCACAGCATAGATCTTGCCCGGTGGCAGGACAGGTTCGAGGTCCTGATGGGCCGCATCGCGGGGCGGTTCGCCCGGGTAGAACCGCGGCGCCGGGCGAGGGCGCTGGTGCTCGGTTTGCTGTCGGACCTGCCACGCAAGAATTGCTGGACGCTCGCCGAGTACGCCGGGGACACGACCCCGGACGGTATGCAGCACCTGCTGTCCAGGGCCAGGTGGGACGCCGACGCCGTCCGCGACGACATCCGCGGCTTCGTCGTCGAGCAGCTGCACCACCATGACGCGGTGCTGGTCGTAGATGAGACCGGCGACCTGAAGAAGGGCACCGCCACGGTGGGCGTACAACGTCAATACACCAGCACCGCCGGACGCATCGAGAACAGTCAGGTGGCCGTCTACCTCGCCTACTCGACCCCGAGAGGGCACGCGGCGATCGACCGGGAACTGTACGTTCCGCGTTCCTGGACCCAGGACACGACCCGCTGCCGCGTGGCAGGGATCCCTGACAACGTCGGCTTCGCCTCGAAGCCCGCGCTCGCCGCACGCATGATCGGCCGTGCGCTGGACGCCGGCGTCCCCGCCTCCTGGGTAGCCGGAGACGAGGTCTACGGAGGCAACCCCCATCTACGGACCGCGCTGGAGGGACGGCAGGTCGGCTATGTGCTCGCCGTTGCCTGCGACCACCAGATCACTACCCGCGCGGGCAAGTTCCGCACCGACGTCCTGGTCAAGAAGCTGCCGAAGCGGGCCTGGCAGAAGCTCTCCGTCGGCGCCGGAGCCAAAGGGCACCGGTTCTACGACTGGGCCCTGGCCGACATCGCCGACGACCGGCCCGGCCGCCGCCACCTACTCGTCCGCCGCAACCGGCGCACCGTAGAACTCGCCTTCTACCGCTGCTACTCGGCGGCGCGAGTGCCGCTGTCCACCCTGGTGAGAGTGGCAGGACGCAGATGGACAGTCGAGGAGACCTTCCAGTCCAGCAAGGGCCTGGCTGGGCTCGACGAACACCAGGTCAGGCGCTGGACGTCCTGGCACCGCCGGGTCACCCTCACGATGCTCGCCCACACCTTCCTCGCCGCAGCCACCGCCGATGAACATGCGCAGGAGCCAACTCCGGACGAGTTGACCCCGCTGACCTGCAACGAGATCCAGCACCTGTTCAGCGCACTCGTCGCCCAGACCGTCCACACAGTCATCCACAGGCTCCGTTGGTCCGAGTGGCGACGACGCCACCAGGCCCGGGCCCGTGCCTGCCACTACCAGCGGCGGACCGCCCAACAACCATAAAGATCACGATCTACGGCTGGAGTACTAGAATCTTGAGATGTCTTGGCGGACTCCCGAGGTATACCAGAGATCCCCTCGCCTCACGCCAGGATCTTCAAGGCCCTTTTGACCTGCACCGACAAGCCTTAACTACGCGGCCTTGCACCGAACCCGGAACGGTTCACACAGCCGAGTGGTCCTTTCGAGTACACCGGTCTCCGACGATTCACGGCATCCCGTTATGAGCGCTTGCGTAGGCGCTCAATTTTGACTGCGATCATCACACAAATAGACGCTCCGAGGAGCGTGACTCCCTGAAGAATGGACGAGAGCAAGTCGCGCCGCACCCCTCGGAACATCAGCAATACGAAAAGTGTGAGCGTGAGGGTTGTAGAAATAAATCCGGCAGTCCGTAGTTTCTTCGGTGTCTCGTTCATATTGCCTGGTCCAGTCGGGTGATAGATGTAGGCTGAGCCGATTCTGCCGTTAAGGGCGGCCAGGCCTTGCAACGCCCAGCCGCCCCCATATGCCTGCTATTGATGCCAGGTGTAGCTGTAGTGGGTGACCCGCATGATCTTTATATACGTTCCCTTGGTTGGATAGTACTTAAGAAGCCATGTGAGAGCTTGGACAACCGCATAGGAGATCGCGGCCAACACGATAAGCAGGACAGCTGCCCACCCTGCGGAAACCACAGAAGCCCAGACCCCTACACCCAAGGCGGTGGCAAGCATCCCCTTCGTAATGGATGCCGCATTGAGAACGTCGATGAGCATATTGGTACGCCTGCGGCTCATCTTGAGCGTACAGCTGAAATAGCCACAGCCGAATGAGTTTTTATTGTGCTTTTTGTCGATCGCTAGGCCGTTCAGATCGAAATGATTGACTGGATCGGCGGGGTAGCTATAGGGGTTGGCATTGCCTCCGTACACCGGGTCGGGGCTGAGAAAGCGGCCTGTTGTGGGATCATAGAGGCGCGCTCCCATCAAGGTCACACCACTCAAGGTCTGCGCGGAACGCTGGTAGCCGCCGAGGGATCCATATGGAGTGGGTGCCGTCTGGTCGGACAGGCCGCCGAATTCATCATAGTGCTGAACGGTGACTGACTGCGTGGTGTCCGTGGGATACTGCACGGTGATGTCACCGTGCAGGTTGCTCAGTTGAAGAACTGTACCGCCGGTTGCTGCGGTGGTAGCAGTGAGCGTTCCGGTCAGGTCGATGACATTTCGGCTGATGCCGCCAGTGTTCGTCTTCGTCCAGCTGGGGCTATCGCAGTCACACGCGTAGTGGTTAGTGGTGATGTTGTTCGTGCTCCAAGTGCCATTGACCTGAGTCTCAGAAGTGCGCACGGCAAGCCGTCCGGCGGCATCGAGAGTCCAACTGTTGCGGCTCGTTCCGAGTGTCTCGGACGCAACATAGTCGTTGACGTAGTAGGTGAAGGCTGCAGCATTGTTGCCGTTGGTGGTCGTTCGCCCCAGGGCATCGTAGGTGTAGCCGGCACCCACAAGTCGGTCGGCGCTGTCGTAGGTACGGGAGGTGGTCACCTTCTGGATGTCTTCTGTACTGCTGTCGCAGTCATCCAGAGACGTGGTCTGCACAGTGCGGTTGCTGTTGGCGTCAAGGGTGTACGCACGTGTGATGCAGCCGTTGGGGGTCGAGTCCACGGCTTGCGTGAGCTGTCCGTCATCGTAGGTGTAATCGGACTGCGTGGTTGTCCCGGTCGTCTCGGTATGTCCAGCGATTTTGCCGCGGATCGTGTAGCTGGCCGCGTCGGCGGCAAGGGGAGTGCCGTCGGCGGCTGAGTAGTTCCGACTGCTCTGCTGCCCGGCAGGATCGATGGTCAGAGACAGAGTGGTGTTGCCCGGCAGGGTTTCCGTCACCAGTCGGCCGTTTGCGTCATAGGTGCCGGTGAAGGTACCTGCGATCGAGTCTGTCGTGGACTTGAGGTTGCCAGCGGTGTCATAGGCGAAGGTGACGGTCGACGGAGCAGAGTCTGTGATTTTCACCGTACGGTCGTTCTCGTCGTACGCGGTAGAGACGGTGTTGCCGGCTCCGTCGTCGTAAGAAAACCGTCGTCCGAGGTTGTCGTAGGTGTATGCGACGGTCTTCCCGTTAGACGCGCGACTCGCAATCTGTCCGTTACCGGGGTTGTAGGTGATGGTGGTTGCAGGAATGGCCTGTCCCGAACCGCCGGTGATCGTAGATTTGGTAGGTCGTCCAGCCGTGTCGAACACGTATGTGCTCGTTCGTGTGACGCCATTGGCGGTCTCAGCCTTGGTGGCCACCTGACCCCAGCGGTTGTAGGTGTCGACGGTGGTGATGCCTTCGGTGGGGTTCCCCAGGCCACCGGCTATTGCGCCGGCGGGAGTCGCCTTGCAAAGCAGTCCGGCCCATTCAGGGCGGACACCACAAGTGCCGGAACCATCGGCGGTGTAATAGGTGTAGTGCAACGTTCCCGCGTCAGTACCGGAGGAACCGGCAGTACGGGTGGCGACCACACGGCCGGAGGCGTCATATGTCGTTACGGCTGCTTGTTGTCGTAGGGGCCGTTGACCGCGTCGATGAGGAAGATGCCCTGTGGTCCGGGCGGGAGGGGGCGTGCGTCCGGGGGTCAGGGCTGCTCGCGTCGCGCGAACAGGGGCCGGAGGAGCATCTGCCAGTTGACGGCGGCGCCGCCCAGCGCGACGGTGCCGATCGCGAGGTAGCCGAGCTGGGCCATCCCATGGACTTCGGTGATCTCCAAGGCGATGGTCCGGATACCGATAACTGTAAAGACCACGGCCAGGATGAGCCGTGAGAGCGTCGTGACGAACCGCTGGACCCATGTCATGCCCGCATGATGCCCATGTCGGGAGAGGCTCACTGCACCGTGAGTGCAAGCGCGATGCCGACTGCACGCTGCCCGGGTACCCGAACATCATCGTCACCCCTCGCTGCGGCTGCTCCTGCCACGGAGGTGCGCGATGATCCCTCGCGAGCACGAGCGGATCGCCGGCACCTGTGCCCGCTGCCAGAAGTACACCGAGAACGGCGTCTCGTACCTGGTGGAGACCGGGTCCGGCCCCGGCGGCATCATCGTCGTCTGCGCCGACGCGGCCGCGTGTGTCAGCCGGGCTCCGGCGCCCCGCTGGACCGCGCCCAGCTGAGACTGTCGGCTGCCTCCGTCGGCGAAGCTTCACGGGAGGCAGGCGGCACGGGCCCCCATCGCTTTGACAGGCGGTGGGGGCCCTCCTCTGTGTCGGACAGACCTCGGCCCCCGCCGCTTACCGTGGCGGGGGCCGATCCAATGGCGCGAGGTCCTGGCGGGTTCCGGACCGGCCCTCGGGCTCGCACCCCCAGCCTGCCCCGCCTTTCCCGCAGTCGCACGCGGAGCACGCTCTAGGAGTGATGGGAGAGTCCGACGCGTCCCCGCCGTGGAGGACAGAAGGCCGCGCCGGACCGCTTCTCCGGGCGACCCCGCTGCGCGGGCAAGGACTACTTGCTGGGGTGTTGCGAGCGGGGCCGCACCTCCAGGATGCGACCCCTCATGCTCCGGGGCATCCTGGGCGAATGGACCACCGCGTGATCGTCATGCCGGTCTCGCCGAGCGGCGGCCGGCAGGTGCGCGTGGACGAGGAGATCCTCGGCGTCGCCTTCAACGCGAGCGACCTGCTGGAGTTCCTTCGGCGCGCAGGCCTCGACCCGGACACGGTCGACGTCACCGACCCCGAGCTCATCGACTGGCGCGGCAACGGACCCGAGGCGTGGGAATGACGAAGGCCGGCGCCTGTAGCGAGCGTCAGCCTCAGACGACACGAGGCCCCCACCACGCAAACAGGCGGTGGGGGCCTCGTCATGTCTTGGACCCGCTCGACGCAACTTGGGTGCCGGTAAGAACCGCGTCACCAGCCACAAACAGCGGTTGGCTGTTACAGGCGTCCCGTCTTGCCACCGGGAGAGCCTTGAAGTGCTCGAACTCCTCGTCGCTGAGACGGCCGTTTTCATTGGCTATTTCAGTCATGGTTGCAGAAGGTACCGCGCGGTCGGTGGAGCCGCTTTGGGTTGGAGTTTCACTGAGCCCTTTCCAAGCTGAGCCGAGCTGGATCGGACGGCTCGTCGTCAAGGGCCGACTGCCGTTGAGCTAGGATGCGCGCAGGATGGCGGCTGCAGGGCCTTTGGAGACAGCACGATGGTGAATACGACGCCGCGTCGGCGCGCGTTGCTCCTAAACGAGTACCCGGAACTGGCCGACTACGCACGGACGGCTCTGCGCTTGCATCCGCGCCGCGGTATGCCCACGGCACATCACAGCTCCGTGGGCGGACCCCTGCTGTGGCCTCTCGACGAGCCCTGGCCGCTCTGCCATGAGAAGCACTACGGCGACGGCCCCACTGGGCCGGCAGAGGGTGTCGTCCTGGCCTCGGTCTTCCAGCTCTTTCGACACGACCTGCCGGACGGTCTGCTGAGCGCGCCAGAGTGGATGTTTCCCGATGACAGCGACGTGCTTCAGGTGCTGTGGTGCCCGAACCCCCACGTGGACACTGACGACCCGAAGGCGACCCTTCGCTGGCGACAGCAAAGCCAGCTGACAGAAGTCAGGTCCAGCAACCCCGCTCTCAACGTGTTCACCCCAGACGATGCCGACAACCTCGTTCCGCGCACCTGCGTCGTCCACCCTGAGCTGGTCCAGGAGTATCCGCCCATCAGCATCGAGGAGCCCCAGGAAAGCGGCTTCGCCGAAACGATGCTGGGCATCCTGCCGCCCCACCTTGAGCTCGCCTGTGCCTTGTGGACCGCCACAGGCCGCCCGCGCGAGAACTTCGACCAGCACGACTACCTCGACCACTGCCGTGTCCCAGGATGGAAACTGGGCGGCTGGGAGCCTAAGGTCGGCTTCTGGCCTACACCCGCCAAACACTGTGAGTGCGGCGCTCCCACCTTTCTGCTCCTGGGAGCCACCTCAGAAGATCTCTTCGGTCCGTGGCAACCGGTGGATCCCCCCGGCTTCCGCTGGGGCGACCCGGATGACTGGGACGACAACCGACCAACCGACATCTGGCCCGGACGCAACGGCCTCCTGTGGCTCCTGGGATGCGAGGCAGATCCCACGCACCCTGTCCTTGTCTACGCCGAGTAGACACATGACGGCCTTTCCAACCTCAGGTTGAGGTGGAGTGTGAGGACGGCCTGCACGAGGGCGGTGATGCGGGTGGTGCTGCACCGCAGCTTGCGCAGGAGCCGCCAGGTCGGGATAGAGGTTGGGGTCCATCCCCGTAGTCTGACGTCACAGCACCATCAAGGAAACGCGCTCATGCACGCTGGCGACCTCAGCGATCAGTTCTTCCTCAACTGACCTTCGGGGATGAGCACCTGCGCCGATGTTCGGAGCACCGCCCCTGAGCAGGGGAAGGGGAGTCGGCGACCGTCGTCATCTGACGTCGTTGGCCTCCGTCGGACGGCCCAGCGACGGCCCGAAAGCGATCACTCGGCAGACCACGTCCACTCGTCGCCTGTCTTGCTCCGTATCACGCCGTGCAAGCCAGCATGGTGCAGCATGCGCGACCGTCCCGCGCGCCACCGTGTCCCACGCCGCATCAGCGCGGAGTAGGCACCTTTGACTTTCCTTTAGAGATCTTTTGCGCTTAGATGGCAGGGCATGCCCCAAGACGTAAGGGGCCTTGGGGCAATTTGGGGAGGGAATCGTGATTCCCTATCGGGATCACTCAATAGCACTGTCAGCGCGTTTGCGATCCAGACGGGCCCATCGGATTTCTGGCACTCTGATTTTGGCGCTTGCGCTGCACGCCGCAGCGATAGTAGAAATGCCGAAGTCAGCGTTCCTCTGGGTCGTCAAGAACGGCAAACTGGCACAGGGAACTGCGGGATGAGAAGACTCCTTTTTCTTACTGCCTCCGTGCTGGTGGCATTCGAGGCAGTAGCAGGGCTCTGGTTCATATGGCCGGCTATCGGCGTTGGCCAGGTGCTGTGCAAGGGAGAAGCGGTCGAGACACACGCAGACTGCTCGACCACGCCGTACCAGTACGGGTTGTACGCCACAGCCGCGATAACCGCTCTACTCATGTTGGGCGCCGCCGTTGTCTTGGGCTTCCCGCGCATTGAGGCCCGCACGCCTCGCTGGATGACTGTGGCGCTCCCGGCGATCGTGGCCGCCCTGAACGTCTGTTACCTGGCGACCTGGTCTATTGCCACACCGTATGACAGCACGCTGCAAGACACAGCAAGCCGCATCGTTGCTGTGTTCATCGGGGTGGCATGTCTCGCAGCAATGCGACGTCGCGTCGACGTCATGGCCACCCGCCGAGGGCAAGCAACGTAGTCCTGCGTCCTTCCTGATTCTTGCCATGCCTGAGTTCCCAGCGTCTGCGACAGCCGCTTTTCGAGTTGCTGGACGCGGGCCGCCAGGCACCCGTGGATACCGTTCCCCTGGGTTCCCGACGATGTCGAAGGGGAGTGGATCGAGTAATCCGGTGGTGGGTGCCAGAAATCACGCGCTGCTGTTGGTGGCACCAGTTTGGAAGACTGAGGCTCCGGATAGCCCCTGAGCTGCACCGACGTGGAGCTGGACGAACGCCGGATTCTGTCCGTGGTTCCCCGCCGCTCCGCTCGGCCTCGTCGTGTCTGGCACGGCTGTGGCACGTCGATGCGAACCGGCACCCGTCTGACGCGCAGCGCCCCGGCAGATTGCCCGCGAAACGCGTCATGCATCATTCTTCGGGCGGCGCTGGACGGCGCTGCGGAACGAAGGACCAGAACATGCCCGATCGACTCGGACCCCTTGCGTTCACCGACGGGGAGTGGGTGATCGGTGATCCCGCTTGTCAACGGCCATTCAATTCTCCCCGGAGGCGGCCAGTAATTCTCCCCACTGGCGGCCAGTGAATCTTCCCCAACCGCGGCCAGATATCTCCCCGCTGTTGGTGGCTGGGTCAGCGCAAGGGGATCACCCCCTGACCGCTGGTGGCCTGGTTGAGCCGGAATGAATCACCCTGGGTGACCACGACGTGAGCGTGGTGGAGGAGCCTGTCGACGGTGGCCGTGGCCAGGGTCTTGGGCATGATCTCGTCGAATCCTGACGGGTGGAGGTTGCTCGAGACGGCCAGCGCCCGCCGTTCGTATGCGGCATCGACCAGCCGGTAGAAGCCCTCGGCGGCGTCCGGGGAGACGGGCAGGAGCCCGATGTCGTCGACGATGATCAGGTCCGTCCGGATCAGCCGGGACATCGCCCTCGCCAGGGAGTCATCGGCCCGGTGGCGGCGGACGAGGGCTCCGAGGTCCTCGATGGTGAACCAGGCGACCGTCATCCCGGCCTCGATCGCGGCCTGGCCGAGGGCCTCGGTGAAGTGACTCTTGCCCGTGCCCGAGGGCCCGCAGATGCAGAGATTCTCCTTGCGGGTCACCCACTCGAGCATCTTCAGCGAGTCCTGGGTCGGCCGCGGGATCGACGAGGCCGTCTCGTCCCAGTCGCCGAAGGTCTTGCCCGCCGGGAAGCCGGCCCGCTTGCGTCGAGTACGGAGATTCGCGGCGTCCCGGCCCGCGGCCTCCTCGGAAAGCAGGACGCGGACGACCTCGGCAGGATCCCATCGCTGGGCCTTCGCGGTGGGGATCAGATCGGTCAACGCCCGCCGGATGTGGGGGAGTTTAAGCCGCTTGGTCAGCTCGATGGCTTCGGCCAACGGGTCGCCGTGGGTGCCGGAGACGGTGCGGATCGGGGTGGCCATCAGTGCTCTTCCTTCTCATCGGCGATGCCGAACTTCGACCAGGCGGAGGTGCCCGGCTGCAGGCTGTGATCTTCGGAAGCCCGGGTGGGCTCGACCGTCTCGAGGCCGGACTGGTAGGTGAGGATGCGGATCAGGTCGTTCTCCGCGAACCGCCCGGCGATCGCCGCGGTCCCAAGAGCCCGGTCGACGTCGGCGACGGAGTGGAGCTTGGCCAGGGCAACGGCCTCGGCCATCTTCGGCTTGATCCTGCGGGCCCCGGCGGCCCCGGCCTCGATCAGCCAGGACGCCGCCCCGGGTCCGAGGGCGAGGAAGGCCGCCTCCTCGGCGGAGTTCGCCCGCGGGGTCCGGTCCGCTTCCTTGTTCTCCCGGGGCGGGTAGTGCTCGTCCTTGATCGCGGGGTTCCCCGGGGTCGAGCGGTCATGGCGGGCGACCTCGGCCGGCCCGTCCTCACCGACCGCAGTGACGATCAGCTCGTCGCCGTTGAAGCGGGCCCAGACACGGGTGTCGACCAGCTGGTGCGGAACCGAATACCGAACTCCTTCGACCGAGATCGTCGCGTCCCAGTTCACCCGCCTCGTCGTCCCGAACGCGACCGCGAACGGCTCCTTCGGCAACGGGTGCAGCCGCTGCCGTTCCTCCGCGAGGACCTCGACGGGCTTGCGCCGGGTGGCCCGGTGGACCCGGTTGTTGACCTCATTGCAGAAGTCGCGGCAGGCCGCCTCGAGGTGTCCGAAGGTCGGGTACTGCTCGAGGAGATTGGCGTCGGTGGGAACCAGATCGGCCTTCGCAATCCGCACCGTCGCCTCCGATCCGCCCTTGGTTTCCGGGTCTGCCGGCAGGCAAGTACGGATCGTCAGCCCGTAGCGCCGGGCAACCTCAACGATCTCCGGGTTGCGGACCGCGATGTTCGCGACGTGCGTCGTGGTGACCGTCTTCTCGTTGTCGGTCAACGCATAGGCCGGCACCCCTCCTATTCGACGCAACGTGGCATCGAGGCAGGCCACGATCGTCGGCAGCGTCTTGTCGAACACCGGAATGACGATCCGAAAGCGGGACCAGGCCAACCACGCGCACCACAGCTGCGTCTGTCGCCCGCCGATCTTCGGACCATGGCCCCAGTCCCACTGCAGCCACAGACCCGGCTCGGTGATCCACGGCCGATAGACCCGCCGCGAACCCGCCCGCAGACTCGCTTTCACCTCCGCGACGACCCGCCGGGTGGTCCTCTCTCCGCCCGTGAAGCCCATCGCCGTGATCCGCCGGTGCACCACATCGGCCCGGATCCGTCCGTGGGAGTTCACCACCAGTTCCTCGATCTTCGACAGGTACTCGTCGATCGGACGGGCCCGGTGCTGCCTCGCCGTCGGGCTCGCGCCCTCGGCCCGCATCTGCACATACCGGGCCACCGTGTGGTGGTCGCAGCCGGCCAGCTCGGCCGCCGCTCGGTAACTCCCCGTGAGGTCGTATGCCTCCAGGATCTCCATGATCTCCCTGCTGTTCTTCACACCGGCCAGCTTTGCCGACCGGCATCGGTCCAGGTCCGGGGAGATATCTGGCCGTCCGTGGGGAAACCATTGGCCATGAGTGGGGCGCTAAGTGGCCGCCTACGGGGAGTATCTACTGACCGCCGTCACCCGCTGGGGACCATGTAAGGCTGAGGGGGGACGGTTTCTCGCAATGGGTGGAGGGTGTCGAGGCTCAGCAGATTCCGTGGGCGCGCGTGATGGACATCGCGCTCGACGTCCAGCCTCACCGGCGCGACCACTCGAAGAGGCTGCGGAAGGTTGCGGTGATCCTGTCTTGGCTTGGCCAGCCGACCGAGCACGTGGGGCTCCCCGCTTCCATCGGGGGGCTTGCGCGCTGTCCCTATGAAGAGTGGAGCGCGAACTTCACCCACCATGCCTACCGGTACCCCCGGCGTGAGATCACCGCAGCTTGCAAGCTACTCGACGAGGTATCGACCAGCGGCCGAGTCGCGCAGCTCGGCGACCCCGAGTGGCTCACCGCAGTCATCCAAAACCTGAGCGGCCACCGGTACGGCTCACGCGCACTCTTCCCCCGCAAGCGAGCAATCCGAGAGGTCCTGGAAGCCGGCCCGGACCGCCGCCTGTGACCGTCATTTGCTCGCAGCCCCTACGGCCGGCACCCGGCAGACCTCCTTCGGACCGCCCGGAGGTCATCCACCAGTCAGTTCTTCTGGAAGTGATACGGCCGCCCGCTGACCAGCACACACGACAGCGGCCGGCTCCCTGACCTGCGGCCGCTGTCGTCTCCTGTCACCGTTGGCCGCTCTGGCACGGCCCCACGGCGGCCCCAGTCAGATGAACCGAAAGACTTCGTCGTCCTCGTCGAGCATCTCGCCCCACTGGATCTTTACGTAGGCCACGTGTCCCGTGTCCGTCTTGACCTTCCATGCCGCCCACTGGTCGAGGTCGTGTGCACAGAAGCGGCGCAGGAGAGCCTTGAAGTGCTCGAACTCCTCGTCGCTGAGACGGCCGTTTTCATTGGCTATTTCGCTCATGGTCGCAGAAGATACCGCGCGGTCGGCGTAGCGGCTTTGGGCTGGAGCTGCCATGGGGCGAGAGGGTCGCGGGCCCGTAGGCTGCTGCGACTCGGGCGGTCTGTGGACCTGCCAGGCATACGACGGCCTCTTACTGGCGGGAAATTCGCTGTCGGGGAGCCTCTTCATGACCCGGGAATACGAGTTCTCCGGGTGCCAGTCTGGTGCTTCAAGAGATCGAGACCCCCACCGCGTGCGGTGGGGGTCTCGATCATTCCGCGCCGGCCGGACTACGCGGCCAGGTCGTACTTCGGCGGCCGGGCGTAGCCCAGGAGCCACCCGAACTTCGGCGACACATGCTGCTCCGCCAGGCGGAACACCGCGTAGTAGCAGAATGCGGCCAGCGGGCTCAGGACGCCGGCCAGGGCCTCCGCGTCCAGGTCGAGGCCGCGGCGGGCGGCCAGCGCGACCAGCCAGCCCACCAGCGCCGGGACGCCGGTGCGGATCAGGGACAGGAACAGGTTCATCAGGACTCCTTGGGTTGGCGGGCAACTGCGGCGTCGGCCCAGAACATGACCTCTTCGAGGCGGAAGAGGGCGGCTTGCTTCTCGGCGCCGGCGGGCAGCAGCTGGTCCAGCGTCAGCGCCGTTTCCAGGCACACCGACCCGACGTCCTCGTGGGCCTGGCGGTGCTGCGAGGTGCCGGTCGGGCGGGACGTGAACCGGTGGATGATCTCGTCGGCACTCACTTGCGGCCGTAGGCGAGGTTGTGCAGGTAGGCCCAGCCCTTCGGCCCGATCGCCGAGTCGTTCGGCTTGCCCTTGGCACGGAACTGCGGGTGGGCGGCGAAGAACTTGCGCACGCCGCCCTCGGTTCGCGTCCCGTAGTGGTCGGACAGGTCCGCGTCGGTGATCGTCAGGAACTTGGCCGCGCGCAGGGCCCTCTGCAGACCCTTCGCCGACGGCCGCGACTTGCCCGGCGCGAGGCCTGCGGGGAACGCCGGCGGCACGTACGGCTTGGACGTGGGCGGCTTCGGCGTCGACGGCGGCTTGGGGGTGCCCGGCGGCTTGGGCGCCGCGAGCCCGGCCGCCCACGTCTTCCAGTCGGCGACCGTGGTGAAGTGGCAGACGTTGACGTCGGTGTGGTTGTGGATCCCGTACTGGTGGATCACCCACGAGTGCTGGATGCGCGGGTGTCCGGCCGGGGCGTTCGGGTCGGCGATCCACAGGCCGTCGCCGCACTTCCCGGTGGTGTCGCGGTTCTTCCAGTAGTCGAGGTTGCAATAAAGGATCACCCGCAGGTGCGGGCGCAGCTTCTTCACCGCGGCGATGAACGCGTCCTTGTCCGCGCACGACGGGCGGGTCCCCGAGGTGGTGGTCTCCCAGTCGCAGGCCAGGACTTCACCGTCCTTGGGGTTCGCGCAGCGGATGAACCACTCAGCCTGGGCCTGGATGTTCCCGGGCCACAGGAAGTGGTACCAGCCGAGCGGCTTGCCCTTGGCGCGCACGGCCTTGGCCTGCTGGGCGCGCTCGGGGTTCGCGTAGGTGCGGCCCTCGGACGCCTTGATGAGGACGACGTCGACGCTGTCCAGGTCCGGGTGGGGCTGCAGAGAGCTGATGTCGATGGCCTTGAGCATGTTGTTGCCCGGTGCTTCTCCCCCGCGCCGGACGGATGGTGCTGTGACGGCCCAGGCCCTTACGGGCCTGCGCCGAGCCTGCTGGTGACCCACAGCTGCACCAGGCCCAGCAGGAACGGGGCGACGAACACGGCCACCAGCCACTTGCGGGTGTTGACGGCCTGCTGCTGGTCGCTCTCGCGCTGCCGGACCGCAGCCGCCTGCGCCTCCTCGATCGCCACCAGTCGCTGGTGCACCAGGCGTTGATCGGCCTGATAGACGTCCTTGGTGACCATCTGCTCGAAACGGGTGTTCATCCCGGCAAGGTCGGCACGCAGGTCATCCCGCAACTGCTTGATGCCGTCGTTCTGGTCCTCGCGCATCTGCTGCAGTGCGCGATGCAGCTCCCACAAGGTGGGCTCGGCGCTCGGCGGCTGTGTCACCGCGCACTCCTAGGTTGGCGTGCCCCGCGCCGTACTAGATCTTACGGGCACGAGGCGACGCCGCGTCAGTCAGCGATCACCGAGGCTGGACAGCAGGGTCACGACATCTCGGGCTGCGGGTCCATGAGGGTCGCCGAAAGGACCTCCATGCGGTGCTGGCACAAGCCGCACTCGATGCCGGGCGTCCCGCCGTTGGAGTACAGCTCGGTGACGTCGATGGCCTTGAGGTAGTTCTCGCACATCTCGGTGAGGCACTGGACCACCGCGTCGTAGAACCGGCTCGGCTCGAAAGCAATGCCACTCATGCTCCAACCACCAGCCAGTAGACCGTCGTGGGGTTCGTGCCGACACGGTTGAGCCACACCGTCAGGCCGGCGCTGCTGACATTGCTGACGGTCACACCGGTGACGCCGCCCGATCCGGGAAAGCCGCTGAACACGGTGACGAAGGCGCGGAAGGTCTTCCCGGCGACGTGCAGGCCGGTGACCGTGACGCTCGTCGGGGTGTTGGAGGCGCTCGGGGTGATGGTCACGGACCCCAGCACGATGTTGTTCGCGGTCAGGACTCCCAGCGCGTCGACCGCGTCCGCGTTGAGGTCGATCGCGGAGTTGCCCGCCGCTGGCGCCGTCTCGGAGTACAGGTTGACCTGGGCGGACGAGCTCCCCAGGTCACATCCGCTCGACAGAAGCAGCTCGTACAGGCCTCCGCCCAGGGACGAGTACGAGATGCCCGCCTCTTCCTGCGGGGCGGTCTGTCCGACGATGCCGAAGCGCACATCGCCGGCGGTCAGGGCGCCGTAGAAGTTGTCGCCGAGGCGGGTGTCGTACGTGCGGAACGCGCTGCGCCCGGTGCCGTCGTCGGGCACGAACTCGGCGAGGACTTTGCCGCTGTTGTCGACGGCATAGAGGTGGTTGCCGGACAGCAGCAGCCGGGGACCGGACTTGGCGGTCTGGACGGTGGCACCGGTGATGGTCTTGCCGTCGATGGCGTCTGCCGCCAGCAGGGCTGCGGTGATCGCCTGTGCCTTGATGTGGGTGGCGTCGATGGAGCCCGCCACGATCTTCGACGCGGTCACGGAGTTCACGGCAAGCCGGTCGGCAGTGATGCCCAAGGCCTCGATCTGCGCCGCGGTGATGCTGGCGGCCGCGATGCGGTCGGCGGCCACGGAGCCGACCGCGAGCCGGTCGCCGTTGATCGATCCAGCGACGATCTTCGGTGTGGTGATCGCCCCGTCGGCGATCATCACGCCCGGTAGGACCGGGCGGACTGCGGCGTTGTCCCACCACACGGTGCCCGCGGTGCTGTTGAAGGTCTCCACGATGATGGCAGCCCGCAGGGCCCCCGGCGGCGCCGTGACGGTACCCGCCAGGCGCTGCCACGTCGGGCCGAGGACGGGCGGCTGCGCCACCACCGTGCCCCAGGAGAACATCGCGCCGCTGGCGTCGATCCAGCCGGCGTAGAACTTCAGCGACTGCCCGACCCAGTTCGAGGAGGCCATGTAGTCGACGGCCAGGTACAGCTGGTCACCCGGCAGCACCGCGAACGACGTCAGGGTCAGGTTCCTGGCGATCGGCGTTGCCGAGGTGGCATCGACCTTGAGCGACTTCGCCGACCCGTTGCCGATGGCGTCGACCGACCACCCCGGGCGGGCGGCGGCAGCCGCCGCGGTGACCGGCCCCTCGAAGCTCGGGTCGGGCAGGATGTTGGAACTGCCGACCACGGTCAGCTTGTCGGCCGTGACCGCACCCGCCGCGAGCTCCACCGCGGTGACCGCACCGGCGGCAAGCTCCCTGGTGGTCACAGCGTCGGCGGCGATCTTCCCCGACCTCACCGCGCCGTCGGCCAGCTTGCCCGTCGCAACGGCCGCGTCGTGCAGGTGCTCCTGCAGCACGGCATTGTCGGCCAGAGCGACGCTGCCGACCGCTCCCGCCTCGATCTTCGCGGCGCTGACCGCCCCGTCGGCGAGGGCGAGTTCGGTGATGATCCCGTCCAGCACGGCCTGAGCGACCACGGGGCGAGGCCCGGCCGGTCCCGCCACGGCGGACGGCTCAGACGTCACGCCCGAGGTGGACACACACACCAGGCGTACCCACACCGGCCCGTCAGCGGGCACGACCAGGGTCCCGCCGACGGGGGAGTAGAACGCGGAGTGCAGCGTGCCCTCGTCGGTGAAGTCCTCAGAGGCGGAGAAGCGCACCTCGACGTAGGCGAAGTCGGCGAGGGCCTGGCTGCCGTCGGCGAAGGCGCCGTTCCAGCCGACGGCGACACCGCCGAGGACGGAGACGATGGTGGGCGCGGACGGTACGGGCGGGGTGGGGCCGTTGACGGCCGCGACCGCCAGCGTGCCGTCCGGCTGCAGTCCGATGCTGCCGCGCACGGTGCCGGCGTTGTCGTACACGGCGATGGCGCCGTTCTCGATCGAGGAGTTCGCCAGGCGGCTGGTGCGGGACAGGTCCCGCACCAGCCGTTCCAGATTGGCGATCCGGGACGCAAGGACAGCGAGGGTGTCAGCCAATGGGGTTCATCCTCCGTAGATGAAGGAGTCGGCGCGCGCGAGGCTCACCGTCATCCGTTCCTGCTGGTCCCCCTGCGCCGGCGTGAGCGTCCATCCGGTCACTCGCGCCCAACCGTCGTAGTCGGTCCACTGGTCGTGGACCTGCACCCGCACGTCGTCGCCCACCTGGAAGGAACCGAAGCGGGCCGCGGGGTGGTCGATGATGTCGACCTGGTCGACCGAGCCGCGGGCCTGCCCGGCGACACGCCCGGTGCGGGCCTTCGCCGCAAGCTGGTCCTGGCCCTTGATCGTGGGCAGGTCCAGCACGCCTTCCAGGCGCAGCCGCCCATCCCGTACGGCGTCGATGGCACGCAGCCGGGCCTGTCCCTCTCCCGATCCGAAAGCGACCATGACCTGCGCGTACGCATCGCCGTCGTAGACCACTTGCTGGCTGGTGGCGATGTTCACGCCGCTGGTGAACGACACGTCGGTGCGACGCGTCCCCAGGCGGGGCCAGCCGAGGCGGATACGGCGCTCGGGCAGCCCGTCCACCCACGCCACCTGCTCGGTCCACTCCGGGCCGCCGAACACGTTCACCGCGTCGTCGACGAGCTCGGCGAGGGTGCGGGACTCCCACCAGGCCGACGCGTACGGCTCCGCCGGCGTGCCGATCGTCGCCTTCGACGTGGTGCCGTCGACGACGACACCCAGGTTGCCGTCCGGCTGGGCCTGGCAGTACGCCCACACGTCCCGGATCAGCTTGCACGGGTCGCCGTACGTGTAGGGGCCGCGCCCGTCGAGGTTGCCGTGCACGTCGTGCCGGCGGGTCAGGTAGGAGCTGAACCCGGCCGCCTCGATGGGGTACTTGCCGCCCTCCGGTTCGGCCCGCCAGATCAGGCCGCCCCACATCAGCTTGGAGTCCCGCTCGGCGAAGATCAGCGTGTTGCCGGGGTCGACCATCGAGCCCAGGACGTGCGCGAGGTGCGGTTCCAGCGTGGCCTGCAGCGCCCCGGACCCGTTGCGTTCCGGGCCGTACGTGACGTCCGACAGCGGCAGGTCCCACGCCAGGACCTGCCCCGTCAGGGCGCTGCACGTCAGGTAGCGGTAGGAGTGCACCGTTAGAACACGCCTTCCTCGAACTCCACGTCGGCGATCGCGGTCGTGGCCCCGTCCGCCTGGAGCGTTCCGGCGAGCGAGCTGTCCAGGGAGGCCAGGGACTGCAGGAGCTGCGTGGTGCCGCGCATCGCCGCCGGGATGCTGATCGTGTCGGCGCAGATCAGGTTCGCGCGCTGCGAGCGGTCACCGGTGGTGAAGGGGCCGGTGTCGTAGTTGACGCCCTGGCCCTGGACGGTGCCCAGCTTGAACGCGGCGTGCCCCCACGTAGCGCCCGACAGGATCTCCGCCGCGGCGATGGTGAGGGTGATGCGGGCCCGCACCGCCCACACGGGCACGGCGATGTTCCAGCGGGCCGCCGCCGGCCACGACACGTACGTGCCGTCCTTGTTGCCCGCCCAGTTCTGTTCGCCGCTCGCGGAGGCGGTGTAGAGCTGCCGGTCCCGGCGCGGGTTGGCGATACCCCGCAGGTCGGTGATCATCGCGTTGGTGATGGTCGCGGTGTTCGGCGGGATGGTGATCCGGGCCAGCGGGATCGCGGTCATGCCCGCCGGCGGCTGGGTAGCGGTGCCGCTGACGTTGGAGACGACGTGGAAGTAGCCGATGTCGTCGATGGCCGGGTTCAGGTCGCCCTCGTACTCCGGGTCCAGGACGCGCAGCACCACCATGTCGGTGCGGCCGGTGGCCCCAGTGGGGGCGATGTCCACGGGCGCCGTGCCGACGTTGTACTGCGTGTAGGAGCCCTGGCCCGGCGCCGCGCCCCGCACCACACCGGAGCCGTCGGCGACCTGCACGCCCGCACCGGGCGTGGACTGCTGGGAGACCTTGAGGTCGTTGAACTCGGTCACGCCCTGCGACCCGCGGGACAGGTCGCGGATCATCATGCGCATGGTGCGGGCGGGGTGGATACCGCCGTTGACCATCATCGGGGGCTGGAGCAGCGTCATTGAAGTGTCCTCACAGGGCGGTGTAGGCGTCGCGCCACGACAGGGTCAGGCGGCAGGTGTTCGTGTAGTCGGTCGCGGTCCAGCGGATCTCGCTCCTCTTGGGCGGGATCTGGAACAGGTCCATGCGGCTTCCCGAGGTCAGTGCCGTGGCCGCGTTGCCGGACCCGTTGCGCAGCACCCAGCGCGTGCCGGGCCGGGTGTCGATGTCGATCCACTCGCCGGCGCCGAGGGTGATCTGCAGCTGCAGGTACCGGCCGGTCTCCACCACCCACACCTTCGGGTTGGTGACGGGCCCGTCGATCCGCACGGACGGCCAGCCCGCCTTGTCGCCGTTATTGACGACCCAGCCGGGCCGCTCGTCGGGGTTCGACACCCCCGTGGTGATCGGGGCCGTGACGGGGGCGGTGAAGCCCTCGTCGTCGTTGGAGATGTCCAGCGGCAGCACGAGGGCCTGCGAGTCGTCGGCGTGCCAGCGCGGGTCCAGCGCCGCGAAGTCCAGCGTCAGCGGAATCCACCCGTAGACGGCCTGCGCCATCGTCACGGCCTCCACGCGCCGCCACCGACCGTACAGGCGCTTCACGTCCCGCCCGGGCCACTTCACGCGCAGCACCGCCAGAGCACCCGCGGTCCTGCGGATGCCGTCGACGTCGGTGACCTGCTGCAGGCGGGCGAGCAGGTCGAGCGCGGCCGCCGGATCGTCCGGGGTGCGGATACCGGCCTCGATCGTCACCGCCCGCGTCCCGTACAGGTCCACGCCCGGGAAGCCGCCGTCGTCGGTGGGATTGTCCACGTCGGCCGTGCGCAGCTCGGGCGCGCCGAAACCGGTGACCTCGCCGACCGGCAGCAGCGTGCCCGAGCCGATCACCAGGCCCCCGCCGACGTCGAACTGGTAGTCCTCAAGGGCCGTCATCAGAGCTTGCCTCCTCGCTGCGCGGCACGAAGGCGCCGCATCACCTCCGCGCCCATCTCCTGCGCCACGCCGTGGCCGCCCGCGCCGCCGGTGACCGTCACCGGCATTTCGCCGATCAGCGGCGCGGCCGACTCCTTGACCACCACGACCTGCACGCCGCCGGCGGGACGCGCGTCGACGGGCATCGGGCCGGTCACGCCCTGCGCGGTGAGGGCGTAGCCGAACCGCTGCGCGACGTCCTCGAGTACCGCCGTCGCCGAACCCCGCTTGGACTGGCCGAGCGGGATGTAGGCCTCGCCCCCGGTGGAGGGCTCCGCGAACCTGACCAGGCCGTTGCTCGTCGCGTACAGGCCGGGCGTCAGGACACCGCCCCCCGCGTACGACAGGCCCTTGTTGGCCCGCCCCAGGTCCGCCAGGAACTTCGCGGCCCGCGACCCGAGGGCCTTCTGCAGCTGGGCCTTGCCGGCGTTGGCGACCTCGATAATGCGGTCCTCGCCGAGCTCGGTGGCGGCCGCGACCTGGTGGATGCCCGTCTTGCTGGTCTTGACCGCGCCGATGATCGCCAGCAGGTCGGCCAGGTCCTCATCGGACAGCGTTGCCGACGCGGCCTTCGACGCCTTGTTGGCCTTCGCCGCGGCGCTCTTGCTCTTAACGGCCTGCGCCGCGAGGTCCTGCGCGGCCTGGTCGCCCTGCGCGGCGAGCCGCGCCGCCAGGTCCCCGTAGCCGGAGGCCGCTAGCTTCGCAAGGTTCTGCTGGAACGCCGACGTCTGCTTGGCGGCGCCGCCGAGCTGGCTGGTGAAGTCCGACAGCGACGCCTTCGCGGTCGCGGCCAGCCTCTTCAGGTCGCCGGCCATGCTCTTGACGTACTTCGAGGTGCCGGTGGCCATCTTGTGGGTCAGGTCGATGCCGTCGGCGCCCATCGCCTCCAGGGCGTCGGCGACGTCCTGCCCGGCGCGGCGGGCCACCGTTGCCAGATCGCGGCGCCACCGCTGCGCCAGCGCCACGGAGTGGTGCAGGTTCTTGCTGAACTTGCCCAGGTCCAGGGCGGTGCCGTTCTTGTTCATGGAGTCCGACGCGATGCCGGACAGGGAGAACAGGCCCTCCATGCCCCCGGCCGCCGTGTACGACCAGCCCGACAGGCCGCCCTCGGCGTGGTACGTGACGCTCGCGCCGAACCGGTGCGCCACCTCGTCGAGGATCTGCTTGGAGCGGTTCCTCTTGGACGGGGCCAGCGGAATGTACGCCTCTCCCGGGTACGTCTCGGGCTCGGCCCACACCCGCCACGACCCCGCCGGCGCGATCTGCGCCACATGGTTCTCCCGGCGCACACCGCCGTCGGCGTAGAACGACAGCAGACCGCCGTCGGCCTGCGGCTGCGGCTTGTTCGCCCACGGCACGTTCGACCCGGGCGCGATGCGCGGAATGACCGTCACCGACACCGGCGCGGGCGGGTCGACGGTGACGGAGATGTTCTTGGAGCCGGGGATCTCCCGCACGCTCGCGCCGATCAGGTCCAGCTGGGCCTGCACGGCCTTCATGTCGCCCGACAGCAGCGCCGACGTCAGGGACTGCGCCGCGGCGGCGCCCTTGGTCTTGGACACCTGGGCGATCAGGTCGAGCATGCCCGTCCACTCGACCTTGGCCTGCCCGCCGACGGTCTCGAAAGCCCGCACGACGCCTTGCAGGTCCTGCGCGCTGATCGGCAGGTCCGCACCCCAGATGTTCTGCAGCTGGGTCATCGCGTCAGTCACGTTCCCCGACAGCAGGGCCTGCTGCAGCGCGGTTGCCGCTCCTGCGCCGCCCTCCCGCGCGACCTGCGCCAGCAGGCCCATGCCGCGCTGCAGCTCCTTCTTCGCCGAGGCGCTGCCCTTCTTCACCGCGCGGGACAGGTCGGTGACAGCCATCTCCTGCATGACCTGCGCGAACTTGCCCGGGTCGTTGGTCGCGGCGGCCTCCGCCCACTTCTGGGCGGTCTTCTTGCCGTACCTGCTGGCGATCGCCGGCAGCTGCTCCAGACCGGCCCGGAACGTCTCCTTGGAGCGGGACGAGGACTCCGAGATGATCGACTGCAGTTCCTCGGCGACCTTCGTCTCGCCCTTGCCGAGCTGCTTCACGAGCTCGTCGAGGATCGGCGCCGAGGACACGCCGAGCTCGGCGAAGTGGTCGGTCAGGCCGGTGTAGCCGGACATGGCCAGAGTCGACAGGTTCTTCTGGAAGTTCCGCTGCGCCTTCAGCTGCGACTGCAGCTGGTCCATGTAGTCCTTGAGGGACGCCTTGGCGTTCTTGTTGGCCTTGGTGACCTTGTCCTGCGCGTCCTGCCACGCCTTCGCCGGGTTCACGATGTCGCCGAGGGCCTGCGCCATCGCCTTCATCTCGTCCGTGTACTGCGGCAGGCCGTCCTTCCCGATCGGCAGCAGCTGGTCCAGGCTGAACAGGTCGCCAACCTTGACGCGGGAAGAGGAGATTCTCGCGTTGACGATGGCCAACTGGGCGGCCAGCGACGCCTCGTCCTTGACCGCCTTGGACCAGATGCCGTGCTGCTTGTCGAGGACCTTCTTCGCCGCGTCCCACCGCGTGTCGTGCGTGACGACCGGCGAGCCGGGCGTCGTGAAGAACGACGCGTCGCGGCCCTCCTTGAGCTTCGCGTACAGCTCGTCGAGCTTGGTCCCGCCGGCGGTGATCGCATCGATGGCGGTGGTGGTGGAGACCCCCAGCTCTTCCAGCTTCTTCATGTCCTCGCTGTTGGTCAGCTGCTCGGTCAGCTTGCGGACACCGGCGCCCGCGTCGCCCTCCTCGCGTTCGGCCCGCAGCGCCTCCACCAGGTCCGCCGTTGCGGCCTTCGCCCTCTCCTTCGACGCCGAGTACGCCGCGTACGCGGTCACGCCGATCAACAGCACCGCCGACAGGGCGGAGACGGCCAGACCCGCGCCGCTCAGCACGGCAGGAAGCAGGGCCCCTCCCGCCCTGAACTCGACCATCGCCAGGCGGAACGCCGCGATCTGCACGCTCATCTGGCCGATCCCGGCCCGCAGCAGCAGCGTCGCGGCCAGAAGACCCAGCAGGGCCCCGCCGGCCGACTTCACCGACGAGGGAAGGTCGCCGATCGCACCCGCGAACACCGACAGCGCCTCACCGACGGCCTGCAGCGCCGGCAGCAGAGCCCGGCCCAGGTCGACGCCCACCGCCTGCACCCGGTTGGAGAACATCGCCCACTGCCCCGAGGTGGTGTTCATCTGCAGCTCGAACGCCTTCTGGGTGGCCCCGGCGCGCTCCACCTGGTTGGCGATGCCCTGGTAGGTGTCGGCGAAGTTCTGGCCGTCGTTGGCGGCCAGCGACAGCACACCCCGGACGGCCCGCACGTCGACGAACAGCTTGCTCATCGCCTCGGACGAGCCGCCCGTGGCCTTCGTGACCTTGTTGACGACCACGAACAGGCCGTCCTGCTGCAACGCGGACGCCGCCGACTCGTACCCGAGCATGTGCATCACGTTGGTCAGCGCGGTGGTGGGCGCCATCATGCGCGTCATCACCTGGTTCAGCGAGGTCGCGGACTCCGCTGCCGGAACACCGGACAGGGTGATCGCCGCGAACGCCGCCGACAGGTCATCGAACTTCACGCCGGCGGCCGCCGCCATCGGCACCACGTCACCAAGGTTCTGCGCCAGCTCCTCGAAGGAGATGACGCCCTTGTTGACGGTCTGGAACATGACGTCCATGACGTCGCCGGCGTCGCCGGCGGTCAGGCCGTACGCCTTGAGGACGCCCAGCAGGGCCCGCGCGGACGTCTCGGTGGTCGTCAGGCCCGCGCTGGCGCCCTTGGATGCGGCCTGCAGGATCTGCATGGCCTCCGCGCCGTCGAAGCCCGTGGACACGATCTGGTACAGGCCCTCGGCGAGCTGCGTCGACGACTGCGTCAGGCCCGTCGACATGCGCACGATCTGGTCGGTGAAGCCGCTCACCGAACCGGCGTTGATCTCCTTGGAGATGGTCATGACGTTCGCCATGCGCTTCTCCAGCTCCACGGCCTGCAGCACGCCGGCACCGAGGACCGCCGACAGGATCACCCCCGACCGCAGGTAGCCGCTGTTGCGGGCCTGCGTCGCAGCGCGGGTCTCGGCAGCGGCCGCCGCCTCGGCCTGCCGCACCGCGGCCGCGTTCGCCGCCGCACGCTGAGCGGCAGCACCCTCCACCTGGGACTGGGCGGCAACCGCCTGCAGCGCCCGCCCGTCGGCCACCTCCCGCGCCCGCACCGCCCGCGTGGCCACGCCCTGCGCGCGAGCCGACGCGGCCGCCGCGGCGGCCGCACGCTGCTCCTGCAGAGCCTGCGCCTGCGCGGCCCGGGTCGCCGCAGTGGCGGCAGCGTTCGCGGTGGCCTGCGCTGCCGCGGCGCCCCGCCCCGTGGCAGCCGCCGCGCGGGTGGCCATGCTCTGGGCGAGGGCCTGGGCGCGCAGCGCCCGCTCCCCGGCCGTGACCGCAGCCGTCCGCTCGACCTCCGCCCGGGCCGCCAGGTTCGCGGCCAACGCCGCAGCCCGGCCACTGCGTTCGGCCGCCGCCCCGGCAGCCGTCTGCGCGGCCGCCGTGCGCTCCACAGCCGCCGTGACCCGGGTCTGGGCCACGACGGCGTCAGCCGAGGCGGAGGCCTGCAACCGGGCCAGGCGCTGCGTCGCCGTCCCAGTCTCCATCAGCGTGCGGTTGACCTGCTGCAGCTGCCCGTCGAACTGGCGGAGCTGCGTGGCACCGGTTCGCAGACCGCTGGTCAGTCCGGCCGTCGTCGCCTGCAGGTTGACGTACAGGTTGTAGCCACTGGCGGCCACCTACTGCTCCCGTCTGGGCTTGAGCCCGATCTTGACCCCGCGCCCATCCGGTCCGTCCGGAACCTGCTCCCGTTCCATCTCCACCAGCTCGCACCCCGGGCATGTGTGCGAGTCCGGCACGTACGCGAACCGGTCCCCGCCCAGCTCCGGCCGCCACTCGTCCATCCGCGTGCCGCAGCCCGTGCACACCGCCCGGGAGTACGCCAGCCACGCCAGCGCCTTCGACCGGTCCAGCGCAGTCCAGCGGCCCTCCCCGGCCCCCGTGAACTGCGAGTGCGGAATGCCGTACGTGTGGCACAGCTCCATCTCCGCCCGGAAGCCGGGGTCGGAGATCAGCCTTTTCCCAGGTCCGCTCGGAGCGTCTGGTTGATGACGAGGGCGGCCGTGAACAGGGCCTTCGCGTCGCCGTCCGACCAGGTGTCCAGCAGCTCCTGCGCGTCGGACCCGCTCATGCTGTCGACCTCGGCGCCGCCGGCGTCACGCTCGACGTGGCACGCCTCGATCAGCGCGGCGGGGAAGGTGTCGACGTTGTACTCCATGCCCTGGTCGGCCTGCGCCTCGGTGGGCGCGTGGTCGCGCAGCAGCTGCTCCCACACCGGCCGGGGCAGCGCCCGGAAGGTCAGGGTCAGTGTCGCCTCGGCCAGGGCGTCCTGCGCGGCCGTCAGGCCCGCATCGGCGGTGAGGACCTGCGGGTTGGACGCCACGAAGGCGTCGCGCTGATCCTCGCGGATGCCCTGCTCGGTGCACTCGGCCAGCGCCGCGGCGCGGGCCTTCGCCAACGTCACCGCCGCGTCGGTCACAGCGGTCTTGACGTCCTGGTCGTCGCAGATCGACACGGTGCGCTCGGCCAGCTTGCGGGCCCGCAGCCGGGACATCTTCGCCGCCCAGTGGGCGTCCTTGGCGACGGCAGTCGCCGGCGGCTCGGTGGTGGTGCTCGTGGTCATGCGGATCCCCCCAGGATCAGACGGCGGCCGGGACGGCGGCGTCGAGCGTCGGCTCGTCGGACACCGCGAACGTCACGGTGAACTTGGCCGGGTCGGAGCCGGCGGAGTAGGCCGGGGCGCGCGAGGCCACACGCACCGGGAAGACGTCCATGGACTTCGACTGCGGGACGTCGCCCTTGCGGAGGATGACGACGTAGCCCTCCTCGCCCTTGGTGAGCAGCGTCTCGACGGTGTCGCCGGCCTTGTCCTCGTAGAACGTCAGCGTCGAGGCGTCGGCCTTGTCCTCACCGGGGATCGACGTGGTCAGCGTCGAGCCCAGGTCGGGGGTGTCGATGGGGGAGTTGCCGAGCGACCAGCCCGCGATGTCGGAGATCGCACCGGACAGGTCGGTGCCGGCGGCCAGCTCCTGGCGGGTCGGGGTGTTCGTCACCGCGGCGATGGTCGACAGGAAGTAGAACTTCGTGACGCCGCGGCGCATGAACCTCTGCTGGGTGGAACCCATGAGGGTGTCTCGCTCTCCGGGGACCCCGGCCCCCGGAACACGGAGGCCCGTCCCCAACAGGTCGCAAATGCGAGCCAAGGGGTCAGCCCGTGCCATGTGGCCGGACGTCCGCGAGTGGGCCTCCGCGGTGAGGTGCGATCAGGCGTCAGCTGTTCGGTGTCGAGACCGTCAGGACGAATCGCTGCACGTAAGTGTAGGTGGAGTTCACGACACTGGTCCCTTCCTCCCGGTCCAGCTCCCGGCCGATCACGGTCCCGCCAGACACGTTGATCGGGTTGAGGTACTGGCCGCTGCCCGGCACCCGGGCCAGAAACGCCTGGCGGGCCTTGTCGGCCTGCAGGCTCGCCTGCTCGGCCGTGGTGCCCACCGACGACACCTGCAGCAGCACCCGCGCATCGGCGTCGCTGTCACCGAACGCGGGCCCCAGGCCGGCGACCTGCCCCAGCTCGTACAGCACGCAGTACGGGATGGTGACGCCTGTGGGCAGCGACGCCGCAGTGGGCGCCGTCCCGTACCCGCACGAGCGGCCCGTGGCCGTCTGCAGCATCGCCTGCGACGCGAGCGCCACTTGGCGCCCCGACACGCTCATCTACTTCTCCTCGTTGTCGTTGCTCACGGCCTGTCCCCCTCGGCGACCCGGCCCAGGGCGGCCACGAACAGCGGGCCCACCCTCTCCACGGCCGGGCCGACGTGCGCGTACGGCGGCTGGTTGAACACGCGGCCCAAGCTGTCCGGACCGACGTACCCGTACTCCAGGCGCGCGGCCTGCGGCTTGTTGGTGCCGACGACCGCGGTCACCCCATCGAGGCCGATGTGCACCTCGTGCGTCCACGACCGGCGGTAGTCGCCCGTCGGCGCGTTCGGGCCGGGCCTGCCCGACGCGTTGGCCTTGATCTGCGTCTCCAACAGCATCGCGTAGTGCCGTACCACCGACACCGTCGACGGCAGGACCGTCACGGCGCGGGCCTGCAACTGCGCGGCGACCTGAATGCCGTTGCTGTAGGCGCCCGCAACCACTAGCCGCTCACCTCCGGCTGCCACAACCCGGACGCCCACTCCTGCAGCAGCCGCAGCATCGCCCGCGTCAGCTCATGCGGCCCGCCATCCATCAGGTCATGCCGGGCCAGGGCGTACCGCTCCAGTTCGCCGGCGTCGATCGCCGACAAGAACGCCGCGGCGGCCGGTCCCGGGTCCGGGTCGACACCGACAACGACGCGGGCCAGACCGTCGAACTCGTCCTTCACCAGCGGGGACAGGCGCAGCATCAGCTCCGCTGCCTGCCCGGCGCGCTGGCGAAGCTCGTAGCCGGACACGTGGCGAGAGATGTCGAGGCCGTCGAGAGCCACCGACCCGGTGGCGTGTTCAGCGGTAATCCGCACCTGGTGCAGCTCGTCATCCATGCCGATCAGCCTACGAAGACGCGCGGACAGTTCTACGAACTCCCGCAAGGAGACGCCGGGACCCAGGAGCGGGCTGCGGCCTTCAGCATCGTGATCTGCCTCAACGACCGTCGATGGTCGAGCCGGCGCGTTCGGTGAATGGAACGCTCGGGTACGCGGCCGAACGGAGAACGGGCCCGCCACCCATCAGTCGGCGGGCCGGCAATCAAACGGCTCAAGGGTCTTCGACTGGCCAGATTGACAGCGGACTTGGAATGCGTGCCCCCTCACTCCTGCCGTCGAAATCCGCCCACTACAGTTCTGCTCACGATCAAGAGCTGCACCAGGAGGCCAAGGCATGAGACTTGCCAGGATCGCGCTCGCTGCAGCGGTATCGCTGGTCGTTCCCGTGATGGGGCCGGCCACGCCTGCCACCGCGACGAACGCCGACTCCGGTACGCCTCTTCCGCTGACGAACTTCTCGAGCATGCTCGTGGACGCGAGCCACGACCACCTCATCCTCGGTGACTGGGGGCATGGCGTACTCGTCACTGATCTCGCAGGACACCCGATCGCCGAGGTTCCCGAGCCTGGCACAGAGGGCATCGCCCTGTCGCCCGACAACCGTACGCTCTACGTCGCCATGGGAACGTCGGACGCCATTGCGGCCATCGACATGAACACACTGACGGAAGTGGCCCACTACGAAACCGGCCAGGGAATCCAGCCCCATGCCGTCGCCTTCAGCGCAGGAAAAATCTGGTTCGGCTACTACCGGGACGCGTGGACCGGGGGCCTCGGATCCATAGACCCGGCCCAGGGCGCTCCTTCCGAGACGCTTGAGGAGATCGGCCGGGCCGGTGCCCTCGCAGCCAGTCCCGCCGCGCCGGGGACGCTGGTGGGCTCCTTCGACGACGGCAACGGCGAACTGGACACCTTCGACGTGTCGAGTGGTACGCCCCGCGTCGTCGCCCGCAGATCCACCTGGTCGTGGGAACTGGCGATTTCGCCCGACGGCAAGTACGTCGCCACCAGCGTGGACGGAGTGCTGCGAGTCGACGATCTCGCCAGGAGCGGGCTGTATCCGTCCTTCCACTACGGGCAGGCAGAGTCTGCCCCCGCCTTCGCCGCCGATGGCACGTTGGCCTTCGCGGAACAGGACGGGGAGGGTCCCTTCCTTCACTATGTGGTGCGGACTTTGGGGCCCCAGGGGGAACCGCTCCGCACCTACACTTTCGGTCCTGAACAATCGGGCGAGGGCGTGATCGCAGGACTCGGCTGGGTCCCGGACGGCAGCAGACTCCTTGCAGTCGACGCCCAAGGGAGTCCGTACTCGCTTCACGCACTCGGTGATCCGGAAAAGGCCGACATCGAGCTCGCCCCGCTCGAGACTGACCCTTGGCTGCCTGTCGCAGAGAAGTCGTTCGAGCTGACGATCGCTGCCAGGTCGGCCAAGGAGTTCGACCGAAACACGGTCTTGCATGTCACTCGTACCGATGCGAACCATCCCGGCGTCGTCGTCCTCCCCGACGTCCCTGTACGTCTCCAGGCTGCCTACCCGCCCGTCGGTTTCGTCATCCGCGACACGGCGCCCGCCGGCACCTACACCTACCACGTGACACTCGACGGGGATGCGACCCACATGGCCGCCGACAGCCCCGCGCCGATCCTGGTCCATCACCCCACGGCACTGACCGTCGCCACTGACGCCACCACCTACAGCTACGACGCCACGGCCAAGGTCACAGCCCACCTCGGTACAACCCAGGACACACGTAAGGTGTCGATCTACGCTCAGCCCTACGGCGGCAAGAAGACCCTGATCAAGACCGCAACGGTCGACAGCCACGGCAACCTGGCGACGAGCTACAAGCTCACCCGCAGCACCACCTTCACCGCTGCCTTCGTCGGCGACTCCGCCTACCCCCCGGCCACGGCCACCCGCACCGCCGGTGACCACGTGAAGGTCGCGGTTTCTCTGAGCAGTTACTACACGAGCACCCACTACGGCAGCACCCTCTACCGCGTCTACCACCACACCGACAAAGCCAAAGAGAACGTCACGGTCACGCCCAACAAGGACGGCCAATGCCTCCGTTTCGAAACGCAGCGCTACTACAAAAGCGCCTGGCACACTCTGAGTACCTCATCTTGCTCCACCCTCAGCCGCACCAGCACCGGCTCCGGAACCATGGCCCTCAGCCATGCGACCAACCAAAGGCTCCGGATGCGCGCCGAGTACGTGCACAGCTCCAAGGACAACACCAACCTCGACACCTGGGGTGCCTGGCAGTACTTCACCGTCAGGCGATGACCCGCGTCGGAAGACCCTGGTCCTCCCGACGCCACACCGACCTCCTCGCGCCGCCGACGTGCTGTGGACGGCGGACTCCCCACAGGCGCGGCCACGTACGTCACCTCTGGATTGTGCTCGCCCAGGGCTACCTGACCGTCGCGGCACACGACTGACGTCGCCCGGCACCGCGCGAGGCCGCCAGCGGTCCGCAGCTCAGATGGCGCTGGACGCGGTCGTGATGCGTTCTATCAACCGCGTGGAGCGGCAGATCTCCACCGTCGACGCCTCGGTGAGGTCATCGGCCAGCCAGGTACGCCCGGCCAGACCGCCCGTCTCGGTGACGACCTCCACCAGGTCACCGGGCAGCGCGATCGGCGCCGTCACAGGCGTGATGAGCCGGTACCAGGACGAGCCCTCCGACACCCAGTCGGTGCCGAGGACCTGCCCGAGCACGATCTGCCCGTGCGTGGACAGCACTGCGCCCGGGCCCTCGTACACCGTGCTGGTCGGGGTGTGGCCCGGCTCCCCCGTCTCCGGGTCCAGGACGGGTTGGCCGGCGGTGCGGGAGATTCGCACCGTGTCGGTCAGCAGCGCCTCCAGGTCAGCCTTGGCCTGCGCGATGTCCAGCCCCATCACGCCCCCGCGGTCTGCGTGATCTCGGCCAGCCAGGTCGTGCGGACCACGGCGAGACTGTTGGCGTCGGAGATGTCCATGACCCGCCACACCCTGTTGGCCAGACCAGGGTCCTGCGTGGCGTGCGTGACGCGGACGTGGTCCTCGCGGGAGGCCAGCGGCACGTCCAGCGGCGTCAACAGCCGGTACCGGTTGCGGGTGTCGTCGGCATACGCCTGCCCCTCCAGGGACAGGACCAGGCCAGGGCCACCGGCGGCGAACACCGCACCTGATCCCGAGTAGACGATCGAGTCCGGACCGGGGTGGTACTCGCCGGAGTCCGGATCAAGCACCGGCTCCCCGGGGCGGTAGATCTCGACAGTGTCCACGAGGATGCGCGTCTCGACGATGGGGGCGACGGCTGCAAGCGAAAGCCCCTCGGAGGGCGGAGGAGTGCTCATACGTTCGAGCGTAGGGGGGCGTGCGGACAGCCCAGCCCTAGGAACTGTGGGGCGGCACAGGCTTGCTGAGGAACATGAATAGGAAGATCGACACGGTGTACACGGCGACCACGATCACGGTGATCACCACGAGGACCGCCACGCTGGCATGCGTGAGGCCCTTCCCCCAGATGAGGCCCAAGCCCACGCCCAGGCACAGACACCACCAGCCCATCAGGATCCACCACGCCCTGAGCTCCTTGCGGTACTCCCCCCACTTGTAAGCCCGCTCCTCAGGAGTGTCGTTCCAGATCCGGCGATGCCAGGCCATGTAACGAGCCTGCTGGTCCCAATCCATCGCGCCCCAGTCGGACGTCCGTAGCGGGATCTCCAGGCCGATCCGTTGGAGGTACTGAGCGCGTTGTTGGTAGCTCAGGTCCCGCCAGCCCATCGGCGGCTGCCACGTCATGAGCTCCGCACTGGTCCTCAGCCTCATGGCCGCCACGGTAACGACGACACCGGCCGCCTCGCAGGGGTACGGCTCAGGTGAGGGGCGGCAGGACCTCGTACCAAAAGAGCATCGACGCGTCGTAGCCTGCACTACCGAAGCGGTGGTACTCACCGTCGCTGCTCAGCATCAGCAGCAGGTTGGCCCGCGCGTGGACGTCTGTCGGCTGGATTAGCCAGGTGATCTCCAGATCGCCACCCTGGTGGTTGAGGCGACGGTTGTCCGGGGTCTGCAAGGTCCAAGAAAGGGCTCGGTTCTGTGGGTCGACGCCCCGGCAGGTGAAGGTCACTACGTCGCCGGGGCGCAGTGTCATCTTGGTCTCCAGGGCCAGCATCTGCTCCTGGACGACGAGGGCATGTTCACTGCTGTTGCCGAAGCTGTCTCGCACCAGTTCGATGCGAGGGAAGTACGCGCCGGCTGGGTCCTGACCGCTGATGTGTATGGTCACTCGGTTCCTGATCTCTCCAGCGATGGCGCTCAGCAACTCCTGCTCGAAGGGCAGGAGTTCGCGGCTGTGGGCGACAGTGTTGCGCAGGGCCTCGAAGCGGTCCAGGAGGACGCTCATCTCCTTCTTGGCTCCCAGGGCCCCGTTGAGCGCCTCCCAGTACGTGTTGATCAGCCGGTTGAGCTGGGTGAACTCGGCGTACTCAATGAGGTTGGCCGAGACGGCGACGACGCCGCGTCTGGTGCGGCGCTTCTGCTCAACCGTCTGCTTGTCGCGGAGCCTGATCACGTCGTCGGGGTCGAAGACGCGGTCAATCCAGGCGTCACCGAACTTGCTCCGCAGGACGACGGTCAGCAGGTCTCGCAGCGATCGTTCACAGCTCGCCAGAGCTGCCGACGGGTCCATCAGGGGCATTCGGCTTTCCTCCGGGGGACGCAAGGGCCCCGTCTCCCGGACGGGGGTACCGGGAGGCGGGGCAGTCAAGGGTCGGTCAGACCTCGAAGTAGGCGACGATGACGATCGCGCCGAGCACGGTCACGTGGTAAAGCACGCGGGTGGTGCCCTCGGCGTACTCCCGCAGCGGCACGTGGCCCTCGCGGGTCGGACGCTCACTGCCGATCATCGGGTCCATGGAAGATGGTGACGATCGCCCGGTCCAGGCGCACCAGGTCCGACACCGACAGCTTGGTCAGGCCGGGCTCACACTCCGGGGTGAACGCCACCTGCGCACGCCGGCCGGGGGTGTGCTTAGGCGACACGGGCGTCGCCACCGCTCCCGGTGACGTCGACGCCGTGCGCAGCGAACAGCTCCACCCGCATGGTCTCCCAGTCGCGCGACAGGTCGATGCCGTTCTCGGCGATGCCGCGCAGCGACGCCGCCAGCAGCGGCTTGCCCGCCTCGTCGGCCTCGTCGGCCTGCTCCAGGATCGGCGGCTTCTCGTCGTCCTCGAATACCAGCCGCATGGGTATGCCCTCCATCTGCCTCGTCTCTCTCTGTAAGGTACGCCCGCCGTGGGGCGCGCGTCTGTTCTTCAGTCCAGGGCCGCCCAGTAGCGGCACCAGTGCTTGGCCATGCGGGCCATGTGCGTCTTCCACGGGGCGGCGGGTTGCTGCTCGGCGATGCTCGTCCACAGCCGGGCGCTGGCGGCCGAGAACAGCGCCACCTCCGCGCGGTCGGCGTTCTGCCACGCCGGGAGGGCCCGGCACACCGCGTCGGCCTCCGCCGGCGTGTGCCCGGCCTCCAGCAGCCGCAGGATCAGCACCACCGGGTCGACCCACGCGGGACCGACCGTGGGCCACGCCCAGTCGACGAGCCAGTCCCGCTCTTCCCCGAGCAGCACGTTGTGCGGCGCGAAGTCGGTGTGCAGCAGCGTCCGGCCGGTGCTCCAGCGTGCGGCCGCGTCCGGGTCGGTGAACTCCGACATGCGCTGCCCGATGTTGCGGACCACCGACGCTGGCGGGGTGTCGAGCTGCGCCAGGTCGCCGGCCAGCCGCAGCACGCGCGGCAGGTCGGGCGAGCCCGGCGCGTAGTTGGCGTGACGGCCGTCGGCGAACTCGTACCCGAGCAGGTCCCACCCTGCCTCCTGCACGCGCCACAGGATTCTGGGCGCCAGGCGTGGGGCGACGTACGGGTTGATCGCGGCCTCACGCTCCTGCGCCCGGATCTGGGAGTGACCGGACGGCATTCCCTTGACGAACAGGCGAAGCTCGGACGTGAACACGACCGCGGCGATCTGCGAGTTCAGCCCGCCCGCCACGGTCTCGGCTTTCAGGACCGGCCCCGTGTGGGCCTCCACCGCCTGGTGGACCGTCTCGGGCAGGTGGTCCCAGTCGATGCGCGACATGGACATGTGTGGCGCCGTTCCTTCTCGGACGAAACGGGCGGGGCCGCCCCGGCGGAACGTACCACCGGGGCGGCCCTCTCCGGCCTGTCAGTAGGCGTTGTCGTCGCCTGCGGTGCAGCTGCAGCTGGCGGCGTCCAGGACCTTGTCCAGGTCGCCGATGAAGATCACCTCGTCGTCACCGATGGCGCCCGGCAGCTGCGCCCCCAGGGGCGGGGTGGTGGTTCCCTGCGGGTCCGCCTCGGGGGGCGGGCCCGGCATGATCTCGACGGCTACGGCAGTCATCTCTCAACCTCCTGCGTGCTGGCAGTAACTGGACAGTGGTGCCTTGGCCTCCTGGTAGAGCTTGGCCAGGGGCCTACAAGTCCGGCAGGAGCCGGACAGGGCGCAGCCGGAGCAGCCTCCGGTGCGCAGCTGGAGCGAGTCCGCGATGCCTCCGAGGCGTCGCAGACCCTCCACTCCTTCGGCCATAAGGTCGATCTGCGGGTCTCGCCCGATCTTGCAGATCGACGCCTTGCCGAACGGGTCGGAGTGGAAGAACGTGTGGCCGGCGTTGCAGCCGGTGAAGACCTCGCGGGCCCGCTGGTAGCGGATCGACTGCGTGGCCAGGCCCGCGCCGTCGCCGCCGATGGTCGGCGACATGTTGGGGAAGACGTGGTGCGGGCCGTACCGCTCGGCCAGCGCCTCCATCTCGGCGACCTCGTGCTCGTTGTCCTTGGCCACGACGACGTTCATGCGCAGCGGCAGCCCGGCCTCGCGGGCGGCGTCCAGGCCGCGCATGAACAGCTTGAAGGCGCCGCGGCGGCGGGTGGTGGCGTCGTAGGTCTCCTCGGTCGCCCCGTACACGCTGACCGTCACCCGGTACGGGCGGCGCCCCCGGAACAGATCCATGATCGCCGGGGAGTGCAGGCGCGAGCCGTTCGTGGAGACCTGCAGCATCATGCCCAGGTCGTGCGCGTAGGCGTACACCTGCGGGAATCGCCGGTCGATCAGCGCCTCCCCGCCGGTGATCTGCAGGTACAGCACGCCCGCGTCGGCCATGATGTCGAGCAGCTGCTTCTGCTGCTCCCAGCCCAGGCCCTCGAACTTCTTCTCGCCGAGGTAGCAGAACTCGCAGTCGAAGTTGCAGCCCAGGTTGATCTCGTACGACGCGCGGACGTACCCGTACGGCGACGGCCTGCGGACCAGGATCGACTGGCCGCGGGCGCGGCCGGTCAGGTCCAGGCCCCATGCCTGCCGGGCCGCGTCGACGGCCCACGCCGGGACCGGGCTGTCCGGGCGGGCGTCGGCCAGCTCCTTGAAGCGGCCTGCGCCCACGCGGAGCCCGCTTTCCTGCCCGGGCCGCAGTAACAGGTGGCCGTCCATGAACGGGCTGGCGATCAGGTCGTGCATGTTTCCCCCTCTCCAAGTGGTTCCCGTCCGGCCGCCAGCGGGGAGGCGAAGCGGCCGGACGGGAGCGGAAGGGAGGGGGTGGTCCCCCCTCCCTCGTGCCCTTATTCTAGCTTCATTCGGGATGGAGCGCCAGCGATTCTCGGGAAAAATCGCAGGTCAGAGCCCTGCTGTCCCTACCGCGACCGGACTACTCACAGTCGAGGAGGCAGGGGATGGAACCGGCCCGGCAGCGCGCACGGGAAGACACGCTGCCGGGCCGGGGCTTCATATGGCCGGGTACCGGGCCACGGTCGCCCACACGGTCTTGCCGACCGGATCGCGGTCCCTGGCACCGAAGTCGGCGGCCGCCGCCCGCACGAGCATCAGCCCACGGCCGCTCTCGGCCTCGGCCGGCGCGATCACCGGACGGGGATGCTGACGGCTGGGATCGGACACCTCCAGCAGCAACGTCGCCCCGTCGTCGGTGACATGGACGTGCACCAGGTGCTCGGTGTCGCAGTGACGGATCGCGTTCGTGACGAGCTCGCTGGTGATCAGGACCGCGGTGTCCACCGCATCGCCGGGCACGTCCCAGCCGGCCAGAACCCGGCTCACCTGTCTACGGGCGACGTACACCGTCTTCGGGAACGGCGTGAACCACATCTGCCACGCCTGCGTGGCCGCATTGGGTTGCGTCATCACGGGGAAACAGCTCCCCCTTCGAGGGGCAGCACGCCCCATTCGAGTTCCAAGAGGTCACACCACACAAGTGGTGTGTGGGAAGAGTCCCGCCGACCCATAACCCGCGTGCAGGCCCACGTGATTACCCAACATGGATAAGATTCCGGTGCGTCAGATTCCTTCACTCTGCGCAACTGAGGCGAGGGGGATCGCCGATGGCCAGAACCGACGGACCGCGTGAACTACCAGCCGCGCTGCTCACCGACCCCGACATGGTCAACGCCTGCCGAACGCGCGACTTCTCCACGATCTTCGCCCTCGTACGGCGCCGTGCCGGGATCTACCCCTCCCGCGTCGCCGCCCTATGCGACATGACCCCCAGCCGCGTCGGCGAGATCATCGCAGGGCGGCGCAAACTCGCACACATCGACGTCATCGAACGCGTCGCCGACGGGCTGCGCATTCCCGGCGCGATGCTGGGACTCGCCCAGCGCCCCTGGGAGATCCCACCGTGGGCCACAGTTACCGAACCCGATCCGCAGCCGCAGGCAGCCCCTACCGTCGCCCCCGCGGCCCCCACCGCCGAACTCGACACCATCCTCCACCTGGTCGACGCCGGCGACGTCACACGCTCGACCCTCACGGCCATCCAGTCAGCCATCGAGGACTACTGGAAGCGCGACGACCAGCACGGCGGCGCGGCACTGCGCCCCGCAGTCGTCGGCCACCTGCGCTACGCCCAACAACTCATCGACGGCACCCGAGAAGGCCCCCTGCGACGCGGCCTGATCGCCCTCGCCGCCGAACTCGCGCGCATGGCGGGCTGGGCCTACTTCGACGCACGCCAGTACAGCACCGCCCGCACCTACTTCACCCAGGCCCTGCACCTCGCGCAGAACCTCGGCGACCGGCAGTTCGTCGCCAACGTCCTGTCTTGCATGAGCCTGCAGGCCACCTACGAAGGCGACGCCGGCGAAGCCGCTGCACTCGCACGCGCCGCCCAGGACACCGCCCGCGCCACCGAGGCCCCGGAACTCGTGATGGCCATGCTCCACATGCGGGAAGCATTCGCCCACGCCACGCTGCGCGCTGCCGACGACTGCCACCGGGCCCTCGCCCGGTCACACGCCGAGTTCCAACGGGCCGACACCGCCAACGCGCCGCAGTGGGTGCGCTACTTCGACGAGACCAAGCTGATCGTGGACACCGGCATCGCCCGCGCACAGCTCGGCGAACACCGGCAAGCCGAACCGCTCATCGCCGAAGGCCTGCGCCGCGAGAACCGCGACCAGCAGCGCGGCCGGGCCTTCCACGCCTTCTGGCTGGCCACCACCCAGCTGCACAACGGCGCCCTCGACCGCGCCTGTTCCACCGCCGGCCTGGCCCTGGACCTGGCCACCAACGTGGACTCCCCGCGCATCGCCGGCCACGTCCGCGAGTTCCACGCCCGACTGGCCACCAGCGCACGCGAAGCCCCGGTGATCGCCTTCGAGGCGAAGATGCGAGCGGCCTACGCCTAGCCCTTCGTCGCCTCATCCAGCAGCAGGTACAGCACCCCGATCAGGGAACCACTGGAGACGATCTCCCGCCGGTCGATCATGCCCCTGACGTCAGCCAGGGGCATCCACTCGATCCGGTCGGTCTCGTTGACCTCCGTCGGCGGCCCCACGTAGGTGCCCGCCTCCGCGCGGAAGACGAAGTGCTCCGAGTCCGTGATGCCGTTCGCCGGCTGCCCGTAGATCAAGGGCTCGACCGCCTTCACCCGCCAGCCGGTCTCCTCCTCCACCTCACGAACCGCAGCCTGCTCCGGAGTCTCCCCGACCTCGACCAAGCCCATGGGAAGCTCCCACGCCCACGTGTCGGTGATGAAGCGGTGCCGCCACATCATCAACACCCGCTTCTGGTCATCCACAACAGCGGCCACAGCCAGGTGCCGCAGCTTCACCACGTGGTGCTCCCAGCGCCGTCCGTCGGGCTGCTGCACGTCAACCAGCCACAGGTTCACCCACGGGTTCTCGTAGATCGGCCTCTCACCGTGGACCTCCCACTGCATGCCGCCCCGCCCCTCTCGCCGGTGGAGTCCACAGCATGTCAGCCGCCACCGGGGATCCGCCCCGAAGCTTGCCTGGCCACCGGACCGACTCCAGGATGCGGCAGAGAGCTCACGCGCCGACACCGGCCCGAAGCCCATCCACCGCTGCACCGAGGGTGCGAGATCAGCCAATAGCGGCATCTTCACCGGGCGCGTCCCGCCCAGAGCTATGGGTCATGCCCCCATGGGCAACGTCTCCAGGAGCCGCCACGCCGTTTCCTGTTGAGGCCGTTACGGCCGAGCCGTCGGCTAACGAACCCCGCCTTGGCGGCGCCCCGTCCTTGTCCTGGATCTCAGCGATCTGTGGTCTACGCACGACCGCTCGGCCGGACATCTGCTGCTCGGCGAGGTCGTCGCCACCGCAGGCCTAGTGCTGCTGATCTTCGGACTCGGCCCGCACACAGCGGCTGCACTTCGCGCCGGTCGCTGTCGCGTCCTACATCGGCGCCGCCTACTGGTTCACCTCCTCCACTTCCTTCGCGAACCCTCCCCGCCACCATCGGCCGGACCTTCTCCGACACCTTCGCGGGAGTCGCCCCCCGGCTCGTTCTCCGGCTTCATCGGCATGCAGATCATCAGCGGCATCATCGGCCCTGCCCTGGTCGCGCTGATCCTCGCCCGACCTGAGAAGCCGGCTTCCTGACACAGGCAGTCGTCAGCAGTGCGCAAACGCCGTGGGGCCCGAGTATCGCGGGCCCCACGCGCTTCGTGGTTCGCCCGATGAGCGAAGCCGGTACGCGCTAGTTATATGCGCACATATACGAATGCTAAGAGCGTGTCCATGCCGCGGCCCGGAGACCCTTCGGCGACACGGTTGCCGTTGGCCTGCATCGACTATGTGGCGTAATCACTCCGGCGTGAGGCGGGGCTGCGGCGGCGCGGTAGCGCTCTCTACTCTCCGCGTGCGCCCGCTCACGTCGACGCCCAGACTGGAAGGAGGGGAGGGACTAGCGCGGCCGCTGCCGGCTACTCCGTACGGATGCCTCCCTCCTGCGAGCGGGCCCTGACACTGCCGGGCGTCGCTCCCGAGCCGCAGTGCCGGCTCGGCAGCCCTTCGAAGGGAAACCTGATGGCTGATGTACCCAAGATCGCCCTCGCCGCCGCAGTTGCCGGGGGGTATGTCCTGGGCCGGACCAAGAAGGGACGAGTCGCCTTTGCGATGGCGACCTACCTGGCCGGCCGTCGGGTGGGCTTGGAACCCCAGCAGCTGCTGACGGAGGGGGTCAAGAGGCTGCGTGAACTTCCCCAGTTCGCCGACCTCAACGAGCAGCTGCGAGGTGAGGTATTCGACGCTGGGCGCAAGGCGATGGGCGTGCTGGCCGATCGTAAACTCGCCGACCTGGCCGAGTCCCTGCATAAACGTACCCAGCGCATCGGCAGCAAGGCCGACGACGAGGAGGAGGAGGAAGAGCCCGAGGACGAGAACGAGCCGGAAGAGGAGGAGGAAGAGCCCGAGGACGAGAACGAGCCGGAAGAGGAGGAGGAAGAGCCCGAGGACGAGAACGAGCCGGAAGAGGAGGAGGAAGAGCCCGAGGACGAGAACGAGCCGGAAGAGGAAGAGGAGGAGCTGTCGGAGCCTGCCCCCCGGCGTCGCGTGGCCGCCGCCAGGAAGCCGGATGAGGACCGGGGTTCCCGGCAGGGACGCGGCAGCGCGCGTCCCGAGAAGTCGTCCGCCGCTCGCAAGGCACCGGCTAAGAAGGCGCCGCCTGTGAAGAAGACCGCAGCGAGGAAGGAGGCGCCCGCCAAGAAGGCACCGGCTAAGAAGGCGCCGTCTGTGAAGAAGACCGCAGCGAGGAAGGAGGCGCCCGCCAAGAAGGCACCGGCTAAGAGGGCGCCGTCTGTGAAGAAGACCGCAGCG
>NZ_JBHXSO010000061.1:9599-45013 GCF_042714775.1 Streptomyces sp. NPDC058691 | reverse complement strand
CGGCAGGACGTCCTGCCGCCTCCCCCCTTGCACAGCGTTGTTAGTGACTGATAACTTACCTACCATGGCGAGCGACGGAATGCGGATGAGCGCGGAGGAGCGCCGCGAGGCGGCCGTGCGTGCCGCGATGACGGAGTTCGGCATGGCCGGCTACCACGGCACCTCCACCGGCGTCATCGCCAAGCGCATGGGAGTGTCGCAGCCGTACCTCTTCCGGCTCTTTCCGAACAAGAAGGCGCTGTTCCTGGCCGTGGCCGAGCGGTGCGTGCGCATGATCGAGGCGCACTTCGAGAAGGCGGCACAGGGCCTGGAGGGGGACGAGGCCTTCGCGGCGATGTGCGGCTCGTACCAGGAGCTCATCACGGGCGGCGACGTCCTGCGGATGCAGCTCCAGATGTACGTGGCGTCCGTCGACGACGAGGAGATCCGCGACGCCTGCCGGAGCCGCTGGCTGGGCTTGTGGGACTGGGTCACGGTGCGCACCGGGGTGGGCGAGCGAGAGGTGGCCGAGTTCTTCGGCACCGGGATGCTGGTGAACGTCCTGGTCGCGCTCGGCGTCCCACCGGACGCGCGCTGCTGGACGGGCATCGAGGATCTGTACGCCGACCGCTTCCCGGAGAAGCGCCCGGCCGACGCGCAGTAACGCGCAATACGCAGTAAGAGGACAAGGGGAAGGCCGGCGGGTCGTGCCGGCCGGACTTCGTCGCGGCAAGCAGCGGCAGATGGCAGAGGTCTGTCCGCGAAAGTTATTGATCAATTACTAATCAGCTTGGGGGAACGAGAACCATGGAACCGGCACAGCAAGAACAGCGGCAGGATGCCCCCGCACGACGCGGGGGCATCGGCTGGGCCCTGCTCGTCACCAGCGTCGCCGGCTTCATGGCCGCGCTGGACAACCTCGTCGTCACCACCGCGCTGCCCTCGATCCGCAAGGACCTGGGCGGCGCCCTGGAGGACCTGGAGTGGACGGTGAGTGCCTACACGCTCACCTTCGCCGTCCTCCTGATGTTCGGCGCGGCCCTGGGTGACCGCTTCGGGCGGCGCCGCATGTTCCTGGTCGGCCTCGGCGTCTTCTCCGCGGCCTCCGCCGGAGCCGCGCTGGCGCCGGGCATGAACGAGCTGATCGCGGCCCGCGCGATCCAGGGCGTCGGCGCCGCCATCCTGATGCCGCTCACGCTCACCCTGCTGTCGGCCGCGGTGCCGCCGCAGCGGCGCGGGATGGTCTTCGGCATCTGGGGCGCGGTCAACGGCCTCGCGGTCGCGGCCGGGCCGCTCATCGGGGGCTCGCTGACCGAGCACATCTCCTGGCAGTGGATCTTCTGGGTCAACGTCCCGCTCGGTGTGCTGCTCATCCCGCTCGCCCGGCTGCGCCTGGCGGAGAGCCGCGGCCCCAACCCGCGGCTGGACGTAACCGGCACGCTGCTCGCCAGCGCCGGCCTCTTCGGGATCGTCTACGCCCTGGTCCGCGGCAACGCCGACGGCTGGACCAGCGGGCCGGTGCTCGGCGGCCTGATCGCGGGCGGCATCCTGCTCGCCCTCTTCGTGCGGCACGGCATGCGGGCCCGCAATCCGATCCTGCCGATGCGGCTGTTCCGCAGCCGCGCGTTCGCCGCGATCAACGCGGCCAGCCTGCTGATGTTCCTCGGCATGTTCGGGTCGATCTTCCTGCTCAGCCAGTTCCTGCAGGGCGTGGCGGGCTACTCCCCGACGGAGGCGGGTCTGCGGATGCTGCCCTGGACCGGCATGCCGATGATCGTGGCGCCGATCGCGGGTTATCTCTCCGACCGGATCGGCGGTCGCCCGGTCGTCGCGGCCGGACTCGCCCTCCAGGCGGTCGGGCTCGGGCTCTTCGCCCTGGTCATCGAGCCCGGTGTGTCCTACGCGGCGCAGATCCCGGCGCTCGTCGTGAGCGGTGTCGGCATGGCCCTGTACTTCGCGCCAAGCGCCAACATCGTCATGAGCAGCGTCCGCCCGGAGGAGCAGGGCATCGCCTCGGGCGCCAACAACGCCCTGCGGGAGGTCGGCGGCGCGCTCGGGGTGGCCAGTCTGGCGGCGGTCTTCTCCGCCCAGGGCGGCTACGAGTCCGCCACCCGCTTCGTGGACGGCATCACTCCCGCCCTCTGGGCCGGGGCGGCGGCGGTCGGGATCGGGGCGGTCGCGGCGCTTCTCGTGCCGGGCCGGCGATCCTCCGCCGTGGCCGCGGCGGAGAAGGCCGGCGCGGCTGGGGACGCGCGGCCCCTGGTGGGCGCGGAGCACTGACGCCGGCGTTCGTGCGGCCCCATCCCGGCGCGGGGTGGGGCCGCACGGCGTTCGCCGGAGGAATGACCAAGGGCCGGCCGTCGGACTCAGCCGACGGGTCCGCTGTGGTCCCAGTCCGGGGTGTTGAGGGTGAGCGCGAGGCTGCCCGCCTCCACCTTCTCCCCGCAGGAGCGGCACGTCTCGACGGGGTCGAAGAGGTGGTCGTGGTGGCGGAAGGTGACCGGCGGCTCGTCGAGGACCCACCTGTCGCCCCACGTCACAAGGGCGTGGAGGACATCACGGAGGTCCCGGCCCGCCGCCGTGGGGTGGTACTCGTAGCGCGGCGGGCGCTCGCTGTACGCGCGGCGCTCGATGACGCCGGCCTCTTCCAGCGCGCGCAGCCGCGCCGTGAGCCGGTCGCGCGGGGCGCCGGTGTTGCGGGCGATGGCGTCGAAGCGGTGGTTGCCGTAGAGGATCTCGCGCATGGCGAGCAGCGCCCACTTCTCACCGACGACCTGGAGCGCGGCGGCGGCGGAGCAGGGGCGTCCGGGGAGGGCGGGGCGGGCTGTGGTCGGGCTCACCGCCCCAGTCTCACATGGCAGGTTGTGATTTCAAATCGACTGGTCCTACTCTGGAGTAGGAAGTGAGTTGGATATCCAAATCAACTCCTCGGCGGGCCCCGCCGCGGCCCTCCCTCGTCCGGAACCGCACCCTCACCCCAGGAGGCGACCGTCATGCGTGACGCCGTCATCGTCGAAGCCGTCCGCACCCCCATCGGCAAGGGCAAGGCCGGCGGGGCACTCGCCGGGACGCACCCGGTGGAACTGCTCGCCCACACCCTCGCGGAGCTCGTCACCCGCAGCGGTATCGACCCCGCCCTGGTCGACGATGTGATCGGCGGCACCGTCGGCCAGGTCGGCGAGCAGGCCATGAACACCACCCGCTGGGCCTGGCTGTCCGCCGGCTTCCCCGACTCCGTCCCGGCCACCACCGTCGACCGCCAGTGCGGTTCCTCGCAGCAGGCCGTGCACTTCGCCGCGCAGGGCGTCATCGCGGGCGCCTACGACATCGTCGTGGCCTGCGGCGTGGAGTCGATGAGCCGGGTGCCGATGGGATCCAACGTGCTGCCCGGCAGCGACCCGTTCGGTCCCGGCGTCGCCGAGCGCTTCCCCGGTGGGCTGATCCCGCAGGGCATCAGCGCCGAGCTGATCGCGGCCAAGTGGTCGCTGAGCCGCGAGGCCATGGACGTCTTCGCCACCGAGTCGCACCGCAAGGCGGCCGCGGCATGGGCGGCGGGCGCCTTCGACGCGGAGGTCGCGCCGCTCGCCGGGCTGACCGCCGACGAGTCCGTGCGCCCCGCGACCACCCCGGAGGTCCTCGCCGGGCTGCGTCCCGCCTTCGCCCACCCCGGCTATGCCGAGCGCTTCCCGCAGATCGACTGGTCGGTCACCGCGGGCAACAGCAGCCCGATCAACGACGGTGCCTCCGCGGTGCTGATCATGAGCAGCGAGACGGCCGACCGCCTCGGCCTGCGCCCGCTGGCCCGGCTGCACAGCTTCGCCGTCACCGGGTCCGACCCGCTGCTCATGCTGACCGGGGTCATCCCGGCCACCGAGCGGGTGCTGCGCCGCGCCGGGCTGAACCTGGGGGACATCGACCTGTTCGAGGTCAACGAGGCCTTCGCCAGCGTCGTCCTCGCCTGGCAGCAGGAGACCGGTGCCGACCCCGCCAAGGTCAACGTCAACGGCGGCGCCATCGCGCTCGGCCACCCGCTGGGCGCCAGCGGCACGCGGCTGATGACCACCCTCGTCCACGCCATGAGGGCGCGCGGCGCGCGCTACGCGCTGCAGACCATGTGCGAGGCGGGCGGCCTGGCCAACGCCACGATCCTCGAAGCCCTCTAGAAACCCGCGGGGTACGGGGCGGCCGGGCCTCGGGCCGAGCCGGCCCGCCCCGTACCCTGAATGCCGTGCACGTACTCCACGACGCCCCGCTCGCGCCCCTGACCACCTTCCGCCTCGGCGGCCCCGCCACCCGCCTGGTGACCGCGACCACCGACGCCGAGGTCGTCGAGGCGGTCCGGGAGGCGGACGCGTCCGGGACGCCGCTGCTGGTCATCGGCGGCGGCAGCAACCTGGTCATCGCCGACGAGGGCTTCGCGGGCACCGCGCTGCGCATCGCCACCGAGGGCTTCGAACTGCGCGGCACCGAACTGGAGCTGGCCGCGGGCGAGGTGTGGACGGACGCCGTCGCCCGCACCGTGGAGGCGGGCCTGGCAGGCGTGGAGTGCCTGGCCGGCATCCCGGGCTCCGCCGGGGCCACGCCGATCCAGAACGTCGGGGCGTACGGCCAGGAAGTGGCGAGCACGATCACCGAGGTGATCGCGTACGACCGCGTCGCGGGGGAGACCGTCACGCTGGACAACGCCGCGTGCGCCTTCTCGTACCGCCACAGCCGCTTCAAGGCGGACCCCGCGCGCTACGTCGTGCTGCGCGTCCGCTTCGCGCTGGAGGACGCGGACGGCATGTCCGCGCCCGTGCGGTACGCCGAGGTGGCCCGCGCGCTGGGGGCCGAGGCTGGCGAGCGGGTGGCGCTGGCCACCGCCCGCGAGACGGTGCTGAAGCTGCGCTCCGGCAAGGGCATGGTGCTGGACCCGGAGGACCACGACACCTGGTCGGCCGGCTCCTTCTTCACCAACCCGATCCTCACCGAGGCCGGGTACGCCGACTTCCTGTCCCGCGTCCACGACCGCCTCGGCCCGGACACCGAGGCCCCCGCGTACCCCGCGGGCGACGGGCACATCAAGACCTCCGCGGCCTGGCTGATCGACAAGGCGGGATTCACCAAGGGCTACGGCACCGGCCCCGCCCGCATCTCCACCAAGCACACCCTGGCCCTGACCAACCGCGGCTCCGCCACCACCGCCGACCTGCTCGCGCTCGCCCGCGAGGTCGTCGCCGGCGTCCACGACGCCTTCGGCGTCGTCCTGGTCAACGAGCCGGTGACGGTCGGCGTCAGCCTCTGACCGGTGCCGGGCCGGGGCCCCCGAGCTCCAGCCCGCCGACCACCTCGTCCTCGCTGGTCTCCCCGGTCGGGCGGAAGCCGAGGGCCTCGTAGAACCGCTCGGGGCCGCCCGGGCCGGGCACCCAGGTGGCGGTCATCCGGGTGCCGCCGCGCCGGCGGATCTCGGCGGCGACCTCCGCGACGGCGAAGCGGCCGTAACCGCGGCCCTGCTCGTCCGCGTCCACGAGCAGCCGCCACAGGCCGGACCGCACGTCCCGGCCCGTGCCGTCACCGGTCCAGTCCAGGTCCAGGAACGCCATCACGAAGCCGACCGCCCGGCCGCCGTCGACGATCAGCCGCGGCCAGGCGGTGCCTCGATGGACGTACGCCTCGGCGAGGGATTTCACGACCGGCGCGACCAGGTGCTCCTGCCCGGGCCGGACCCGCAGGCCGAGCGCGGCGTCGAGGTTGCCGGCGGTGATCGTCTCCAGGCCTGGCGCACGTGTCATGCCGGGAACGATGGCGCAGCGCCCGGCCGGCGGGAAGCGGTTTTCCGGGGACGGGTGAGGGCCGGCGTCAGTACGCCACGCCGAGCGCCTGCTTCACGGTCGCGGTGTCGCCGATCGCGGCGAGCATCGCGTGGGCCACGTCGGCCCGGCCGATGCTGTGGCCGCCGCGCAGATTGGCGCCGAGTGCCGTCCGGTAGACCCCGGTCAGCGGCTTGTCGTTGAGCTTCGGCGGGCGGACGGCGGTCCAGTCGGTCGCGCTGCGGCGCATCTCGTCCTCCATCTCCCGCAGGTCGTCGTAGACCGGCCGCAGCAGTGCGGAGACCAGGGGCGTCGTGATCCGCCCGAACAGCGTCTCGCCCTCCGGCACGGGACCCAGCGGCGCCGCGCTGACCGCGACGAAGCGGCGGACGCCCTCCGCCTCCATGGCGCGCAGCACCGGACGGGTGACCTTGGTGGCGATCCCCGCGTCCTTGCGGCGCCGCGGACCGAGCCCGGACAGCACCGCGTCCCGCCCGGCGACCGCCGCGCGCAGCGGCTCCGGGTCGGTCAGCGCCGTGGTGACGACCCGCAGACCGGCGCCGGTCACCGGCAGCCGGGCCGGGTCGCGCACCACCGCGGTCACGCCGTGGCCCTCCGCCAGCGCCTGCCGCACGATCTCCTGTCCGATGCCGCCGGTCGCTCCGAACACCGTGAGTTCCATCGCAGCTCTCCCCGAGCAGTGGGTGGGTGGGTGAATACTTACTCACCATTAAGGTGAGTGCATGCTCACCCCCGAGTCAACGCCCACACGGCAGCGAATTCTGGATGCCGCCGACCACCTGATGCGCACCATCGGCCTCGCCAGGACGACCACCAAGGAGATCGCCAAGGCGGCCGGCTGCTCAGAGGCGGCGCTCTACAAGCACTTCGCCGGCAAGGAGGAGCTCTTCGTCCAGGTGCTGGCGGAGCGCGCCCCCCGGCTCGGGCCGCTGATGGCCGAACTGACCGCGGACCCGGGTGGCCGCAGCGTCGAGAGCTGCCTCACCGACATCGCGCGCACCGCCGTGCTGTTCTACGAGTCCAGCGTGCCGATCGCCGCCTCGCTCTTCGCCGAACCCGCCCTGCTGGCACGGCACCGCGAGGCCCTGCGCCCGCTGGACCGCGGGCCGGTCGTTCCGCTGCGCGCCCTGTCCCGCTATCTGCGCGCGGAGCGTGAAGGCGGCCGCATCCGCGCCGGTGCCGACACCGACGCCGCGGCCGCGCTGCTGCTCGGCGCGTGCTACCAGCGCGGCTTCCTCAACTGCTACCTGGGCGAGCCCGTCGACGACCAGCCGCTGGAGGAGTTCGCCGCCGCCATCGCCCGCACCGTGCTGGCCGGGATCGCCTGTGATCAGTGAGCGAGCCAGTCGTCGATGCCGGCCAGCAGCTTGGTCCTTACGCCCTCCGGCGCCGCCGAACCACGCACCGACTGGCGGGCCAGCTCGGCCAGCTCCTCGTCCGTGAAGCCGTGCGCCTCCCGCGCCAGTTCGTACTGCGCGGCCAGCCGCGAGCCGAACAGCAGCGGGTCGTCGGCGCCGAGCGCCATCGGTACCCCGGCGTCGAAGAGCGTGCGCAGCGGCACCTGCCGCGGCTCCTCGTAGACGCCCAGGGCGACGTTGGACGCGGGGCACACCTCGCAGGTCACACCGCGCTCGGCGAGCTTCGCCATCAGCCGCGGGTCCTCCGCGGCCCGCACGCCGTGCCCGATCCGGCTCGCGTGCAGGTCGTCCAGGCAGTCGCGGACGCTGCTCGCCCCCGACAGCTCGCCGCCGTGCGGGGCCGCCAGCAGGCCGCCCTCCCGGGCGATGGCGAAGGCCCGGTCGAAGTCCCTTGCCAGGCCCCGGCGTTCATCGTTGGAGAGCCCGAAGCCGACCACGCCGTGACCGGCGTAGCGCACCGCGAGACGGGCCAGCGTGCGGGCGTCCAGCGGATGCTTGGTGCGGTTGGCGGCGACGAGTACGGCCATGCCCACGCCGGTGTCGCGGGAGGCGGTCTCCACCGCGTCCAGGATGATCTCCATGGCCGGGATCAGCCCGCCCAGCCGGGGCGCGTACGAGGTCGGGTCGACCTGGATCTCCAGCCACCCCGAGCCGTCCCTGGCCTCCTCCTCCGCGGCCTCGCGCACCAGCCGCCGGATGTCGTCGGGGGAGCGGAGCACCGAGCGCGCGATGTCGTACAGGCGCTGGAAGCGGAACCAGCCGCGCTCGTCGGTCGCGCGCAGACTCGGCGGTTCACCGGAGGTCAGGGCCTCGGGGAGGTGCACCCCGTACTTGCCGGCCAGTTCCAGCAGGGTCGCCGGCCGCATCGAGCCGGTGAAGTGCAGGTGGAGGTGCGCCTTGGGGAGGAGGGAAACATCGCGTGCCATTCAGAGATCCTGCCGCACCGCGCGGGGGTGCCGGTAGCGCTTTCCCCGAACGAGGGCTTGCCCGCACACGCGCGCGGGTCCCGGCCGACCGGCCGGGACCCGCGACAGCCCTGATGCGGCGGTGCCGTCAGTCCTTGGCCTCGCCCAGCAGCTTCTGGATCCGGGAGACGCCCTCGACCAGGTCCTCGTCACCGAGCGCGTACGACAGGCGCAGATAGCCCGGGGTGCCGAAGGCCTCGCCGGGGACGACCGCGACCTCGACGTCCTCCAGGATGAGCTCGGCGAGCTCCACGGAGCTCTGCGGCCGCCTGCCGCGGATGTCCTTGCCGAGCACGCCCTTGACCGACGGGTACACGTAGAACGCGCCCTCGGGCTCGGGGCACACCACGCCCGGGATCTCGTTGAGCATCCGCACGATCGTCTGCCGGCGCCGGTCGAAGGCCTCGCGCATCTTCGCCACGGCCTCCAGATCGCCGGAGACGGCGGTCAGGGCGGCGACCTGTGCGACGTTGCTCACGTTCGAGGTGGCGTGCGACTGCAGGTTGGTGGCGGCCTTGATCACGTCCTTGGGGCCGATCACCCACCCGACGCGCCAGCCGGTCATGGCGTACGTCTTGGCGACGCCGTTGACCACGATGCACTTGTCGCGCAGCTCGGGCAGGACCGCGGGCATCGAGACCGCGGAGGCGCCGCCGTAGACCAGGTGCTCGTAGATCTCGTCGGTCAGCACCCACAGGCCGTGCTCGGCGGCCCAGCGGCCGATCGCCTCGGTCTCGGCCTCGCTGTAGACGGCGCCGGTCGGGTTGGACGGCGACACGAAGAGCACGACCTTGGTGTTCTCGGTGCGCGCGGCCTCCAGCTGCTCGACCGAGACCCGGTAGCCGGTCGTCTCGTCGGCCACGACCTCGACCGGGACACCGCCGGCCAGCCGGATCGACTCCGGGTAGGTCGTCCAGTACGGGGCCGGGACGATGACCTCGTCGCCCGGGTCGAGGATGGCGGCGAAGGCCTCGTAGATGGCCTGCTTGCCGCCGTTGGTGACCAGGATCTGGGAGGCGTCGACCTCGTAGCCGGAGTCGCGCAGCGTCTTGGCGGCGATCGCGGCCTTCAGCTCCGGCAGCCCGCCGGCGGGGGTGTAGCGGTGGTACTTCGGATTGCGGCACGCCTCCACGGCCGCCTCGACGATGTAGTCGGGCGTGGGGAAGTCGGGCTCGCCGGCACCGAAGCCGATGACCGGTCGCCCGGCGGCCTTGAGCGCTTTGGCCTTGGCGTCCACGGCGAGCGTCGCGGACTCGGAGATCGACCCGATGCGGGCCGACACGCGTCGTTCAGTTGCTGCGGTCATGTCTGCATCGTCGCAGACCCCGGGGGTCCCGGGCACACGAGTTCACGTTCCGGTCGGAACCGCGCCCATCCGCGCCGAACACGCAACGCATTCGACGGCCGGGCCCGGAACACGTACACTCATCCGTCGATGGCCCCCACGAGCCGATCTTGCCTGTGCACATCGTGCACTCGGCCGGATGCGGTACGTTGGGGGACACTCGAAGGGTCGTAGCTCAATTGGTAGAGCACTGGTCTCCAAAACCAGCGGTTGGGGGTTCGAGTCCCTCCGGCCCTGCTGCAAGCAGGCAGACGCTTCGCTGTTGTATCGGCTGTACCAGCAGTACTAGCAGTATCAGCAGCATCGGCAATCAATCGGATTCAGGTGAGGACGAGTGACGGAAGCCCTGGGCTCGACCGCAACACCTGAAAGCGGTCGCCCTGACGACGATTCCGCGGACGACGGTTCCAAGAAGGCCCGTCGCGGCGGCAAGCGCGGGAAGAAGGGCCCTCTGGCCCGCCTCGCGCTCTTCTACCGCCAGATCGTGGCGGAACTGCGCAAGGTCGTCTGGCCGACGCGCAGCGAGCTCAGCACGTACACCAGCGTGGTGATTGTCTTCGTTGTGGTCATCATCGCGCTCGTGACCGTGATTGACTGGGGACTCAATAAGGGCGTCTCGTACATCTTCGGGTGATTCCCCTCGCGGAGGGCACCCGCGGTGCCCGACCGCCTGTTCCAGATCTTGAAGGAAGAAGCAGCGACCGTGTCTGACCCGAACCTGTACGACGCCGACGAGACCGTCGAGGGCGACGACACCGCGCTCGACATCGTCGAGGCCGCCGACGGCGACATCGACCAGGCCGAGGCTGCTGACAAGGCCGCCGGTGAGCCGGCCGAGCAGGACGCGGTGCAGGTCGTCGACGAGGACGAGGCGACGGCCGTCGAGGGTGAGGACGAGGAGTCCGCGGAGGAGCAGGCCCCGGTGGACCCGGTGGCGGCGTTCCGCGATGAGCTGCGTGCCCTGCCGGGCGAGTGGTACGTCATCCACACCTACGCCGGCTACGAGAACCGCGTGAAGTCCAACCTGGAGCAGCGCGCCGTCTCGCTGAACGTCGAGGACTACATCTACCAGGCCGAAGTGCCCCAGGAAGAAGTCGTCCAGATCAAGAACGGCGACCGCCGCACCGTCCGCCAGAACAAGCTCCCCGGCTATGTGCTGGTGCGCATGGACCTGACGAACGAGTCGTGGGGCGTCGTCCGCAACACGCCCGGTGTCACCGGCTTCGTCGGCAACGCCTACGACCCGTACCCGCTGACGCTGGACGAGGTCACCAAGATGCTCGCTCCCGAGGCCGAGGAGCAGGCCGCCGCCGAGGGCGGCGAGGGCGGTGTCACGAAGCGCAAGGTCGAGGTCCAGGTGCTGGACTTCGAGGTCGGCGACTCGGTCACGGTCACCGACGGCCCCTTCGCGACCCTCCAGGCCACGATCAACGAGATCAACCCCGACTCCAAGAAGGTCAAGGGCCTCGTCGAGATCTTCGGCCGCGAGACCCCGGTCGAGCTCAGCTTCGACCAGATCCAGAAGAACTAGCCGGACGATCTTCCGAAAGGGCCCCTGCCTCCAGCGTTCCCCGCTGGGCAGGGGCTCTTTCGCGCGCCGGGCCCCGCAGGGCGGTAGGCGGTCCCAGTGGCGGGTCTGACCTGCCGGTTTCCGGGATTCGGCGCACACCGCTAAAATCGTGCGGTATGCCTGTTCGCAGGCAGGAACACTCTCACTAGGACCCGGAGAGAGCAATGCCTCCCAAGAAGAAGAAGGTCACGGGGCTTATCAAGCTCCAGATCAACGCAGGTGCGGCCAACCCGGCCCCGCCCGTCGGCCCGGCGCTCGGCCAGCACGGCGTCAACATCATGGAGTTCTGCAAGGCCTACAACGCGGCGACCGAGTCGCAGCGCGGCTGGGTGATCCCGGTGGAGATCACGGTCTACGACGACCGTTCCTTCACCTTCATCACCAAGACCCCGCCGGCCTCGCGCATGATCCTCAAGGCCGCGGGTGTGGAGAAGGGCTCCGGCGAGCCGCACAAGACCAAGGTCGCGAAGCTGACGCGTGACCAGGTCCGCGAGATCGCCACGACCAAGCTGCCCGACCTGAACGCGAACGACCTGGACGCCGCCGAGAAGATCATCGCCGGCACCGCGCGTTCCATGGGCATCACGGTCGAGGGCTGACACAGCCTCCCCGCACCACATCCCACCCGCAAGAACGTGGCAGGGCCGGCTCGGCCCGCACCACGACTCCTCCAGACACACAGGAGCAGCAGTGAGCAAGCGCAGCAAGTCTCTCCGCGCTGCGGACAGCAAGATCGACCGGGAGCGCGTGTACGCCCCCCTCGAGGCGGTCCGTCTCGCCAAGGAGACCTCCAGCACCAAGTTCGACAGCACCGTCGAGGTGGCCTTCCGTCTGGGCGTCGACCCGCGCAAGGCCGACCAGATGGTCCGTGGCACCGTGAACCTTCCGCACGGCACCGGTAAGACCGCCCGGGTCCTGGTCTTCGCGACCGGTGACCGTGCCGAGGCCGCGCGTGCCGCGGGCGCCGACATCGTCGGCGCCGACGAGCTGATCGACGAGGTGGCGAAGGGCCGTCTGGACTTCGACGCCGTCGTCGCCACCCCGGACCTCATGGGCAAGGTCGGCCGCCTGGGCCGCGTCCTCGGCCCCCGTGGTCTGATGCCGAACCCGAAGACCGGCACCGTCACCCCCGACGTCGCCAAGGCCGTCACCGAGATCAAGGGCGGCAAGATCGAGTTCCGCGTCGACAAGCACTCGAACCTGCACTTCATCATCGGCAAGACCTCCTTCGGTGAGCAGCAGCTGGTCGAGAACTACGGCGCCGCGCTGGACGAGATCCTGCGTCTGAAGCCGTCCGCCGCCAAGGGCCGCTACATCAAGAAGGCCGCCATCAGCACCACGATGGGCCCCGGCATCCCGCTGGACTCCAACCGCACCCGCAACCTCCTCACCGAGGAGGACCCGGCCGCTCTCTGACCGGGTCGTGTGCTGTGAACCGGCCCCGCGCCTCCAAGGCGCGGGGCCGGTTTTTTCGTACGACAGTGTCGGCGGGGTGCGCTAGCGTGCCACCGGCCCCGGGTACTCACCGGAGCCGGAAGAACGAGATCCAGGGGTGGGAATTCATGAGCATGTCCGTAGGGAAGCGCGCGAGCGCCGGTCTGGCGGCCGCGGCCGTCGTGGTGGGTCTCGCAGGCTGCCAGAGCGGCGGCACGGGCAGCGGTGGGGGCAAGGCCGAGGTCCTGCAGACGCGGAGCCAGGCCCTCCAGTTCATCAAGGACGCCTTCACCAAGACCGCCGATGCCAAGTCCGCCAAGGTCCGGATGACGATGGAGATGCCGTCCGGCTCGAAGGAGAGCGGCACCATGCGGATCTCCGGCGTACAGGGCTGGGACCCCGCGGTGATGGACATGGTGGTCAGTGGTTCCGCCCTGACCGACGGTGCCCCCGACGCCCCCTCCCAGGTGCGCATGGTGATGGTGGACAACGTCATGTACATGGACATGGGCACCGCGCAGGCCGCCGCCATGGGCGGCAAGCGCTGGATGAAGCTGGACTTCAAGGCCGCCGCCGCGGCGACCGGCAACGAGGCGATGCAGAAGCAGATGAGCGCCGGCCTGGAGAACATGAACCAGGACCCGTCGCAGCAGCTCGCCCTGTTGCTGGAGTCGCCGAACCTCAAGCACCTCGGTTCGGAGAAGGTCGGCGGCGTCCGGGCGGAGCACTACAAGGGCACGCTCAGCTTCGAGGAGATGCTCGACGCCAACAAGGCCTCCTCGGGCCTCACCGAGCAGCAGCGCAAGACCGTGATCGCCAACACCAAGAAGGCGGGGATCAAGGGCTACGACACCGAGCTCTGGGTCAACGCCGACCACTACCCGGTCCGGATGGCCGTCGGGATGGAGACGTCGGAGGGCACCATGGAGCTCCGCGCCGACTACTCCGACTACGGCGCCGCGGCCGACGTCCAGGCGCCGCCGGCCAAGGACACCGTCGACCTCTTCAAGATGCTGAAGGACATGAAGCCGACCGGTGTGAACGGCTGACGCCGGGGCCCCTGAGGCCCTGACGCCCGATTTGCTTGCCGCCGATCGGTTCGCGTACTCTTCCCCAGAAGCCAAAGACCGCTGGTCGTTGCCGTGCCCTCACAGGTGCGGCGGCCGAAGGATCCGTTTATTGCGGACGACCCGCGCAGGTGACTGTGGATGTACTCCCGGGATCGTTTTGCGGTCCTGGTCGAGTCACGCCCCGTGCGCCTGCGCCGGGGCGTTTGTTTTGCCCGGCCCCTTACCGTGCGGTCCGAATCACCCGGAAGGAGGCCGAGGCTCTATGGCGAAGCCCGAGAAGGGCGCCGCGGTTGCCGAGCTGACGGACAAGTTCCGCAGCTCCAACGCCGCCGTGCTGACCGAGTACCGCGGTCTCACCGTGGCGCAGCTCAAGACGCTGCGCCGTTCGCTCGGTGAGAACGCCACGTACGCCGTGGTGAAGAACACGCTGACCAAGATCGCGGCCAACGAGGCCGGGATCAGCCAGCTGGACGACCTGTTCGCGGGTCCGACTGCTGTCGCCTTCGTCACCGGTGACCCGGTGGAGTCGGCGAAGGGTCTTCGTGACTTCGCCAAGGACAACCCGAACCTCATCATCAAGGGCGGTGTGCTTGACGGCAAGCCGCTGTCCGCCGATGAGATCAAGAAGCTCGCGGACCTCGAGTCCCGCGAGGTGCTGCTCGCCAAGCTGGCGGGTGCCATGAAGGCCAAGCCCTCCCAGGCTGCCGCGGTCTTCCAGGCGCTGCCCTCGAAGCTCGTCCGCACCGTGGACGCGCTCCGTGCCAAGCAGGCGGAGCAGGGCGGTGCCGGCGAGCCGGCTCCCGCCGAGGACGCGGAGTAACCACTCCCGCTGTTCTCTAGCGGGCCCGTACGCCCGCCGCAATGTACATACGGCACCAGCCGAATTAGTGGAAGGACCGCCATCATGGCGAAGCTCACCCAGGACGACCTGCTCGCGCAGTTCGAGGAGATGACCCTCATCGAGCTCTCCGAGTTCGTGAAGGCCTTCGAGGAGAAGTTCGACGTCACCGCCGCCGCCCCGGTCGCCATCGCGGGCCCCGCGGGCCCGGGTGCCCCGGTCGAGGCCGTCGAGGAGCAGGACGAGTTCGACGTCATCCTCACCGGTGCCGGCGAGAAGAAGATCCAGGTCATCAAGGTCGTGCGCGAGCTGACCTCCCTGGGTCTGAAGGAGGCCAAGGACCTCGTGGACGGCGCTCCGAAGCCGGTTCTCGAGAAGGTCGCCAAGGAGGCCGCCGACAAGGCTGCCGAGTCCCTCAAGGCCGCGGGCGCGTCCGTCGAGGTCAAGTGATCTACGCCCCTCCCGGGGCTGATCAGCCGCAGGGCGGCCACCCTTTCGGGTGGCCGCCCTCGGTCGTTTGCGTGGGCCTTCACCCGGGCTGTCATCATCGCCCGGTAAGGTGATCATCGTCGTTCCGCTTACGTTGCCGTTCGTCGCGCGCCACCCCCTGTGACGATCTCCGCGGGGCGGAGGCCTTGACGAACCGCACGCAGCGCGCGATTCTCAGGACGCGTCGCCACATCGGCCATGTACCGAGGCATGGATCGAGGGCGATGCGGGAATGCCTAGCGTGGCAAGCGTGAACGAGGGGCATGACGGCTCACAACAAGGGGCTCCTACCGACCCCTACGGAGGACGAGATTGGTGCAGCACCGGTCTCCGAAACTCTGCACTGGACATCAGTGTGCCAAGTGGCTACACTGACCCTTTGCGCTGCCTGTTAGCTGTCGCCTGGCCCGTCACCAGGGACAAGCCCAAGCCTGAGCACACGTGAGGAACTGTCCTGACCAGGACATCCTTGTCTGCGCCCGGGGGCGGAAGCCGGTACGCGCGTAGTGAGTCCGAGCCCTCGGAAGGACCCCCTCTTGGCCGCCTCGCGCAACGCCTCGACTGCCAATTCGAACAACGGCGCAAGCACCGCCCCGCTGCGCATTTCTTTCGCGAAGATCAAGGAGCCCCTCGAGGTCCCGAACCTCCTCGCGCTGCAGACCGAGAGCTTTGACTGGCTCCTCGGCAACGCCGCGTGGAAGTCTCGCGTCGAGGCGGCCCTGGACAGTGGCCAGGACGTCCCCACCAAGTCCGGTCTGGAAGAGATCTTCGAGGAGATCTCGCCGATCGAGGACTTCTCCGGGTCGATGTCGCTGACCTTCCGCGACCACCGTTTCGAGCCTCCGAAGAACTCGATCGACGAATGCAAGGAGCGCGACTTCACGTACGCGGCCCCGCTCTTCGTCACGGCCGAGTTCACCAACAACGAGACCGGTGAGATCAAGTCCCAGACCGTCTTCATGGGCGACTTCCCGCTCATGACGAACAAGGGCACCTTCGTCATCAACGGCACCGAGCGTGTCGTGGTGTCCCAGCTGGTCCGCTCGCCGGGTGTCTACTTCGACAGCCAGATCGACAAGACGTCCGACAAGGACATCTACTCCGCCAAGGTCATCCCCTCCCGGGGTGCCTGGCTGGAGATGGAGATCGACAAGCGCGACATGGTCGGTGTCCGCATCGACCGCAAGCGCAAGCAGTCCGTCACCGTCCTCCTGAAGGCGCTCGGCTGGACCACCGAGCAGATCCTCGAGGAGTTCGGCGAGTACGAGTCCATGCGCGCCACCCTGGAGAAGGACCACACCCAGGGCCAGGACGACGCGCTGCTGGACATCTACCGCAAGCTGCGTCCGGGCGAGCCCCCGACCCGTGAGGCCGCGCAGACGCTGCTGGAGAACCTCTACTTCAACCCCAAGCGGTACGACCTGGCCAAGGTCGGTCGCTACAAGATCAACAAGAAGCTGGGTGCCGACGCGCCGCTCGACGCCGGTGTGCTGACCGTCGAGGACGTCATCTCGGCGATCAAGTACCTGGTCAAGCTGCACGCGGGCGAGACCGAGACCACCGGTGACAACGGTTCCTCCGTGGTCGTCGAGGTCGACGACATCGACCACTTCGGCAACCGTCGTCTGCGCAACGTCGGCGAGCTCATCCAGAACCAGGTCCGCACGGGTCTGGCCCGTATGGAGCGCGTCGTCCGCGAGCGGATGACCACCCAGGACGTCGAGGCGATCACGCCGCAGACCCTGATCAACATCCGGCCGGTCGTCGCCTCCATCAAGGAGTTCTTCGGCACCAGCCAGCTGTCCCAGTTCATGGACCAGACGAACCCGCTGTCGGGCCTGACCCACAAGCGCCGTCTGTCCGCGCTGGGCCCCGGTGGTCTGTCCCGTGAGCGGGCCGGCTTCGAGGTCCGTGACGTGCACCCGTCCCACTACGGACGCATGTGCCCGATCGAGACCCCCGAAGGCCCGAACATCGGTCTGATCGGCTCGCTGGCCTCCTATGGCCGGGTCAACGCGTTCGGCTTCGTGGAGACCCCGTACCGCAAGGTCGACGAGACCGGCATCGTGACCGACGAGGTCAACTTCCTCACGGCCGACGAGGAGGACCGCTTCGTCATCGCCCAGGCGAACGCGCCGCTGACGGAGGACAACCGCTTCGCGGAGTCCCGCGTCCTGGTGCGCCGCCGTGGCGGTGAGATCGACTACGTCCCCGGCGAGGACGTGGACTACATGGACGTCTCGCCGCGCCAGATGGTGTCGGTCGCGACCGCCATGATCCCGTTCCTCGAGCACGACGACGCCAACCGCGCGCTCATGGGCTCCAACATGATGCGCCAGGCGGTGCCGCTGCTGAAGGCGCAGGCCCCGCTGGTCGGCACCGGCATGGAGTACCGCTGCGCGGTCGACGCCGGTGACGTCATCAAGGCCGACAAGGACGGTGTGGTCCAGGAGGTCTCCGCGGACTACGTCACCGTCGCCAACGACGACGGCACGTACAACACCTACCGCGTCGCCAAGTTCTCCCGCTCGAACCAGGGCACGTCCTTCAACCAGAAGGTCGTCGTGGACGAGGGCGCCCGGGTGATCGCCGGCCAGGTGCTCGCCGACGGTCCGTCCACCGAGCAGGGCGAGATGGCGCTCGGCAAGAACCTGCTGGTCGCGTTCATGCCGTGGGAGGGTCACAACTACGAGGACGCGATCATCCTGTCGCAGCGCCTCGTGCAGGACGACGTCCTCTCCTCGATCCACATCGAGGAGCACGAGGTCGACGCCCGTGACACCAAGCTCGGCCCCGAGGAGATCACCCGGGACATCCCGAACGTCTCCGAGGAGGTCCTGGCGGACCTGGACGAGCGCGGCATCATCCGCATCGGTGCCGAGGTCGTCGCCGGCGACATCCTGGTCGGCAAGGTCACGCCCAAGGGCGAGACCGAGCTGACCCCGGAGGAGCGCCTGCTGCGCGCGATCTTCGGCGAGAAGGCCCGTGAGGTCCGCGACACCTCGCTGAAGGTGCCGCACGGCGAGACCGGCAAGGTCATCGGCGTGCGCGTCTTCGACCGCGAGGAGGGCGACGAGCTGCCCCCGGGCGTGAACCAGCTGGTCCGCGTCTACGTCGCGCAGAAGCGCAAGATCACCGATGGTGACAAGCTCGCCGGCCGTCACGGCAACAAGGGCGTCATCTCCAAGATCCTGCCGATCGAGGACATGCCGTTCCTGGAGGACGGCACCGCGGTCGACATCATCCTCAACCCCCTGGGTGTCCCGTCCCGAATGAACCCGGGACAGGTCCTGGAGATCCACCTGGGCTGGCTCGCCGCACAAGGCTGGGATGTCTCCGGCCTCGGCGACGAGTGGGCGCGCCGCCTCACGGCGATCGGCGCCGACCAGGTCGCCGCCGGCACCAACGTCGCCACCCCGGTGTTCGACGGTGCCCGCGAGGACGAGATCACCGGCCTCTTCGAGGCCACGATCCCGAACCGCGACGGCCAGCGCCTGGTGCTGCCCTCCGGTAAGGCACGGCTCTTCGACGGCCGCTCCGGCGAGCCGTTCCCGGACCCGATCTCGATCGGCTACATGTACATCCTCAAGCTGCACCACCTGGTGGACGACAAGCTGCACGCCCGTTCCACCGGTCCGTACTCGATGATCACCCAGCAGCCGCTGGGTGGTAAGGCGCAGTTCGGTGGTCAGCGATTCGGCGAGATGGAGGTGTGGGCCCTTGAGGCATACGGCGCGGCCTACGCGCTGCAGGAGCTCCTCACCATCAAGTCCGACGACGTTCTCGGCCGTGTGAAGGTCTACGAGGCCATCGTCAAGGGCGAGAACATTCCCGAGCCGGGCATTCCCGAGTCCTTCAAGGTGCTCATCAAGGAAATGCAGTCGCTCTGCCTCAACGTGGAGGTGCTGTCCTCGGACGGCATGTCGATCGAGATGCGCGACACCGACGAGGACGTCTTCCGCGCTGCGGAGGAGCTCGGAATCGACCTGTCCCGGCGTGAGCCGAGCAGCGTCGAAGAGGTCTGACGGGCCGGTCGGGGAACTGCTCCGGCAGTTCCCCGGCTACCTCCCCTCAGTGCCGCTGACGCGGCCTGAGGGCCCCCCGGACCGTTCAGACATGTTTGACATTCGACCCCGAAAGAGGGATTGACGACAAAGTGCTCGACGTCAACTTCTTCGACGAGCTGCGGATCGGCCTTGCGACCGCGGACGACATCAGGCAGTGGTCCCACGGCGAAGTGAAGAAGCCGGAGACCATCAACTACCGCACCCTCAAGCCGGAAAAGGACGGGCTCTTCTGCGAGAAGATCTTCGGCCCCACCCGGGACTGGGAGTGCTACTGCGGCAAGTACAAGCGTGTCCGCTTCAAGGGCATCATCTGCGAGCGCTGCGGCGTCGAGGTCACTCGCGCCAAGGTGCGTCGTGAGCGGATGGGCCACATCGAGCTGGCCGCTCCCGTGACCCACATCTGGTACTTCAAGGGCGTTCCGTCGCGGCTGGGCTACCTGCTCGACCTCGCCCCGAAGGACCTGGAGAAGGTCATCTACTTCGCCGCCTACATGATCACGTGGGTGGACGAGGAGCGGCGCACTCGCGACCTGCCCTCGCTGGAGGCCCAGGTCTCCGTCGAGCGCCAGCAGGTCGAGCAGCGCCGTGACGCGGACATCGAGTCCCGCCAGAAGAAGCTCGAGGCCGACCTCGGCGAGCTGGAGGCCGAGGGCGCCAAGTCCGACGTGCGCCGCAAGGTGCGCGAGGGCGCCGAGCGTGAGATGAAGCAGCTGCGCGACCGTGCCCAGCGCGAGCTGGACCGCCTCGACGAGGTGTGGTCCCGCTTCAAGAACCTCAAGGTCCAGGACCTGGAGGGTGACGAGCTGCTCTACCGCGAGCTGCGGGAGCGCTTCGGCACCTACTTCCAGGGTTCGATGGGTGCCGCGGCGCTGCAGAAGCGCCTGGAGTCCTTCGACCTGGACGAGGAGGCCGCCAAGCTCCGCGAGATCATCCGTACCGGCAAGGGCCAGAAGAAGACCCGTGCGCTCAAGCGCCTCAAGGTCGTCTCCGCGTTCCTGCAGACCACCAACAAGCCGCAGGGCATGGTGCTGGACTGCGTCCCGGTGATCCCGCCGGACCTGCGTCCGATGGTGCAGCTGGACGGTGGCCGCTTCGCGACCTCCGACCTGAACGACCTGTACCGCCGCGTCATCAACCGCAACAACCGCCTCAAGCGCCTCCTCGACCTCGGTGCCCCCGAGATCATCGTGAACAACGAGAAGCGCATGCTTCAGGAGGCCGTCGACGCGCTCTTCGACAACGGCCGTCGTGGCCGCCCGGTGACGGGCCCCGGCAACCGTCCGCTGAAGTCGCTGTCCGACATGCTCAAGGGCAAGCAGGGCCGGTTCCGTCAGAACCTGCTCGGCAAGCGCGTCGACTACTCGGCCCGTTCGGTCATCGTCGTCGGCCCGCAGCTCAAGCTGCACCAGTGTGGTCTGCCCAAGGCCATGGCGCTGGAGCTCTTCAAGCCGTTCGTGATGAAGCGCCTGGTGGACCTGAACCACGCGCAGAACATCAAGTCGGCCAAGCGCATGGTCGAGCGCGGCCGCACGGTCGTGTACGACGTGCTCGAAGAGGTCATCGCCGAGCACCCGGTGCTGCTGAACCGTGCGCCGACCCTGCACCGCCTCGGCATCCAGGCCTTCGAGCCGCAGCTGGTCGAGGGCAAGGCCATCCAGATCCACCCGCTCGTCTGCACCGCGTTCAACGCGGACTTCGACGGCGACCAGATGGCCGTGCACCTGCCGCTGTCCGCGGAGGCGCAGGCCGAGGCCCGCATCCTGATGCTGTCCTCGAACAACATCCTCAAGCCCGCCGACGGCCGTCCGGTGACGATGCCGACGCAGGACATGGTCCTGGGTCTGTTCTTCCTCACCACGGACGCGGAGGAGCGCGAGCTCAAGGGTGAGGGCCGGGCGTTCGGCTCGACCGCCGAGGCGATCATGGCCTTCGACGCCCGCGAGCTGTCGCTGCAGTCCAGGATCGACATCCGCTTCCCGATCGGCACCGTCCCGCCGCGTGGCTGGACCCCGCCGGCGGACGTGGAGGGCGAGGAGCCCTGGCAGCTCGGCGACTCCTTCCGGCTGAACACGACCCTGGGCCGTGCGCTCTTCAACGAGCTGCTGCCCGAGGACTACCCGTTCGTGGACTACCCGGTGGGCAAGAAGCAGCTCTCCGAGATCGTCAACGATCTCGCCGAGCGCTACCCCAAGGTCATCGTGGCGGCGACGCTCGACAACCTGAAGGCGGCCGGCTTCCACTGGGCGACTCGTTCCGGCGTCACCGTGGCCATCTCCGACATCGTCGTTCCCGAGGCGAAGAAGGGGATCATCGCGGGCTTCGAGGCTCAGGACGAGAAGGTCCAGAAGCAGTACGAGCGCGGTCTGATCACCAAGGACGAGCGCACGCAGGAGCTCATCGCGATCTGGACGAAGGCGACCAACGACGTCGCCGAGGCCATGCGCGAGAACTTCCCGAAGACCAACCCGATCTTCATGATGGTCGACTCGGGTGCCCGTGGAAACATGATGCAGATGCGTCAGATCGCGGGTATGCGTGGCCTGGTGTCCAACGCCAAGAACGAGACCATCCCGCGTCCCATCAAGGCCTCGTTCCGTGAGGGCCTGACCGTGCTGGAGTACTTCATCTCCACCCACGGTGCCCGTAAGGGTCTGGCCGACACCGCTCTGCGCACCGCCGACTCGGGTTACCTGACCCGTCGTCTGGTGGACGTCTCCCAGGACGTCATCATCCGCGAGGAGGACTGCGGCACCGACCGCGGCCTCAAGCTGGCGATCGCCGAGCGCGCCGAGGACGGCTCGCTGCGCAAGACGGACGACGTCGAGACCAGCGTGTACGCGCGCTGCCTCGCCGAGGACGTCGTGGTGGACGGGCGCGTCCTGGCCACCGCCGGCACCGACCTGGGCGACGTGCTCATCGAGCAGCTCATCCACAACGGTGTCTCCGAGGTCAAGACCCGCTCGGTCCTGACCTGCGAGTCCGCGGTGGGCACCTGCGCGATGTGCTACGGCCGTTCGCTCGCGACCGGCAAGCTGGTGGACATCGGTGAGGCGGTCGGCATCATCGCCGCCCAGTCCATCGGTGAGCCCGGCACCCAGCTGACGATGCGTACCTTCCACACCGGTGGTGTGGCCGGTGACGACATCACCCAGGGTCTGCCGCGTGTCGTCGAGCTCTTCGAGGCCCGTACGCCCAAGGGTGTCGCCCCGATCTCGGAGGCGGCCGGCCGCATCCGTATCGAGGAGACCGAGAAGACCAAGAAGATCGTCATCACCCCGGACGACGGCTCCGAGGAGATCGCCTACCCGATCTCCAAGCGTGCCCGTCTGATGGTGAGCGAGGGCGACCACGTCGAGGTCGGCGAGAAGCTGACCGTGGGTGCCACCAACCCGCACGACGTGCTGCGCATCCTGGGTCAGCGGGCCGTCCAGGTCCACCTGGTCGGGGAAGTCCAGAAGGTCTACAACTCGCAGGGTGTGTCGATCCACGACAAGCACATCGAGATCATCATCCGGCAGATGCTGCGCCGGGTCACGATCATCGAGTCCGGTGACGCTGAGCTGCTGCCGGGCGAGCTGGTCGAGCGCGGCCGCTTCGAGACCGAGAACCGTCGGGTCGTGGCGGAGGGTGGCCACCCGGCCTCCGGCCGTCCGCAGCTGATGGGTATCACCAAGGCCTCGCTGGCGACCGAGTCCTGGCTGTCGGCCGCCTCCTTCCAGGAGACGACCAGGGTCCTGACGGACGCGGCGATCCACGCCAAGTCCGACTCGCTGCTGGGCCTGAAGGAGAACGTCATCATCGGTAAGCTCATCCCGGCCGGTACGGGTCTGTCCCGTTACCGCAACATCCGGGTCGAGCCGACCGAGGAGGCCAAGGCCGCGATGTACTCGGCCGTCGGCTACGACGACATCGACTACAGCCCGTTCGGCACCGGCTCCGGCCAGGCCGTTCCGCTGGAGGACTACGACTACGGCCCGTACAACGGCTGACGTCCACGTCATGACGCCGAAGGGCGGTCACCCTCACGGGGGTGGCCGCCCTTCGGCCGTCGGTGCCCGTCTTCGGGCACTATGGGAGGGACGGAGCGGATCGGGGAGGTGGTGCGACGGTGCTTGCCGGGGATGCCGCACGTGAGCGGACGGTGGAAGTGCTCAAGGACGCGTACACCGAGGGACGGCTGACGCTCCAGGAGTACGAGGAGCGCATCGGGCGCGCGTACGAGTCCCGTACATACGGTGAACTGGACGTACTGGTGCTGGACATCCCGCGCCCGCGGCCGGCGCCGCCGCCCGGAGTCAACGCCAAGGCGATCGCCGCGCTGATCTGCGGCATAAGCGGAGTGTTCCTGGGACTCACGGCGCTGCCCGCGATCGTGCTGGGTCATCTGGCCCGCCGGGAGATCCGCCGCACGGGTGAACAGGGAGACGGGCTCGCGCTGGGCGGCCTGATCCTGGGCTATGTCGTCTCGGCGTTGCTGCTGCTCGTGACGGTGCTCGTGGTGGTTCTCGTCGCCGTCGTGGCGAACGAGGTCACGCCGCCCACCGGCCCTTAACACATGGGGACATTCCGGGCACGCCGGAACGAAATCCCATTTGTTTTGACCGGAGCGGGTGCGCTGGGTACGCTCTGACCTTGTGCCTGGGGTGTGCCCGGGTTCCTGCGCGTGCACTTGTCCGTGCGGGATTCCGAGGCCGAACGCCGCGACACGCCGACAATACGCACTTTCCACTTCGGTGGAAAGCGTATGGGGCTCGCGACACACCCGACCGCGTGGGTCGGTGAAACTCCAGGTTAGAAGTATCGAGATCGGCACACAGAAACCGGAGAAACGGTGCCTACGATCCAGCAGCTGGTCCGAAAGGGCCGGCAGGACAAGGTCGAGAAGAACAAGACGCCCGCGCTGAAGGGTTCCCCCCAGCGCCGCGGCGTCTGCACGCGTGTCTACACGACCACCCCGAAGAAGCCGAACTCGGCCCTGCGTAAGGTCGCGCGTGTGCGTCTGACCAGCGGCATCGAGGTCACCGCTTACATCCCGGGTGAGGGTCACAACCTGCAGGAGCACTCCATCGTGCTCGTGCGTGGTGGCCGTGTGAAGGACCTGCCGGGTGTTCGTTACAAGATCATCCGTGGTTCGCTCGACACCCAGGGTGTCAAGAACCGCAAGCAGGCCCGCAGCCGCTACGGCGCCAAGAAGGAGAAGTAAGAATGCCTCGTAAGGGCCCCGCCCCGAAGCGCCCGGTCATCATCGACCCGGTCTACGGTTCTCCTCTGGTGACCTCGCTCGTCAACAAGATCCTCCTGCACGGGAAGCGCTCCACCGCTGAGCGCATCGTGTACGGCGCCCTCGAGGGCCTGCGCGAGAAGACCGGCCAGGACCCGGTCATCACGCTCAAGCGCGCCCTGGAGAACGTGAAGCCCTCCCTGGAGGTCAAGTCCCGCCGTGTCGGTGGTGCGACCTACCAGGTGCCGATCGAGGTCCGCCCCGGTCGTGCCAACACCCTGGCGCTGCGCTGGCTCGTGGGTTACTCCCGTGCCCGCCGCGAGAAGACCATGACCGAGCGTCTGATGAACGAGCTCATGGACGCCAGCAACGGTCTGGGTGCCGCGGTGAAGCGCCGCGAGGACACCCACAAGATGGCCGAGTCCAACAAGGCCTTCGCGCACTACCGCTGGTAGTCGCTACCCCATCGAGATCCGAGAGAAGACTGAAGCCTTATGGCTACCACTTCACTTGACCTGGCCAGGGTCCGCAACATCGGGATCATGGCCCACATCGACGCGGGCAAGACGACGACGACCGAGCGGATCCTGTTCTACACCGGTGTCTCGTACAAGATCGGTGAGGTCCACGACGGCGCAGCCACGATGGACTGGATGGAGCAGGAGCAGGAGCGCGGCATCACGATCACGTCCGCCGCGACCACCTGTCACTGGCCGCTGGAGAACGTCGACCACACCATCAACATCATCGACACGCCGGGCCACGTCGACTTCACCGTCGAGGTGGAGCGTTCGCTGCGCGTGCTCGACGGTGCCGTGACGGTGTTCGACGGCGTCGCCGGCGTCGAGCCGCAGTCCGAGACCGTGTGGCGTCAGGCGGACCGCTACGGCGTGCCGCGTATCTGCTTCGTCAACAAGCTGGACCGTACCGGCGCGGAGTTCCACCGCTGCGTCGACATGATCACGGACCGGCTGGGCGCGACCCCGATCGTCATGCAGCTGCCGATCGGTGCCGAGGCCGACTTCAAGGGCGTCGTGGACCTGGTCCGCATGAAGGCCCTGGTCTGGTCCGCGGAGGCGACCAAGGGCGAGATGTACGACATCGTCGACATCCCGGCCACGCACACCGAGGCGGCCGACGAGTGGCGCGGCAAGATGCTCGAGGCCGTCGCCGAGAACGACGAAGAGATGATGGAGCTGTACCTGGAGGGCACTGAGCCCACCGAGGAGCAGCTGTACGCGGCCATCCGCCGCGTCACCATCAACTCCGGCAAGGGCGACGGCGTCACCGTCACCCCGGTCTTCTGTGGCACCGCCTTCAAGAACAAGGGCGTTCAGCCCCTGCTCGACGCGGTCGTGCGCTACCTCCCCTCCCCGCTGGACGTCGAGGCCATCGAGGGCCACGCGGTCGGCGACGCGGAGGAGATCGTCAAGCGCAGGCCGTCCGACGACGAGCCGCTGTCGGCGCTGGCGTTCAAGATCATGAGCGACCCGCACCTCGGCAAGCTCACCTTCGTCCGCGTGTACTCCGGCCGTCTGGAGTCCGGCACCGCCGTGCTGAACTCCGTCAAGGGCCGCAAGGAGCGCATCGGCAAGATCTACCGCATGCACGCGAACAAGCGTGAGGAGATCGAGTCGGTGGGCGCCGGCGACATCGTCGCCGTCATGGGCCTGAAGCAGACCACCACCGGTGAGACGCTGAGCGACGAGAAGAACCCGGTGATCCTGGAGTCCATGGACTTCCCGGCGCCGGTCATCCAGGTCGCGATCGAGCCCAAGTCCAAGGGCGACCAGGAGAAGCTGGGTGTCGCCATCCAGCGTCTCGCGGAGGAGGACCCCTCCTTCCAGGTTCACTCGGACGAGGAGACCGGCCAGACCATCATCGGCGGTATGGGCGAACTGCACCTCGAGGTGCTGGTCGACCGCATGCGCCGTGAGTTCAAGGTCGAGGCCAACGTCGGCAAGCCGCAGGTGGCGTACCGCGAGACCATTCGCAAGAAGGTCGACCGGATCGACTACACCCACAAGAAGCAGACCGGTGGTACGGGCCAGTTCGCGAAGGTCCAGATCTCCATCGAGCCTCTCGAGGGTGGCGACGCGAACTACGAGTTCGTCAACCAGGTCACCGGTGGCCGCATCCCCCGCGAGTACATCCCGTCGGTGGACGCCGGTGCTCAGGAGGCCATGAAGTTCGGCATCCTGGCGGGCTACGAGATGGTGGGCGTTCGCATCACCCTTCTCGACGGTGCCTACCACGAGGTCGACTCCTCCGAGCTGGCGTTCAAGATCGCCGGTTCGCAGGCCTTCAAGGAGGGCGCGCGCAAGGCGAGCCCCGTGCTGCTCGAGCCGATGATGGCCGTCGAGGTCACCACGCCCGAGGAGTCCATGGGCGACGTCATCGGCGACATCAACTCCCGCCGTGGCCAGATCCAGGCCATGGAGGAGCGGGCCGGCGCCCGGGTCGTCAAGGCCCTCGTGCCGCTCTCGGAGATGTTCGGCTACGTCGGCGACCTCCGCAGCAAGACGTCGGGTCGCGCGAGCTACTCGATGCAGTTCGACTCCTACGCCGAGGTTCCCAAGAACGTCGCCGAGGAGATCATCGCGAAGGCCAAGGGCGAGTAACCGCAGTTCTTCACGCTGCACACACGCCGTAGGCTAGACCGGGAGGCTTCGGGGTATTCCGCCGCAAACCGCAAGGGGAGCGTCGGGTACCCCGGCCGCCCGCAACCCAGCAAAGATCACCTGGCGCCGATGAAGTAAGGCGTACCAGAACCACTTCACAGGAGGACCCCAGTGGCGAAGGCGAAGTTCGAGCGGACTAAGCCGCACGTCAACATCGGCACCATCGGTCACATCGACCACGGTAAGACGACCCTCACGGCCGCCATTACCAAGGTGCTGCACGACGCGTACCCGGACCTGAACGAGGCCTCGGCCTTCGACCAGATCGACAAGGCTCCCGAGGAGCGCCAGCGCGGTATCACCATCTCCATCGCGCACGTCGAGTACCAGACCGAGGCGCGCCACTACGCCCACGTCGACTGCCCGGGTCACGCGGACTACATCAAGAACATGATCACCGGTGCCGCGCAGATGGACGGCGCGATCCTCGTGGTCGCCGCCACCGACGGCCCGATGCCGCAGACCAAGGAGCACGTGCTCCTGGCCCGCCAGGTCGGCGTTCCGTACATCGTGGTCGCCCTGAACAAGGCCGACATGGTGGACGACGAGGAGATCCTGGAGCTCGTCGAGCTCGAGGTCCGCGAGCTGCTCTCCGAGTACGAGTTCCCGGGCGACGACCTTCCGGTCGTCCGTGTCTCCGCGCTCAAGGCCCTCGAGGGCGACAAGGAGTGGGGCGAGAAGCTCCTCGGCCTCATGGCGGCCGTGGACGAGGCCATCCCCACCCCCGAGCGTGACGTCGACAAGCCGTTCCTGATGCCGATCGAGGACGTCTTCACGATCACCGGTCGTGGCACCGTCGTCACCGGTCGTATCGAGCGTGGTGTCCTCAAGGTCAACGAGACCGTCGACATCATCGGCATCAAGACCGAGAAGACCACCACCACGGTCACCGGCATCGAGATGTTCCGCAAGCTGCTCGACGAGGGCCAGGCCGGTGAGAACGTCGGTCTGCTCCTCCGTGGCATCAAGCGCGAGGACGTCGAGCGCGGCCAGGTCATCATCAAGCCGGGTTCGGTCACGCCGCACACCGACTTCGAGGCCCAGGCCTACATCCTGTCGAAGGACGAGGGTGGCCGTCACACCCCCTTCTTCAACAACTACCGCCCGCAGTTCTACTTCCGTACCACGGACGTGACCGGCGTCGTGACCCTCCCCGAGGGCACCGAGATGGTCATGCCGGGCGACAACACCGCCATGACGGTCGCGCTGATCCAGCCGATCGCCATGGAGGAGGGCCTGAAGTTCGCCATCCGCGAGGGTGGCCGGACCGTCGGCGCCGGCCAGGTCACCAAGATCCTGAAGTAAGGATCCCGGCGATCCGCCGCTTGCCGTAGGCGAGTTGCACGAGGGCCCCGGCCCACCGTTCACGCGGTGGGCCGGGGCCCTCGCCGTTGTGTCCGGCGGCGCGTGCCGCGTACCACCAATGGCGCTCCGGGCGGGCGTGCCCCGATGGCCGGGTGTTACGAATGGTTGCGTTCGGTGCACACCCGTACGACTCCCCTGGAGCCCTCCGCCATGCGCATATCCCCGCGCCGGCTCGTGGCCGTCGCCGCAGCCCTCACGGCCGTTCTCCCCGCCCTGGCGGGCACCTCGGGGGCCGCGGGCCCACCCCCGGTCCCGGCGCCGCTCAGGATGGCGTCCGAGGGCGGTATCGCGGGGCAGTACCTGGTGACGCTGGCGGCCGGCACGGACCCGCGCTCGGTGGTGCGCGAGGTCGGCGCGGCGCCCATGTTCACGTACACCAGCGCCCTGTTGGGCTTCGCGGCGCGGCTGACCGACCGGCAGGTCGCGGAACTGCGCACGGTGCCCGGTGTGCGGGCGGTGGAGCAGGACGCGGTGGTGACCGTGCCCCGGCCGCAGTCGGTGGCGACGGCCGCCGACGAGGTCTCGTGGGGGCTGGCCCGGATCAACCACCGGGAGCCGGGCACTGCCGGCTTCTCGGTGCGGGCGACCGGCGCCAAGGTCACCTCGTACGTCATCGACACCGGTATCGAGTTCGCCCACGCGGAGTTCGGCGGGCGGGCGGTGCCCGGCTACGACGCCGTAGGGGACGGGCAGAGCGGTGCGGACTGCAACGGCCACGGCACCCATGTCGCCGGCACGATCGGCGGCGCGCACTCGGGAGTTGCCCGCGGCACCCGGCTGGTGTCGGTGCGGGTCTTGGGCTGCGACGGCAGCGGCTCGATCGCCTCGGTCGTGGCGGGCGTCAACTGGGTGGCGGAGCACGCGGTGAAGCCGGCCGTCGCCAACCTGTCCGTCGGCGGGCCGCACACGGAGGCCTCGGAGCGGGCGGTCGAGGGGCTGGCCGCGGCCGGGGTCTTCCCGGTCGTCGCGGCGGGCAACGCCGACGCCGACGCCTGCGGCACCTCGCCCGCGGCCGCCCCGGACGCCTACACCGTCGCCGCCGTCGACGAGTCCGACCGCAAGGCTGCCTTCAGCAACTGGGGGACCTGCGTGGACATCAACGCCCCGGGCACGAACATCACCTCGGCCGCCATGGGCGGCGGTTTCACCCGGATGAGCGGCACGTCCATGGCGGCCCCGCATGTCACCGGTGTCGCGGCGCTCTACAAGGACACCCACGGCGACGTGTCCACCGAGGTCCTCGCCGCATGGCTGACCGCGGGCGCCACGCCGGACGTGCCCGCGGTGTTGCCCGCCGGCACCCCGCGCCTGCTGGTGTTCACCGGGGGACTGTGATCCCGGGCGGGGTGCGGGTTTGGAGTCCGGAGGGGTCGGGGTAAGCTACCCGGCCCGATTGGCGTCCGGCACGTCCGGTATGGCAGACTAGCCGGGTTGCTCGGTCGAGCGCCGATGTTGCGCGCCTCCCGTCGGGAGGACCGGAAGCGAGTCCCACAGTACTCGTCGCCACTCTCCGCCCCAGGCGGGATGGCGGACGTACGGGAATCTTCCGGGAAGCGTCAACGGGGTGCTTACCAGGCGCTCGGTGGGTGTCTTCTCCCACGTATCCCCTCCCTGAGGGTCTCCGCCATGCGGAGATTTACAAGAAGGGGCGCGACACGCCCGACCGCGTGGGTCGGAGAAGACGGTCGAACCACCGGGTTCCAGAGCGTTACTACTAGACAGGACTACGAAGTAGCCATGGCGGGACAGAAGATCCGCATCCGGCTCAAGGCCTACGACCACGAGGTCATCGATTCCTCGGCGAAGAAGATCGTCGAGACGGTGACGCGTACTGGTGCGCAGGTCGCGGGCCCGGTGCCGCTGCCCACTGAGAAGAACGTGTACTGCGTCATCAAGTCGCCGCACAAGTACAAGGACTCGCGCGAGCACTTCGAGATGCGCACGCACAAGCGCCTGATCGACATCCTCGACCCGACGCCCAAGACCGTTGACTCGCTGATGCGCCTGGACCTTCCGGCCGGCGTTGACATCGAGATCAAGCTCTGAGAGGCGCGGAACAGATGGCTAAGCAGATCAAGGGCATCCTGGGCGAGAAGCTCGGCATGACCCAGGTCTGGGACGAGAACAACCGTGTCGTCCCGGTGACCGTGGTCAAGGCCGGCCCGAACGTCGTGACCCAGGTCCGTACGAACGACGTCGACGGTTACGAGTCGGTCCAGATCGCCTTCGGCGAGATCGACCCGCGCAAGGTGAACAAGCCCCTCAAGGGCCACTTCGCCAAGGCCGACGTGACCCCCCGCCGCCACCTGGTGGAGCTCCGCACCTCCGACGCCGCCGAGTACAGCCTCGGCCAGGAGATCACCGCTGAGGTCTTCGAGGCCGGCGTGAAGGTGGACGTCACCGGCAAGAGCAAGGGCAAGGGCTTCGCCGGTGTCATGAAGCGTCACAACTTCAAGGGCCTCGGCGCCGGTCACGGCACCCAGCGCAAGCACCGCTCTCCCGGTTCCATCGGTGGCTGCGCCACCCCGGGCCGTGTGTTCAAGGGTCTGCGCATGGCGGGCCGCATGGGCAACGAGCGGGTCACCACCCAGAACCTGACCGTCCACGCCGTTGACGCGGAGAAGGGCCTGCTGCTCATCAAGGGCGCGGTTCCCGGCCCGAACGGCGGCCTCGTCCTGGTCCGCACCGCGGCCAAGGGGGCCTGAGGATATGAGCACCATTGACATTCTGTCGCCCGCGGGCGACAAGGCCGGGACCCTCGAGCTCCCGGGCGAGATCTTCGACGCGAAGGTCAGCATCCCGCTGATCCACCAGGTCGTCGTGGCGCAGCTGGCCGCGGCCCGTCAGGGCACGCACAAGGTCAAGACGCGTGGCGAGGTCCGCGGTGGCGGCAAGAAGCCGTACCGCCAGAAGGGCACCGGCCGCGCCCGTCAGGGTTCGACCCGCGCCCCGCAGTTCGCCGGTGGTGGCGTCGTGCACGGTCCCGTGCCGCGTGACTACTCGCAGCGGACCCCGAAGAAGATGAAGGCCGCCGCCCTGCGCGGTGCCCTCACCGACCGGGCGCGTCACAACCGCATCCACGTCGTGACCGGCGTCGTCGAGGGCGAGTCCCCGTCGACCAAGGCCGCCAAGACGCTGCTGGGCAAGATCAGCGACCGCAAGAACGTGCTGCTCGTCGCCGACCGCGCCGAAGAGGTCGCGTGGCTGTCCGCCCGCAACCTGCCCCAGGTGCACATCCTGGAGGCCGGCCAGCTGAACACGTACGACGTGCTCGTCTCCGACGACGTGGTCTTCACCAAGGCCGCCTTCGACCGCTTCACCGGTAACGGCGCCGCCGAGACCGAAGGGAGCGACGCCTGATGGCCGAGCAGACCGCGATCACCAGCAAGACCTTCACGGACCACCGTGACATCCTGGTCAAGCCGGTGGTCTCCGAGAAGAGCTACGCGCTGCTGGACGAGAACAAGTACACGTTCGTCGTCGACCCGCGCGCGAACAAGACCCAGATCAAGCAGGCCGTCGAGGCGGTCTTCTCGGTCAAGGTCACCGGGGTCAACACGATCAACCGTCAGGGTAAGCGCAAGCGCACCAAGACCGGTTTCGGCAAGCGCAAGGACACCAAGCGCGCCATCGTGACCCTCGCTGAGGGCGACCGCATCGACATCTTCGGCGGTCCGGTCTCCTAACGGGGATCGGATCGAGTCGAAGTCCGGAATATTCCGAGGACTGAGAAATGGGTATCCGCAAGTACAAGCCGACGACCCCGGGCCGTCGTGGCTCCAGCGTCGCCGACTTTGTCGAGGTCACGCGGTCCACGCCGGAGAAGTCGCTGGTCCGCCCCCTGCACAGCAAGGGCGGCCGTAACAACGCCGGTCGTGTGACCGTTCGCCACCAGGGTGGTGGCCACAAGCGCGCCTACCGCGTGATCGACTTCCGTCGTCACGACAAGGACGGCGTGCCGGCCAAGGTCGCGCACATCGAGTACGACCCCAACCGCACCGCGCGCATCGCGCTCCTGCACTACGCGGACGGCGAGAAGCGCTACATCCTGGCCCCGGCCAAGCTGAGCCAGGGTGACCGGATCGAGAACGGCCCCGGGGCCGACATCAAGCCGGGCAACAACCTTCCGCTGCGCTACATCCCGGTCGGTACGACGGTGCACGCCATCGAGCTGCGTCCCGGCGGCGGCGCGAAGATCTCCCGTTCCGCGGGCTCTTCGGTGCAGCTGCTGGCGAAGGAGGGCTCCATGGCCACCCTTCGCATGCCGTCCGGTGAAGTTCGCATGGTCGACGTCCGCTGCCGCGCCACCATCGGCGAGGTCGGCAACGCCGAGCAGTCGAACATCAACTGGGGCAAGGCCGGCCGTATGCGCTGGAAGGGCGTCCGCCCGACCGTCCGCGGTGTGGCCATGAACCCCGTCGACCACCCGCACGGTGGTGGTGAGGGCAAGACCTCCGGTGGTCGCCACCCGGTCAGCCCGTGGGGTCAGAAGGAAGGTCGTACTCGCTCGCCGAAGAAGGCCAGCAGCAAGTACATCGTCCGCCGCCGCAAGACGAACAAGAAGCGCTAGGAGCGGGTTTAGATGCCGCGCAGTCTCAAGAAGGGGCCCTTCGTCGACGACCACCTGATCAAGAAGGTGGACGTTCAGAACGAGGCCGGTACCCACAACGTCATCAAGACCTGGTCCCGCCGCTCGATGATCATCCCGGCGATGCTGGGCCACACGATCGCGGTGCACGACGGCCGTAAGCACGTCCCGGTGTTTGTCACCGAGTCGATGGTCGGCCACAAGCTCGGCGAGTTCGCGCCGACCCGCACCTTCCGCGGCCACGAGAAGGACGACCGCAAGTCGCGTCGTCGCTGACCTGCGGAGCGGAACAGTGACGACAAAGACAGACACCGAAGGGACAACCATGGAAGCCAGGGCCCAGGCGCGGTACATCCGCGTCACGCCCATGAAGGCCCGCCGCGTGGTGGACCTCATCCGTGGCATGAGTGCCACGGAGGCTCAGGCGGTCCTGCGTTTCGCCCCGCAGGCCGCGAGCGTGCCGGTGGGCAAGGTGCTCGACAGCGCCATTGCCAACGCCGCGCACAACTACGACCACACCGATGCCGAGTCGCTGTACATCAGCGAGGCGTTCGTGGACGAGGGCCCGACCCTGAAGCGGTTCCGTCCGCGTGCGCAGGGTCGTGCCTACCGGATCCGTAAGCGGACCAGCCACATCACCGTGGTCGTCAGCAGCAAGGAAGGAACCCGGTAATGGGCCAGAAGGTTAACCCGTACGGGTTCCGTCTCGGCATCACCACGGACTTCAAGTCCCGGTGGTACGCCGACAAGCTGTACAAGGACTACGTCAAGGAAGACGTCGCCATCCGCCGGATGATGACGCAGGGCATGGAGCGGGCCGGCATCTCGAAGGTCGAGATCGAGCGCACCCGTGACCGCGTCCGCGTCGACATCCACACCGCCCGGCCGGGCATCGTCATCGGCCGTCGCGGCGCGGAGGCCGACCGCATCCGCGGTGACCTGGAGAAGCTGACCGGCAAGCAGGTCCAGCTGAACATCCTCGAGGTCAAGAACCCGGAGACGGACGCTCAGCTGGTGGCCCAGGCCGTCGCCGAGCAGCTGTCCTCCCGCGTCTCCTTCCGTCGTGCCATGCGCAAGAGCATGCAGAGCACGATGAAGGCCGGCGCCAAGGGCATCAAGATCCAGTGCGGTGGCCGTCTCGGCGGCGCCGAGATGTCCCGCTCGGAGTTCTACCGCGAGGGTCGCGTTCCGCTGCACACGCTGCGCGCGAACGTCGACTACGGCTTCTTCGAGGCCAAGACGACCTTCGGCCGCATCGGCGTGAAGGTCTGGATCTACAAGGGCGATGTCAAGAACATCGCCGAGGTCCGCGCGGACAACGCCGCCGCCCGTGCCGGCAACCGCCCGGCCCGTGGTGGCGCCGGCAACGAGCGCCCGCAGCGCCGTGGTGGCGAGCGTGGCGAGCGTGGCGGCCGCGGCCGTCGTCCCCAGGGTGACGCTCCGGCCCCCAAGGCCGAGGCGACCACCGCTGAGGCTCCGGCCGCGGAGACCACCGGAACGGAGGCCTGACCCCCATGCTGATCCCCCGTCGGGTCAAGCACCGCAAGCAGCACCACCCCAAGCGCGATGGCATGGCCAAGGGTGGCACCGAGCTGGCGTTCGGTGAGTACGGCATCCAGGCGCTGACCCCGGCGTATGTGACAAACCGGCAGATCGAGTCCGCTCGTATCGCCATCACCCGTCACATCCGCCGTGGTGGCAAGGTCTGGATCAACATCTACCCGGACCGACCCCTCACGAAGAAGCCGGCCGAAACCCGCATGGGTTCCGGTAAGGGCTCCCCGGAGTGGTGGATCGCGAACGTCAAGCCCGGACGGGTGATGTTCGAGCTGTCCTTCCCGAACGAGAAGGTTGCGCGTGAGGCGCTCACCCGAGCCGCCCACAAGCTTCCGATGAAGTGCCGGATCGTCCGGCGCGAGGCAGGTGAGCTGTGATGGCGGCCGGTACCAAGGCGACCGAGCTGCGTCAGCTGGGCGACGAGGAACTCGTCGGCAAGCTGCGTGAGGCCAAGGAGGAGCTGTTCAACCTCCGCTTCCAGGCGGCCACCGGACAGCTCGAGAACAACTCCCGGCTGAAGATCGTCCGCAAGGACATCGCCCGGATCTACACCCTCATGCGTGAGCGTGAGCTCGGCATCGAGACGGTGGAGAACGCCTGATGAGCGAGAAGAATGTGACTGAGAGCAGCGAGCAGCGCGGCGACCGCAAGACCCGTGAGGGCCTCGTGGTGAGCGACAAGATGGACAAGACCGTTGTGGTCGCCGTCGAGGACCGTGTGAAGCACGCCCTCTACGGCAAGGTCATCCGCCGCACCAACAAGCTCAAGGCGCACGACGAGCAGAACGCCGCGGGCGTCGGCGACCGTGTCCTCCTCATGGAGACCCGGCCGCTGTCCGCGAGCAAGCGCTGGCGCGTCGTCGAGATCCTCGAGAAGGCCAAGTAACACGCCGGGCAGCCGGGCCCGGCCCCGGGGAACCCCCGCCCCGGGCGGCCCCCGCCCGCCAAAACAACGGGGGGGAACCCCCACCACACGGCGCCCCGCCGGCCGCGGTGAAACGCCACGATACAGGCGGGG